>NZ_JBVJIJ010000005.1:0-430182 GCF_055586325.1 Dactylosporangium sp. NPDC051087 | reverse complement strand
TCGTAGACGCGGTAGCCGGTGACGGTGCCCGTCGAGGCGTTCCACGCCAGGGAGAAGCTGGTGTTCGTGGTCGCGGTCACCCGGAAGTTCCCCGGGACACCCGGCGTGCCGGCCGGCGTCGTCGGGGTCGTGCCGCCACCGCAGGCGGCGCCGTTGAGCGTGCAGTTGGTCGGGGTACCGCTGCCGGCGGCGATGAACCCGAAGCTGGCCGTGCCACCGGGGGCGATCGTGCCGTTCCAGGTGTTGGTGAACGTGACGCGCCCGGAGTTGCCGGTCCGGTTGGCGTCCCACGACGAGCTGACCGACGTGCCGCTGGGCAGGTCGAACGCGACCGTCCAGCCGTTGATCGTGCTGGTCGTGCCGTTGGTGATCGTGTACTTGGCCTCGTAGCCGGAACCCCAGGTGGAGGTTTGGACGAAGGCCGCGGTGGCGGGCGCGGCCAGCGCCGGCGTGGCGGCGACGATGACGGTGGCCGCGGCCGTTGCCAGGGCAGCCGCGATCACCCCGATTCGCAGTCTCATTGCAGACCTGCCTCGGACTCGAACGAGATGGGGGATGTAGGGCGCCCTGGCGCGGACATTACGCGAAGGTTTGTTAACAGTAAAGATGCCAGTCGATTGTCTGCCGCTCCGCCGCCGGACTCATGCTTTTGATCGGTGCGGAGTGTCGTACCCCAGGTTTAGGCTCGGCAGCGTGAACGGACAGAGCAGGGCGGCGCTCGTGCAGGAGGCCGCCCGGCGGTGGCGCTCCCAGCTCATCGACCTGGGCGGGCGCAACACGCTGCTGTATTACAAGGACCTGCGCTCGGGCACGCTCGACCTGTCCGCGGCCGATCCGGTCGCGGTGGCGGCGCTGCTCGGCGGGCGGACCATGTCGCTGCGCCAGCTGTTCACCCGCTCCGCCGCAGGCAGGCGTTCCGCCGCGGCGGCGAGCTCGGATCCGGCATCCTCCGCCGCCGGGCAGCCGGTTGCGGAGGACACCGTCCTTGACCTCGGCGCTGACCAGCGGGCCGCGGGTTCCGCCGATCCGACCGCCTCGCGCCTGGTCGGCTCGGACGGTCCGGCCGTCGGCAGGGCGAAGGTGCCGGTCGCCTCGCCGAAGCCCACCGACCCCCTCGACGACGCCGGCCCCTCGGTCGCCGACTCGTCAGCCGCCGACTCGTCAGCTGCCGAAGCGTCAGATGCCGATCCGTCGGTTGCCGATCCGTTGGACGTCGAGCCTGACGAGGGGCCGGCGCTCACGCACGCGGCGGCGGTGAAGCGGGCGCGCACGATCAGAAACAAGGCACGTGAGCTGGCCGAGGAGCGGGGCATCGAGACGTGCTTCGTGGCGATCGGCAGCGCCACCTGGACGCCACCGGCCGGGAGCGGGGTGCCGGCCGCGCCGGTGCTGCTGCGATCCGCCCAGCTCAAGGCGCGCGGGGCGGCCGAGGACGACTTCGAGCTGAGCGTGCACGGCGACACCGAGCTCAATCCGACGCTGCTGCAGCTGCTCGAGGAGGAGTTCGGGGTCCAGGTCGACGCCGACGAGCTCGAGGAGCTGATCAGCTACACCGCGGGCTTCGACCCCCAGCCGCTGTATGAGCGACTGACGAAGGAGACGTCCGGCCGGGTCAACGGGTTCACGATCGGCCCGCGATGCGTGCTGGGCACGTTCTCCTATGCCAAGCTCCCGATGGTCAATGATCTCAAGGTCGCCGCGGCCGCGCTCGAAGGGCACGAGATCATCGCCGCGATCGCGGGTGACGGTGAGGCGCAGCGGCGGCTGCACGCGACCGGGGCGGTCCAGCCCGACGACCCCGACCTGATCGCCCCCGACGACGAGTTCCTGGTGCTCGACGCCGACTCGTCGCAAAACTATGCGATCAACGCCGTCCTGTCCGGCCAGCACAGCGTGATCAAGGGCCCGCCCGGCACCGGCAAGAGCCAGACCATCGCCAACCTCATCGCCTCGCTGGTCGCGCGCGGCAAGCGGGTCCTGTTCGTGGCGGAGAAGCGGGCCGCGATCACCGCGGTCACCGACCGGCTCACCCGGCGCGGGCTCGGCAGCCTGGTCATGGACGTCCACGACGGCACCACGTCACGGCGCAGGGTCGCCGCCGACCTCAAGGCCGCGTTCGACTCCGCGGCCAGGATCGCCCAGCCCGACCTCAGCGTCCTGCACGAGACCCTGATCACGAAGCGCGCCCAGCTCAACGGGCATGACGAGGCGTTGCACCAGGTCCGCGAGCCGTGGGGCGTCAGCGCCTATCAGTCGCAGTGCGCCCTCGTCGAGCTCGCCGGCACGGTGCGGCCGATGACGGCCGTGCGCCTGCGCGGGCAGACCCTCGCCGCCCTCGACGCCGGCACCGCCCGCCGCGTCCGGGAGCAGCTGCGCGACTTCGCCGCGCTCGGCGGGTTCACCGTCACCGGCCAGCAAAGTGGGTGGGTCGGGTCGGCGGTGCGTACACCCGCTGACGCCGAAGCCGCGTTCGACCTGGTCGAGCGGCTCGCCGAGCGGACCCTGCCCGCGGCCCGCCCGGCGTTGCGGCACGTCCAGGAGCAGACCGGCCTGCGCCCGCCCGCCGACCTCGCCGGCTGGCGGCAGCTGTTCGGGTTCCTCGACGGGGTCGCCACCACGCTGGCCGGCTTCCACGAGGACGTGTTCCGCGTCGACCTCGCCACCCACATCGCTTCCGCCGCCGACGCCGCGTGGCGCCGCGAGCACGCCGGCCAGCCCGGCACCGACGCGGGCTGGCTCACCCGCCGCCGCATGCGCAAGCAGGCCGCCCAGCTGTGGCGCGGCTCGGGGGCGCCTGGCCGGCAGCAGCTGTTCGCCGGGCTGTCCACGGCCCTCACCCAGCGCGCGCAGTGGACCCGGGCCGCGACGGACGGCGGGCATCCGCGCCTGCCGGCGGAGTTCGCGCGGGCGAGGGCCGCGTTCCAGGCGCTCGACGAGCAGGTCACGCAACTGCAGCGGTTCGTCCCGCAGCTCGGCCTCGCCGCGCTGCCGCTCGACCGGCTCGCCCAGGTCCTGTCCGGGCTCGCCGGGGACGAGCGCACCCTGCGCCGGATCCCCCGGCTCAACGAGCTCGCCGCCGGGTTTGCCGGGCTCGGCCTCGACCAGTTCGTCGCCGACCTCACCGGCCACCGCCCCGACGCCGACCTCGCCGGGGCCGTCTTCGACGCCTGCTGGCACGCGTCGATCCTGCAGCACCTCAACTTCACCGACGACCGGGTCGGCGCGTTCGACGGGGCGCTGCACACGCGCACCGCCGAGGAGTTCCGCGCCGCCGACCACCGGCACATCGACGCGACCGCCAGCCGCGTCCTGCGGGCCGTCGCGGAGCACATCACGCGGACCCGCGACCAGTATCCCGACGAGAGCCGCCTGGTCGAGCACCAGGCCAACCTCAAGCGCCGGCACCTGCCGATCCGCCAGCTCTTCGCGACCGCCCCGCACATGCTGACCGCGCTGCGCCCCTGCTGGGCGATGAGCCCGCTGATCGTGTCGCAGCTGCTGCCCGCCGAGGCCGACCTGTTCGACGTCGTCGTCTTCGACGAGGCCAGCCAGGTCACGCCCGCCGACGCGGTCCCGGCGCTGCTGCGGGCCAGGCAGGTCGTCGTCGCCGGCGACGAGCACCAGCTGCCGCCCACGTCGTTCTTCACCGCCGCCGAGGAAGGCGGCGGCGCCGACCCGCTCGGCGTCAGGGCCGACGGCTCGATCGACCTGTCGCTCACCTCCGGCTACGAGTCGGTCCTGGACGTGCTGACCGCGCTGCTCCCGGCGTATCTGCTGCGCTGGCACTACCGCAGCCAGGACGACCGGCTCATCGGCTTCTCCAACGCGCACATCTACGAGCGGTCGCTGGTCACGTTCCCCGGCACGGCCGGCGCCGGCTCCGTGCAGCACGTCCACGTCGCCCACGACCCGGCCAACACCGACACGGACAGCGTGACCGCCGAGGTCGACCGCGTCGTCGAGCTCGCCCTCCAGCACGCCCAGCTGCGCCCCTCGCAGTCCCTCGGCGTGATCACCATGGGCATCACCCACGCCGACCGCATCGACCTCGCCCTGCGCAAGGCCCTCTCGGCCCGCCCCGAGCTGCACGCCTTCTTCTCCGAGAGCGCCGGCGAGCCGTTCTTCGTCAAGAACCTCGAGCGCGTCCAGGGCGACGAGCGCGACGCGATCATCCTGTCCATCGGCTACGGCAAGAACGCCGCCGGCCAGCTGCCCTATCGTTTCGGCCCGCTGCTGCTCCCCGGCGGCGAGCGGCGGCTCAACGTCGCGGTCACCCGCGCCCGCCGCCGGATGACCCTGGTCAGCTCCTTCACCGCCGCCGACATGGACCCGGCCCGCAGCACCTCCGAAGGCGTCCGGCTGCTCCGGGCGTATCTCGAATACACCGAGTCCGGCGGCACCTCCCTGCGCGCGGCCACCGCCGACCACGCCCAGCCCGACGCCTTCGAGGCCGACGTCCTCGCCCGCCTCACCGCCGCCGGCATCCCCGTCACCGCCCGCTTCGGCGTCGCGGGCGCCTACATCGACTTCGCCTGCTCCCACCCTTCGGACCCGGACGAGCTCGTCCTCGCCATCGAGACCGACGGCGCCACCTACCACGCCGCGAGCACCGCCCGCGACCGCGACCGCCTCCGGCAGGAGCAGCTCGAGCGTCTCGGCTGGCGCTACCACCGCATCTGGTCCACCGACTGGTTCGCCGACCCCGCCGCCGAGACCACCAGGACCCGGGCCGCATATGACGAGGCGCTCGCCGCCGCCGACGCCCGCCGCACCAACGAGCCCACCATCGTGCTGCACCTGCCCGAGTCGCCCGCCGCTCCACTCTCGTCGGCCCGCACCCTGCCCCGCCCCGATTTCGTCCCGGGCCGCCCGATCACCGAATATCCGCGGCCGGTGCTGGTCGCTCTGATCGCCTGGATCGAGTCCGACACCCTGCTGCGCACCGAGGAGCAGGTCCTGGAGGAAGCCCGGCGCGAGCTCGGCTTCAAGCGCGGCGGCACCCGCATCAACGCCGCCCTCACAGAAGCCCGGCAAGAATCCCGCGCCGCCGCCCCTGCCCCCGCCTCTGCCGCCGAACCCGCTGCCCCCGCCACCGCACCCGCAGCTGCCGATCCCGTCGCCCCTGCCGCCGAGCCCACCGCCGCCGCTGCCGAGTCGGCCGCCCCTGGCGCGCGTATTTCGGGTGCACGGGGTGTCGACGTGCAGCCGGACGCGGACAGGACGATGGTGCTGCGGATCGCCCCGGAGGATCCCGACGAGACGAGGGTTCTGCCGCAGCGTCCCGAAACTGACTGACGCCTGCTCCGGTCCTGCCGCCTGCCGCCTGCCGCCTGCCGAGCCCGCTGTCGCCGCTGCCGAGTCGGCCGCCCCTGGTGCGGGTGTTTCGGGGGCGCGGGGCGTCGACGTGTCGCCGGACGCGGACAGGACGATGGTGCCGCGGATCGCTCCGGAGGATCCCGCTGAGACGAGGGTTCTGCCGCAGCGTCCCGAGACCGACTGGCGCCCTGTTCTGCCGCGCGACCAGGTGCGCGGCAGGCCGGCGCGCGCACCACCGGCCCGGCGGCGTCTGTCCCGCGCACGGCGTTCTTGGTTCAGACGGGGTTTGGTTCAGCAGGTGGTGTCGCGCTCGCGGTCGCCGGTGAGCCAGTCGAGGACAGTTCGAGCTTGTTCGAGGCCCGTATGCCGCTCGGTGTGGCCGGAAGAGGTAGGCCGGTCGTCGTGGAGGGCGGGCCAGGTGGCCAGCCGGTGCCCTGGTCGTGCGGGTGTGTCCGGATGCCTCCCCCGCCGGGAGGCGGACGGCAGCCGCGCCGGTCGCGGGTGCGGCGGGGGCCAGCCCGTCCGCGTCGGTCGCGGGCGTGAAGAGGTCCAGTCCGTCCGCGGTGGGGAGCAGCCTCGGCATGCCAGGGGGCACCCGTGTCGCGCCTTCGGTGGGCGTCGAGGCTCCGTTACGAGCCTGCTGGCGGGAGAGCTGCGGCGATGCAGTCGAGGACTCGCTGGAGGCCGTGGCGGAACTGGTCGTCGCGGCTCAGGTGCGGCTGGCGGGCCTCCATCACGATCTTGGTGAAGATCGGGTAGTCGCCGCTTTTCACGAGCTGGTCGATGTGCGCGTGGCTGCGGGTCATCCACGCCGACTCGCTGAGCCCGCTGCGGCGGAACTCCCTGGCCGAGCTGATCTCCTCGCGGACCGTGCCCTCGGTGTAGCTGTTCAGCATGCCGACGAGGCCGAGGTTCTCGTCGATGGGGACGAGGGCGTCGAGGACTCCCATCAGCCGTTCGATCAGGAGCAGCTGGTTGGGGCCGAAGCTGGGCAGCGACCGCTGCACGGTGGCGATCCACGGGTGCCGCAGCCACATGGCTCGCAGCTCACCTGCGTAGTGCGTCAGGTCGGCGCGCCAGTCACCCGAGGGCATGCCCGTGACGTCGATCTCGCCCATCAGGCGGTCGGCCATGAGCTCGATCAGGTTGTCGCGGCTCGGGACGTACCGGTAGAGCGACATCGCGCCGGCGCCGATCTCGGCGGCGATCCGCCGCATGGTGGCGGCCTCCAGGCCCTCGGCGTCGGCGATCCGGATCGCCGCCTCGGTGATCTGCGCGCGGCTGTACGCCGGTTTCGGCCCGTAGGCCGGGCGCTCGGGTCGCATCCAGATGTTCACATACTCGGCGTCGGCCACCGTTCCACCCTCCTGGTTGCGTACATAGTACCCAGTCTCCTACGCTGGCTGGCATGACCGCGTACAACGTACTCAGTGGAGCGGCGATGGTGGTCGCCGAAGGGCTGCACAAGTCCTTCGGGGACACCCGTGCGCTGCGGGGCCTGGACCTGAGCGTGCAGAGAGGGACGGTCTGCGGCGTGCTCGGGCCGAACGGTGCCGGGAAGACGACCGCGGTGCGCATCCTGGCGACCCTGTCCGACCCTGATGCCGGGCACGCCCGGATCGCCGGGCACGACGTCGTCCGCGAGGCCGGTAGGGTGCGCGAGCTGATCGGGCTCGCCGGCCAGTACGCCGCCGTGGACGAGAAGCTCACCGGCCGCGGCAACCTGCGCATGTTCGGTCGCCTGTACCACCTGTCCCGCCGCGAGGCGCACCGGCGGGCCGACGAGCTGCTCGACCGCTTCGGCCTGATGGACGCCGCCGATCGCCCGGTCGCCGGCTACTCCGGCGGTATGCGCCGCCGGCTCGACCTGATGACCAGCCTGATCCTGCGCCCCGAGGTGCTCTTCCTGGACGAGCCCACCACCGGCCTGGACCCGCGCAGCCGCGGCGAGATCTGGGACAGCGTCCGGGAGCTGGTGGCCGGCGGCACCACGGTGCTGCTCACCACGCAGTACCTGGACGAGGCCGACCAGCTGGCCGACAACATCGCCGTCGTCGACCACGGGCGGGTGATCGCCACCGGCACGCCCGACGAGCTGAAGGCCACGATCGGGGACCGCCTCGACGTGACCGTCGAGGATCCCGCCGCGATGCCCGCGGCGATGACCGTCCTGAGCGCCCTCGCCGGCACCGATCCGACCCCGGTGGGTGCCGGCGGGCTCAGCGTCGTCCTGCCCGCCGGCGGCCTTCGGCTCGCCGACATCGTGCGGGAGTTCGACCACGCCGGGGTCGCCGCGGCGGACCTACGGCTGCGCCGCCCAACCCTCGACGAGGTGTTTCTTCGTCTGACCGACCGCGAAGCCGACTGCCAAGCCGACTGCCAAGCCGACTGCCAAGCCGACTGCCAAGCCGACTGCCAAGCCGACCGCCAAGCCGACCGCCAAGCCGACCGCGAGGAGCCCGTCCGATGACCGCTGCCACCGCACAGCTACGCCGCCTGGGCTGGACGTTCAGCGACGGGCTGACCCTCGTCGGCCGGGAGCTGGGGCGGCTGCGGCAGGAGCCCGGGCAGATCGTCGCCGCGCTGGTCTTCCCGGTCATCATGGTGGTGCTGTTCGGGTACGTCTTCGGCAGCGCGATCCAGGTGCCGGGCGGCGGCGACTACCGCGAGTACCTCATGCCCGGCCTGTTCACGATGGTGACCTTCATCGCGTGGTCCGGGGTGATGACGCGGATGGCCGCCGACGCCGCCCGCGGCGTGATGGACCGGTTCCGCTCGATGCCGATGGCGCGCCTGGCGGTGCCGTTCGGGCAGACCGGCGCCGACCTGCTGATCGGCCTGCTGATGCTGGCCGTCATGGTGGGCGCGGGGCTGCTGGTGGGCTGGCAGCCGCACCGCGGCCTGACCCCCACGGTTCAGGCGTTCCTGCTGATCGTCGTGCTGCGGTACGCGCTGAGCTGGGTGGGTGTCTACGTGGGCCTGGCGGTGCGGAACGACCAGGTCGCCGACGCGCTGGTGCCGCTGGGCCTGCCGTTCACGATGCTGTCCAACGCGTTCGTCCCGACCGGCGGCATGCCCGGCTGGCTGCGGTTCCTGGCCGACTGGAACCCGGTGAGCGCGCTCACCGCGGCGGCACGGGAGCTGTTCGGCAACCCGGGCGCCCCGTCCGGAGATGGCGATGCGGCCTGGCCGCTCGCGCATCCGGTGGCCGCCGTCCTGCTCTGGTCGGCCGTGCTGCTGGTGGTCTTCGTCCCGCTGTCGTCGCGCGCCTACCTGCGCAAGGGCCGCTGAAGCGGGCCCGGCCGCGAAAACACAAAGCGACCGGGCCCGCGGAGAAGCGGTGAGAACTACACGGGTGCCGTGAAGGTGTACGAGCCGGCCGGGAGCAGGAACGTGCCCGGGCCGGACGGGACGGCCTGGCCGGGTGCCAGGATCGAACCGGGTTGCGAGGTGGGCACGCGCACGGTGGCCGAGGCGCCCGCCGGCACCGTCACGCGGAGGGTCAGGGCGCCGGCGGAGATGGACCAGTCGCTGACCGCCAGGCCGTACGGGGTTTCGTAGGAGGATTTCGCCGAGGTCAGGCCGCCACCGGGGCGCGGCGCGACGAGCAGCGACGCGTAGCCGGGGGAGGCCGGGCCCAGGCCGCCGACCTGGCGGTACAGGAAGTCGCCGACGGAGCCGAGGCCGTAGTGGTTGAAGGAGTTCATCCCCGGGTCCTGGAAGGAGCCGTCGGTGCGGATGCCGTCCCAGCGCTCCCAGATCGTGGTGGCGCCGCGGCTGTTCATGTAACCCCAGCCGGGGTAGCCGGGCTGGAGCAGGATCTGGTACGCCGTGTCCGCGTGGCCCGTGTCGGCGAGGACCGGCAGGAGGTTCTCGACGCCGAGGAAGCCGACGGACAGGTGACCGCCGGTGGCGGCGACCTTGGCGACCAGCTTGTCGGCGAGCTGGGCCGTCCGGGAGGACGGCACGAGACCGAAGGCCAGGGCCAGGACGTAGCCCGTCTGGGTGTTGCCGGACACGGTCCCGTCGGCGGCCACGAAGCGGGATGTGAACGCCGCGCCGACCTGGTCGGCGAGGGTGCCGTAGGAGGCGGCCTGCGCGGTGCGGCCGGTGGCGGCGGCCATGCGCGACACCAGGCGGGCCGACCAGGCGAAGAACGCCGTCGATATGACGTCCTGCGCGGTGTTGTCGTTGACGTTGAGCCAGTCCCCGTACGTGGGCTGGTTGCGGATCAGGTCGCTTCCCGAGGTGGAGCGCAGGTAGTCGACCCAGCGGGCCATCGCGTCGAAGTGCTCGTCGACGACGCGGATGTCGCCGTGGCGCTGCCAGAGGGTGTAGGGGACGATGACGCCCGCGTCGCCCCAGCCGGCGGTGCCGGCGCCGCAGCAGACGGCGGGTGCGACGTCGGTGAAGGCGCCGTCGGAGCGCTGGGCGTCGACCAGGTCGTCGGCGAACTTGTCGAGGAAGCCCTGGACGTCGACGTTGAAGGTGGACGTGGGTGCGAAGATCGCGATGTCGCCGGTCCAGCCGAGCCGCTCGTCGCGTTGCGGGCAGTCGGTCGGGATCGACAGCATGTTGGAGCGCTCGCCCCACAGGATGTTGTGCTGGAGCTGGTTGACCAGGGCGTTCGAGGTGGTGAGGGTGCCGAGCTGGGCGCCCGACGTCCACGCGGCGCGGCCGGTGACGGTGTCCGCGGTCGGGGTGAAGCCGGCCGGCAGCCCGGTCAGCTCGACGTAGCGGTACCCGTGCACCGTGAAGCGCGGCTCGTAGGTCTCGGCGCCGCCGGTACCGGCGAGGGTGAAGCGATCCGTGGCCTGCGCGGCACGGAGGTTGGTCGTGTAGAGCTGGCCGCCGGTGAGCACCTCGGCGTGCCGGATCTGGACGGTGGTGCCGGCGGGGCCGGTGACGGAGATCCGGTTCCAGCCGGTGAAGTTCTGCCCCATGTCGAAGATCCACACGCCCGGCGAGGGCTGCGTGACGGCGACCGGGCGGAACTGCTGCTGCACGGACACGCCGTTGTCGACCTGCGAGACCAGGTTGGGCTTGGCGCCGGAGCGGACAGCGGCGGTAGGCCAGGAGCTGTCGTCGAAGCCGTAGCCGTCCCAGCCGGCGACGGCGAGCCGGGCGTCGTAGGTCTCGCCGTGGTACAGGTCGTCGGCGCGGATCGGCCCGCTGATGACCTTCCAGGTGTTGTCGGTGCGGACCGTCTGGGACGTGCCGTCAGAAAAAACAACCACGAGCTGCGCGGAGTACCACGGCTGCGTGCCGTACTTCTGGCTGCCCGCGAAGCCGAGGCTGCCCGAGTACCAGCCGTTGCCCAGCCAGGCGCCGAGCGCGTTCGCACCCTGCCGGATCTGGCCGGTGACGTCGTACACCTTGTACTGGACGCGCTTGTTGTAGTCGGTCCAGCCGGGGGCGAGGACGTCGGTGCCGACGCGGGCGCCGTTGAGGCGGGTCTCGTGCAGGCCGAGCGCGGTGGTCAGCAGCCGCGCCGACGCGACGGGCTTGCTCACCGTGAAGCCCTTGCGCAGCAGCGGCGCGGCCTTCGCGATCGACACGTTGGCGGCCCAGGGGCCGGTGCCGTAGGTGGCGACGGCGCGGGCGGCGGGCCAGGAGCTGTCGTTGAAGCCGGTCGTGTTCCAGCCGCCGGGTGCGGTGGTGGACGCCTTCCACGACGTGTCGGTGACCAGGCTGAAGCCGGTCAGCTTGGCGATCATGCCGGCCGGGGACTGCGTCGTGTTCTCCGAGGAGATGGCGATGGTGTTGGTACCGGCGACGAGCCGGCCGCGGATGTCGACCGCGGTCGCCTGCTGCCACGACTGGTACACCCGCGGCGACGTGCTGACCTGGACGCCGTTGACCCACACGTCGGCGGTGTCGTCGCCGGTGACGACCAGGGTCGCCGCGGCCGGCACGGAGGCGAGGGTGAAGGTGCGCCGGAAGTAGCGGGTCGCGGGCGGCACGCCGGCGGCGGGGTCACCCTCCGGGTACCAGATCCAGGTGGCGCCGGACAGGTCCGCGGTGACGGCGGTCTGGCCGATGAAGTCGCCGGTCCACTCGGTCGCCGGGGTCCGCAGGCCGGTCTCGAACGACCAGGTGGGGCTCCACGCGCTGACCCGCCCCTGGGTGTCCCAGACGCGGACCTTCCACGTGTAGCGCTTCATCGACTGCAGGGCCGGGCCGTTGTAGACGATGTCGACCTGCTGGCCGGAGGGGACCCGGCCGCTGTTCCAGACGCCGTCGACGGACAGCTCGTAGGCGGCCTGCCGCTGCTGCTGTGCGGTCGAGGTGAGCTTCCAGCCGAAGCGCGGCTTGGCCGCGTCGACGCCCAGCGGGTTGGGCCGGTGCTCGACGGTGCCGCTGGCGACGGCGAGCGGCGAGGGCGCGTTGGGGTCGGGCGCGACGACGTCGGCGTTCCACGGGCCGATGCCGTAGGCGCCGAGGTCGGCCGCGGCGGGCCAGCCGCCGTCGCCGAAGCCGGGCTGCTCCCAGCCGGTCGGCACGGTCTGGAACGCCTTCCAGCTGCCGTCGGTGACGAGGTCGGTGGTGCCGCCGGCGGTCACGACGTGCACCTTGCCGATCAGGCCGGCCGGCCCGGCGGTGCTGTTGCGCGCCGCGATGGCGAGGGTGTTGGTGCCGCTGACCAGGGCGGACTGCAGATCGACATAGACGGCGCTCTTCCACGAGTCGGTGACCCGGGGGGAGGCGGCGACGGGCTTGCCGTTGAGCCAAACGTCGACGGTGTCGTCGCCGGTGACGACGAGCTGCGCCTCGGAGACCGCGCCGGCGGCGACGGTGAAGTTCTTGCGGAAGTAGCGGTAGGCGGCGGGTGCGCTGGTGGCCGGGGACCCCTCCGGATACCAGACCCAGTGCGCCCCGGAGAGGCTGACTGGCGTGGCGGCCGCGGCCGGTGACGACGGCGCGGCGAGGAGTGCGGCGAGCAGGACGAGCGCGGTGGCGCCCGCGCGGCGTCTCTTCAGGCGCATGGCGGTGCTCCTGTCAAAGGGGGTGAAACGTTTCATTAAAACGTTTCATAGAGTTGTGATGCACTGACTGTACGTAGACCCTGGTCAATAAGCAACGCCCGGCCGCGCGACGAACCGCAAGATGAGGGAAGTGTGGAGGTGGGATGCCGGGAAAGCTGCTCGTCATCGGTGGTGCGGAGAGCCATGACCCCGGTGATGACGCCATACTCGAACGGTTCGTGCTGCTCGCCGGTGGACCCGAGGCGCACCTCGTGGTGATCGCCACCGCCAGCGAGTGCCCCGAGCAGCGCGAGAAGGAATACGCCGAGGTCTTCCACCGTCTCGGCGCGGGTCGCGTCACCCCGCTGCGGCTCGAGGACCGCGAGGACAGCAACGGCCCCCGCGCCGTCTCCGCGATAGAGCACGCCACCGGCGTCTTCTTCACCGGCGGTGACCAGTTGCGGATCACCACCGTGGTCGGCGGGTCCAAGGTCGACACCGCGCTGCACGCCCGGCTCGCCGACGGCATGATCCTCGCCGGTACGAGCGCCGGCGCCGCCATGATGTCCAGCACGATGATCCTGGGCGGGAGCATCGCGTCGGTGTCCACGGACAGCGTCCGCACCGGTCCGGGCATGGAGTTCCTGCCCGGCGTGCTGATCGACATGCACTTCGCCCAGCGCGGGCGCCTCAACCGGCTGCTCAGCGCCATCGCGATGTTCCCGCACGAGCTCGGTCTCGGCATCGACGAGAACACCGCGATCCTCGTCGACGGCGACGTGTTCGAGGTCCTCGGCGCCGGCACCGTCACCGTCATCGACGCGGGGCAGGCCCGCACGATCAGCGCCACCCTGTCCGACGTCGGCGGGCCGATCGCCCTCTGCGGGGCCCAGCTGCACGTGCTCCCGGCGGGCTGGCGGTTCAACCTCACCGAGCGGGCGGCCATCAAGAGATCGGATCCAGATCATGCGTATTGAGAGCAGCCGGCGCCTGCGTGGCCCGAACCGCTATCTCGCGCGCCCCGTCCAGGTCACCCGGGTCCTGCTCGACGGGCTGACCGAACGCGAGAGCAGCGACTACCCGGGCTTCACCGAGCGGCTCCTGGCCGCGTTCCCCGGCCTCGCCGAGCACCACTGCGCATTCGGTGAGCCCGGCGGCTTCGTCAAGCGGCTGCACGGCGGCACCTACTTCGGCCACACCGCCGAGCACGTCGCGATCGAGCTCTCCCAGCGCATCGGCCGCGAGATCAACTTCGGCCGCACCGAAGGCACCGGCGTGCCCGGCGAATACGACGTCGTCACCGAATGCCCCGTCGACGAGCCGATGGACTCCGGCCTCGCCGAGGGCCTGCTGTCATTGGCGATCGCCGGTGTACTGGCGGCGCTGCACGACGAACCCGTCCGGGTCGAACCCGATCTGGAGGCGCTGCGCCGCACGTACGAGCGGGAGAAGAGCGGGCCGAGCACCGCCGCCATCGCCGACGCCGCCCGCGCCCGCGACATCCCCGTCGAGCGGGTCGGCGAGCTCAGCCTGCTGCGCCTCGGCTACGGACGGCACCGCCGGCTGGTGTGGGCCGCGCTCACCGACCAGACCTCCGCGATCGGCGTCGACATCGCCTCCGACAAGGAGCTCACCCGGCGGCTGCTCGACGAGGCCGGCGTCCCCGTCCCCAGCGGCGGCGCCGCGACGTCCCTGGCCGAGGCCCTGGACCTGTTCGCCGAGCTCGGCCCGCCCGTCGTCGTCAAGCCCCGGCAGGGGCGCCAGGGGATGCACGTGTTCCTCGGCGTCGACACCCCCGACGCGCTGCGCGCCGCCTACGAGGCCGCCACCGCCGAGGGCGACGACGCCGTCGTCGAACGCGAGCTGACCGGCCGCGACTACCGCGTCCTCACCGTCGGCGGGCAGGTCGTCGCCGCCGCCGAACGGGTCGCCGCGCACGTCGTCGGCGACGGCGCCACCGACGTCGCCGGCCTCATCGCCCGCGCCAACGAGGACCCGCGCCGCGGCGACGGCCACACCCGGGCGCTCACCCGGATCACCATCGACGACGTCGCCCGCACCCTGCTGCGCAAGCAGGGCCTCGACGCCGGCTCGGTCCCCGCCGCCGGGCAGGTCGTGCGGCTGCGCGAGAACGCCAACCTCTCCACCGGCGGCACCAGCGTCGACGTCACCGACCAGGTCCACCCGTCCGTCGCCGACCTGTGCCGGCGGGTCGCCGCGATCGTCGGGCTCGACATCGCCGGGCTCGACCTGCGCCTGCCGTCGATCGCCGCGCCACTGCCGCCGACCGGCGTCCCGTCCGGCGGCGGCGTCATCGAGGTCAACGCCGCACCCGGGCTCCGGATGCACCTCGCCCCCAGCGACGGCACCGCCCGCGACGTCGGCGCCGCGGTCGTGGACGCGCTGTACCCGGCCGGTACCCCGGCGCGGATCCCGATCGTCGCCATCACCGGCACCAACGGCAAGACCACCGTCGCCCGGCTCACCGCGCACCTGCTCGAAGGCGCCGGCCTGCGGGTCGGCGTCACCACGACCGACGGCATCGTCATCGGCGGCCGGCTCGTCCAGCGCGCCGACGCCACCGGGCCGCGCTCCGCCCGCGTCGTGCTCAGCGACCCCACCGTCGACGCCGCCGTGCTCGAGACCGCCCGCGGCGGCATGCTCCGCCAGGGCCTCGGCTACGACTGGAGCGACGTCGGCGTCATCACCAACCTCGCCAGCGACCACCTCGGCCAGGACGGCATCGAGAGCGTCGAGGACCTCGTCGACCTCAAATGCCTCATCGGCGAACGCGTCCGCGAGGGCGGCGCCGTCGTGCTCAACGCCGACGACCCGCGCAGCCGCGGCCTCGCCGCCTACCCCGGCGGGCGCTTCGCCGGCCGCGAGATCATCTGGTGCAGCCTCGACCCGCGCAACCCGCTCATCCGGCGGCACTGGGACACCGGCGGCCGCGCGTACCTCCTGGCCGACGGCTGGCTCGTCGAGCTCGCCGACCGCCGCTGGATCCCGATCCTCGCCGTCGGCGAGCTCGGCGGCGGCTTCGGCGGCGCCGCCCGGCACCTCGTCGCCAACGCGCTCGCCGCGACCGCCGCCGCACGGGTCCTCGGCGTCGCCACCGCCCGGGTCGCCGAACGCCTCCGCAGCTTCACCGACAACCCCGGCCGCGGCATGCTGCTGCACGTCGGTGGCGTCGACGTCCTCGTCGACTACGCGCACAACCCCGCCGCCATCAGCGCCATCGCCGACCTCGTCGAACGCCTCTGGGGCGCCGCGCACGCCGTCGCCGCCGTCACGCTGCCCGGCGACCGCCGCGACGACCTGCTCCGCGAGTCCGCCCGCGAGGTCGGCGCCCGCTTCGGCCGGGTGGTGATCTACGAGGACAGCGACCGCCGCGGCCGGGCACCCGGCGAGGTCCCGTCGCTCCTGCACGACGAGCTGACCGCCACCTCCCCGTCGACGACCTGCACGGTGGTCCGCACCGTCGACGAGGCCGTCCCCGCCGCCCTGGCCATGGCGCAACCCGGGGACGTCGTGCTGCTGCTGTACGAGAAGATCGAGCCGGTCCTCGCCCTGCTGCAGACCCTCGGCGCCGAGACCGCCCCCGATCAACACGTGTCGTTTCCGCTCATCGGGGCATCTGTATGACGTGGAGCGCTATCGACTGATCGAGCAACTCGGCGTGGGCGGCATGTCCGTCGTGTGGCGCGCCCACGACGAGGTGCTCGGGCGCCCCGTTGCCGTCAAACACCTCGCGGGCGCCGCCGACCCGCGGTCCCGCCGCCGGATCCAGGACGAGGCCCGCGCCGCCGCGCTGCTCAGCCATCCGCACATCGCCGCCGTGTACGACTTCGGCCACACCGGCGACGGCGCGCCCTTCGTCGTCATGGAGCTCGTCGAGGGCGCGTCGCTCGAGGAGCGGCTGCTGCGCGACGGCGGGCCGATCGGCGTCACCGAGGCGCTGCGGATCGCGGCGCAGCTCGCCTCCGCGCTGGCCGCCGTGCACGCCCGCGGCCTCGTCCACCACGACGTCAAACCCGCCAACGTCATGCTCACCGCCGGCGGCGCCAAGCTCGTCGACTTCGGCGTCAGCGCGCTCGCCGGCGCCGACGACGGGGAGGTCGTCGGCACGCCCGCATACCTCGCACCGGAGCGCATCCGGGGCATCCCGCCGACGGCCGCCACGGACGTGTACGCGCTCGGCCTCGTCCTGTACCGGATGCTCGCCGGCGCCCTGCCGTGGCCCGCGACCACGACCGAGGAGATGCTGCACGCGCACCGCAAGCTGCCGCCGGCGCCGCTGCCCGCCGATCTGCACCTGCCCGCGGGGGTGACCGAGGCGCTGCGGCGCTGCCTGGCGAAGGCGCCGGGAAACCGTCCCGCCGCCGCGGACCTGGCCGCGCTGCTGAGCACCCTGCCGCCGACCAGGCATTTGTTCGCCGTGCCCCGGCTGCGCGAGGCCGCCGCGGGCGGGTCCGCCCGGGTGCGGGAGGCCGCCGCCGGCGGGTCGGCCCGGCTGCGGGAGATCACGGTGGGCGCGTCGCCCGGGCGGCGGGCGTCCGTCGCCGCGGCGGCCGTGCTGCTCATCGGGCTGGGCGCCGCGGGTGCCGCCGCGCAGGACCGCGAGCCGGTCGCCGCCTGGACCCCAGCCTCGTCGCCGGTCACGGCGGGCCCGGAGCCGTCCGATCCCGCCACCGATCCGGCGACCGATCCCGCCACGAACCCGGCCACCGACCCGGCGACCGAGGCCGCCGCGGCCGGGGTCAAGAAGCCTGGTGTCGTCAAGGCTCCCGCCGCGGAAGATCACGGAGGCCCGAAGAAGGGCAAAGGTAAAGGCAAGAGCAAGAAAAGTGGTGGCTGAACCTTTTCGTTGCTTATGGCGTGCAACCTTCCCGACTGGTACACAAGTCTGATCTCGGTGATGCCCTATGGTGTCCGGGTCGAGGGATGGGAGAGGCCGTGCGCTTTGAAGTCAGCCGGGTCATGGACACCATCGAGCAACGGCTGACGACCGACGTCACGCTCGCCCAGGCCGTGGTCGACCTGGCCGACGTCGCCCGGTTCGTGGCCCTCGACGGGGGTCGCCCCATCAACCTGCTGCGCCTCGGCATGGTCGTCGACGCGCTCAGCCGGTATCTCATCGACGCCGGCGCGATGCTCTATCCCGTGGTCGGCCGGGAGGCCCTGTCGGAAGCGGCGCTCACGTCGAAGGAGCGCATGGTGCTCGGCCGGTGGGCCGACGACGGCCTCATCGAGGTCACGCCCGTCGTCGCCGACCGGCCCGTGGAGATCGCCGACTTCACCGGCCTGCCGCTGATCGTGGTCAGGGACCAGGCGCAGTTCGCCGCCCGCTTCCCGTGGCTCGTCGACAGCCCCGAGCGGGTCCTGCGGCTGACCCCCCGCGCGGGCGGCGCGGTGCTGACCCCGGCGGGCGAGCCGGCCCCGCCGAAGGACGGCAAGGAACGCCTGGTCGTGAAGGGCACCGCGACCCTGCCGATCATCCCTCTCGAGCCCGCGGACGCCGCCGCCCCGTCCGATGCCGCCGCTCCGGCCGATCCCGATGCTTCCGCCACGGCCGACGCTCCCGCCCCGGAGGGCTCCGGCTCCGCTTCTTCGTCCTCTGACTCTGCCGACATTTCCGAAATTCCGGACCCGTCGGAGAAGGGCGAAGATACCTCCGCCACCAAACCGTCGCTGCGGCCCGCCAAGCCCGCCGCCACCGCGACCGGTGCCACGCCCGCCGCGACCGTCGCCGCTCAGGAGCGGGGCGGGCGGCCGGACGGGGTGCAGTCGTTCACCGCCCGCGGTTCGCAGCGGGCCGGGCGCACCCGCGTGATGCGCCGCAGGTTCACCCGGGCCGAGCCCAGTGGCGTCGGCGCGGCCCTGATGGCCCGCGAGTGGCGCTGCGGCGAGCCCGAGTGCCCTGCGTTCGGCCGCTTCCGCCGCATCGGCCAGCCGGTCCCGCGGATGCGCGCCGGCGTCCCGGCCTGCCCTCGGCACGGTGAGGCCGTCAAGGACATCGGTCCCCGGCCGCCCGCGTTCGCGGTGTCGGTGGTCGTCGAGGACCTCGCGCGGCGGCGGTTCGTCGTCGGCGTGGACCGCCCCGTGGTGGTCGGCCGCGAGCCCGCCGACCCCGACGACATCGCCGTCGGTCAGTGGCTGCACGAGGCCGCGGCCGCCTGGATCGCCAAGGAGCACGTGAAGCTCGAGGTCCGCGACGGCCGGCCCGTGGTCACCGACACGAGTGAAAACGGCACCCTGATCTGGAAGCGCTCGGCCCCCGACATCAAGGAGGAGACCGAGCGGATCTACCGGAAGTCCTACGAGCTGACCGGCTGGGACTCCGTGGAGCTGTACACCGGCGTCGAACTCATCGTGGGCGATCACCGCCTGCAGACGGTCGTCGGATCCGAGCCGGCATCGGTCCTGCTCGACGCGCCGACGGTCGCGCTCCGACTGGTCGATTGAGCGCGCCGATCCGTTGAGAGGATCGCACGGTGGTGTGAGGTCCGTATATTGGCGCTGTGGACGCTCGAGGTTACCGGCTTGGCATCGACTTCGGCACCTCGAACACCGCGGCGGTGCTGGCCTGGCCTGACGGTCATGTCCGGCCGCTGCTCTTCGACGGTTCGCCGACCCTGCCCTCGTCGGTCTATGCCGACCAAGCGGCGGGCCTGCTCGTGGGGCGCGACGCGATGCACGCCGCCCGGGTCAGCCCCGAGCGGTTCGAGCCCAACCCCAAACGACGCATCGACGAGCCCGCCGTCCTGCTCGGCGAGGCCGAGGTGCCGACCGTCGAGCTGTTCGCGGCCGTGCTCGCCCGCGTCAACGGCGAGGCCCGGCGGGTCGCGGGCGGTCCGATCGGCCAGGTGACCATCACCTGCCCGGCCGCCTGGGCGCACACCCGCCGCGGGGTGCTGCTCGCCGCCGCCGAGCGGGCCGGCCTCGGCACCGTCAACCTCGTGCCCGAGCCCGTCGCCGCGGCCGAGGTGTTCCGCACCCTCGAAGGCACCGACCTGCGTCCCGGTTCGGCCTTCGTCGTGTATGACCTGGGTGCCGGCACGTTCGACGCGTCCGTGGTCCGGCACGGTCCCGGCACGTTCGAGGTCCTCGCCGCCGAAGGGCTCAGCACCAGCGGTGGCCTCGACATCGACGCGGCGATCGTCGGCTACCTCGGCGCCAGCCAGTCCTCCCGGGACCCCCAGTCGTGGAACCGGCTCGTCCACCCCACGACCAGCGCCGAACGCCGCGCCAACCGGCTGCTCTGGGACGACGTCCGGGCCGCCAAGGAGATGCTGTCCCGCACCTCCTCGACGATGATCCACATCCCGATGTACGACGAGGACGTCCCCCTCGGCCGCGACCAGTTCGAGCAGCTGGCCCGCCCGATCCTGGCCGCCACCGTCACCGCGACCCGGGCCGCGATCGCCGCTGCCCGGCTGACCCCGGCCGACATCGCCGGCGTGTTCCTCGTCGGTGGCGGCAGCCGGATCCCCCTCGTCGCGACGCTGCTGCACCAGGCGCTCGGCAAGGCCCCGACCGCGGTCGAGCAGCCCGAGATGGTGGTGGCGCAGGGCAGCCTCGGCGCGTCCGGCCAGCCGGGCCCGGCCGGTCAGGCGGCCGGCCCGGTCTCCGGGGCGCCCGTGTCCGGCGCGGCGTTCCCGACCTCGTCCCCGCCGATCCCCTTCACCCCGTCCGGCGCGGCACCGGCGGCCCCGACCTCCTCGCCGCCCGCGGCGTTCCCGATGTCGTCGCCGCCCGCGGCGTATCCGACCTCGGCCCCGCCCGTCAGCGGCTCCGCGAGCGTGCCCGTGTCGGGTGCGCCGCCGGCGGCGCCGGTCTCGCCGGGGTTCACCGCCGCGCCGGTCTCCGGGCAGCCGTCGGTGCAGTTCGGGCAGGACCCCGGCTACACCCCGCCGTCCGGGTACGCCGCCCCGCAGTCCCCGTTCCCGGCCGCCCCGCAGTCGCCCGGCCAGCAGCCACCGGCCGCCCCGCCGTCCGGGTACGCCGCCCCGCAGTCCCCGTTCCCGGCCGCCCCGCAGTCGCCCGGCCAGCAGCCACCGGCCGCCCCGCAGGCGCCCCGGCCCGGGCGCGCCTCAGTGCCCGCGACCTACGGGGCCGCGGCACCGAGCACCCCGGCGGTGGCGCCGCAGAGCGGGCCCCCGGCGACCCGGCCGGACATCCCCGCGGCCGTGCCGCCGAGCGCGTCGGCGTCCGGCGGGCAGCGGCGCACCGGGGTCCTCGCGGCGGTCGCCGTGGTCCTGCTCCTGGTCGTCGGCCTCGGCATCTACGGCATCACCAAGCTCGGCGACGACAAGACCGACAACAGCGCCAAGGGCGACCAGACGGCGAGCCAGACCGACGGCGCCGGCGACGGCAACGGTGACGGCGGCAACGGTGACGGCGGCAGCGGCGACGGCGGCAGCGGCGACGGGGGCAGCGGCGACGGGGGCAGCGGCGACGGGGGCAGCAGCGACGCGCCGGCCCAGGTCGACGTCGACCGCGACGAAAGCGACTGGAGCAGCAACGCCGAGGAGTACACCGGCAACGAGGGCAAGCTCATCAGGTACACGTGCCCGAAGAACGGCAAGGCCGGCAAGGTCTGGGGCGCCGGCCCCTACACCACCGACTCGTCGGTCTGCACCGCGGCCGTGCACGCCGGGTACTTCAGCCTGGAGGACGGTGGCAAGGTCATCATCCAGATCCAGAAGGGCACCGACTCCTACCAGAGCAGCTCCCAGTTCGGCATCACGACGACCTCCTACGGCGCCTACCCGTGGGAGTTCACGATCGCCGGCTAGCGCAGCGCCCTGATCGCCGTGAGCGTGGTGTGCACGTTGAAGCGGGCGCCGTCGTCGCTCTCCCAGCCGCCGTCGCTGCGCTGCGTCTCGTCGAGGCGCTTGCGGGCGGAGCTGAGCAGCCAGTCCTCAGGTGACATGCCGACCCGGCGCAGCGCCGAATACAGCGACGCCGTGTCGGCCGCGGTCATTTTCGGCACCCGGTCGGCGAGGGCGACCTGGATCTGCGCCGACTCGTAGAACCAGCCGAGGTGATACAGCACGGCGCAGCCGAGCCAGCCGGTGACCAGGAACGACGGCCAGGAGCCGTCGGGGCGCAGCGACGCCCGGAACGCCTCGGCGGCGCGGGCGACCCGGGTGGCGTGCTGGTCGTCGCCGTCGTTGGCGCCGCCGACCACCAGCCAGTAGGCGGCGTTGGTGGTCAGATACAGCTTCGCCTCGTCGTCGCCGGGCTGCGCCCACGGCGGGGCGATCCCGGCCAGGGACGAGTCCTCTTCCCACATGCCGTCGGGCCGCTGGCTGCGGCCCAGCCAGCCCAGCGCCCGGCGGGCCGCCGGGCGGTCGATCGCGCCGAGGTCGTCGAGCTCGGCGAGCCGGAAGCAGGTGGCGTCCACCGACGCGATGTCGGCGCCCCAGAGCGCCGGCCAGCCGCCGTCGGGCGACTGGCCGATCTCGGCCTTCTCCAGCACGTCGGCCGGTGGATACTGGCCCGTGCGCAGCCAGGCGAGGCGGGCGCGATCAACGGCGTCGCCGTGTGCGACGACGTAGCCGATCGCGGCATCAAGGTCGACCATGCGCCGTACGCTACCGCCCGCCCGCTGTCTGCGCGTGGGACCCTAGTACACCGGCAGTGACGGATCGACGGTCTTCACCCACGAGACCACGCCACCCTGCACGTGGACCGCGTCCTTGAAGCCCGCCGCCTTCACCGCCGCCAACGCCTCGGCGGAGCGGACGCCGCTCTTGCAGTACAGGACGATCTGGCGGTCCTGCGGGAGCTCGGCGAGCGCGTTGCCGTTGAGGATCTCGCCCTTCGGCACGAGCCGCGCACCGGGCACGCGGACGATCTCCCACTCCGCCGGCTCGCGCACGTCGATCAGGTCGATCGGCTTGCCCGAGTCCTGCCAGTCCTTGAGCTCCGACGCGGTGATCGTCGAGCCGAGCGCCGCGGCCTGGGCCTCGTCGGAGACGGCGCCGCAGAAGTCGTCGTAGTCGATCAGCGCGGTCACCGTCGGGTTCTCACCGCAGATCGCGCAGTTCGGGTCCTTGCGCAGCTTGATCTTGCGGTAGGACATCTCCAGCGCGTCATACACCATCAGGCTGCCGAGCAGGGTGTCGCCGACGCCGGTGAGCACCTTGATCGCCTCGGTGACCTGGATCGCGCCGATCGACGCGCACAGCACGCCGAGCACGCCACCCTCGGCGCAGGACGGGACCATGCCGGGCGGCGGCGGCTCCGGGTAGAGGCAGCGGTAGCAGGGGCCGTGCTCGGCCCAGAACACCGAGGCCTGGCCGTCGAAGCGGTAGATCGAGCCCCAGATGTACGGCTTGCCGAGCAGCACCGCCGCGTCGTTGACCATGTACCGGGTGGCGAAGTTGTCCGTGCCGTCGACGATCAGGTCGTACTGCGCGAAGATCTCCATCACGTTGTCGTTGTCGAGGGCCTCGTTGTGCACCACGACGTTGACGAGCGGGTTGATCTCGCGGACCGAGTCGCGCGCCGACTCCGCCTTCGGCCGGCCGATGTCGGACTGACCGTGGATGATCTGGCGCTGCAGGTTGGACTCGTCGACGGTGTCGAACTCGACGATGCCGAGCGTGCCGACACCCGCGGCGGCGAGATACAGCAGGGCCGGCGAGCCGAGCCCGCCCGCGCCCACACACAGCACCCGGGCGTTCTTCAGGCGCTTCTGCCCGGTGACACCCACGTCCGGGATGATCAGGTGGCGGGAGTAGCGGCGGACCTCGTCAATGGACAGGTCAGCGGCCGGCTCGACCAGTGGAGGCAACGACATGGTTCTCATTCTGCCGCGCCCGCCCCGCAATCCCACGTGACCTACGGCACTTTGGCCCCGGTGTACCGCTGACCGTCCACGAGCGGCCACGCGTTCGCGACGCAGCCCTTCAGCCCGTACGTCTGCTGCTGCATCACCGGGGCGGGCTTTCCGGGGCCGGGGCAGGCCTCGTGGCCGTTGCCCAGCTCGTGGCCGACCTCGTGGTTGATGACGTAGTGCTGGTAGTCCGCGAGGGGCGCGCCGTAGTCCGGTACGCCGGTCAGCCAGCGGGCCAGGTTGATGACGACCTTGCCGGTGATCCGGCACGAGCTGAAGCCGGCGGTGTGCAGGCCGGCGGTCGCGCAGATCTGCTCCGACGTGACCGGCGTCGCCAGGAAGATCGTGAAGTCGGCGGTGCCCTGGCCGGCCACCCGCTGCAGGCGCACCTGACCGGCTGCCGGCCAGCCGCGCGGGTCGGCGAACACCTGCTCGACCGCGGTGGCGAACGCGTCCGCCGCCTGGCCGCTGCCGTTCTCGACCGCGACCCGGTACTTCCTGACCGTGCCGGCGCTCCCGGCGACGGGCCCGGCGCTGCTCGCGTAGGCGAACGTCCCGGCGGCGCTGGACGGCCCGGCCTCCGGCGGCTGGCTGGCGGGACGGCTCGGCGGGTCGAGCATCAGCGCCGGCCCGCGGGTCGCGGCGACCGTCACCGCCGCCTTCTCGGAGCCGCCGGAGAAGAACAGCTGGCGGCCCAGGCCGGCGGCGGCGATCACGAACGCGGTCAGCATCACCCCGGCCACGACGAACCGTCGCCGGCGGATCTGCTCACGCCGGCGGCGCTGCTCGGCCCGGACCACCTCACGGGCCTGCCGCGGGTCACTCGGCAGCGGGACCGGCAGCCGCCGGCGGTCGCTGCTCAGCCGGCTCGCCATCGATTGGTCAGCTTGCCATGCGCACCTGCGGCGCGCGCTGGCGCACCCCGTCCCGCACCTGAGTTGCAACCTGCCGGGTGGCGGTCTCCGGCCGGGCCTGCAGCTCGTCGAGCAGGCCGAGCACCGCGCGGGCCACCGTGCGGGGCACCTCCATCTGCGCCACGTGGCCGACGCCCTCCAGCATCATCAACCGGCTGTCCGGGACGATGCGGGCGACCTGCGGCGCGGTGCGGATGTCCACGAGCTTGTCCTGCCGCCCCGCGATCACCAGCGTCGGCGCCTGGATCCGCGCGGCCACCTTCCACATGGATCCCTCGCCGGGAAGATACGCCCGCAGGAAGCTGCCGACGAGGCCGCGAAGGCTCCCCACGTACGCCTCGGCATACCAGGGCACCGAGTGCCGGCGCTTCGCCTCCTCGATCGCCTCCAGCCGCCGCTGCTCCGGATAGCGGGTGGGATCGGCGTAGCACGACTCGATGACCATCGCGGCGAGCTCCTCGGGGTCCATCGAGGACATCCGCCGAGCCGCCAGCTTCGCCGCGTTGGGCAGCAGGAGCAGCGGCACGATCGGCCCCTGCAGGGAGCGGCGCGGGTCGAGGAACGGCATCGCCGGCGAGATCAGCGTCAGGCTGCGCACCAGGTCGGGGCGCAGCGCCGAGGCCACGACGGAGGCGGCGCCGCCCATCGAGTTGCCGAGCAGGTGGACCGGCCCGCGGTCGCTGTGCTCGATCCACCGGATGATGTGCGCCGCCATCGCCGGCAGCGAATAGCTGCGGGCGGGGGCGCTGTGCCCGAACCCGGGCAGGTCGATCGCCTGACCGTCGAGCCGCCCAGCGAGCACGCCCGCCAGGTCCGTCCAGTTCGTCGACGAGCCGCCGAGGCCGTGCACGTAGACCGCGGGCTCCGCGCCGGGCGCCGTCGCCGGCGTGTCCCGCACGAACGCCTTCAGGCCGTCGAGCTCCACCTCACGTCCCGGCCACTGCTCCGGCAGCCGCTCAGGTGACGGAACGGTGAACTCCGGGACAAGGGAAGCTCTCTTCATGCTTTCCAGTGTGCCTCAGGGGCGCTATGGCAGCAGGGCTTCCAATCTCCGGTTCACGGCCGCGAGAGTGGCCCGCACCACAGCCTGCCGCGGGTCGCCCGAGTTCACGGCCGAGCCCGTCAGCTGCTCGACCCAGCCGTCGTACAGCAGCAGCAGCACGACGACGGCGACCTCGCACCCGCCGAGCTGCACGACCGCGGCATGCTCGATGTAGCAGCGGGCCCTGGACGTCGCGTCGACGTCGACCAGGAGCTGGTCCACGGCGGAGGCCGCGGCGGCCGCGGACAGCCGCAGGATGTAGCCGTCGACCGCCGGGCCGCTGGCGACACCGACGGCGGGATGCCCGTCGGCGATCAGCCGGACCTCGACCACCGCGTCGACGCCCTGGGTGCTGACCTCGACCTGGTCGATGATGACGCGCGGCGACACGATCGCGCTGGACTGCGGCACCAGGGCAGGCGGCGCGTCCCGGTTGACCGGGATCGGGGGCTGCGGGCCGAGCACGGGCTTCTCCGCCTGTGCCTCGGGCCGGACGAACTGCTCGGGCCGCAGGACGGGCGGGGCGAACAGGCCCGGCGCCTCGGCGGGGACCTCCGCGGACACCTCGGCGGGCGGCTCGGCGGAGAACTCGGTGGGGGCCTGCCGCAGCTCGCCGATGGCCGGGCGGGGCGCCTCGGCCGGGCGGCGCACACCGCTGACCGGGCGGCGCCTGCGGGCCTCGCGGCCGTAGCCGGGCAGCGCGCTGTGCGGTGCGTTGCCCCGGGCCTGCGGGCGCGAGGCCGGTGGGGTCAGCTCCGGTGGGTTCGGCTCGGCGGCCAGGCCCATCCGCTCGTTGAGCAGCCGCGCGACGGCCCGGCTCACCAGGCCCGGGTCGGCCTCGTCGAGCAGCTCCAGCCGCAGCGTGTGCAGCCCGTCGGCGTTCTTGCGCAGCGTCGCCTCGCGGACACCGGAGACACCCTGGACGGCGCGGAGGACCGCCGGGATGTCGAACCCGTCGGGGCGGTCGTCGAGGCTGGGCTCCTCGGCCTCGTCCTCGCGCTGCTCGCGCAGGAAGGTCGCGATCTTCGCCAGGTCGTCCCCGCCGGCCGGGGCCGCCTCGGCGACGAGGGGCTCGACCTCCACCTCGGGCACCTGCGGCACGTCAGGATGCGACGGTACGCGCTGCGGCAGCTCCGGCCCGTTCTCGACCTGCGCGTATGCGTCCTGCCCGTATGCGGTCCCGGCGTATCCGGTCTCCGGGTACGCCGGGTCGGAGTACGCGGTCTCCTGATACGGCTGGTCGGCATACGTGGACGGCTCGGCGGCCGGCGCGGCGGGCATCTGAGACATTGGAGACATCGGGGGCATCGGGGGCATCGCCGGCATGGACTGCGCATACGGCGGCTCGGAGGCGAACGTCGGCATCGTCGGCTCGGCGGCGGACAGCGGCGTGGCGTTGCCGAGCAGCTCGGGCGGCAGCGGGCCGACGAGCGGGTCGTCCTCCGGCATGCGCTGGGCCGGCACCGCCACCGAGGGCGGCGGCAGGGGGTGGACGGCGGGCGCGGGCACGATCGGCTCGTGCTGCGGCGCGGCCCAGTCGAACTCCGGGGCCGGCGGCTGCTGCTCGTAGGACGGGTAGCCGTCCTGTTGCTGGTACTGCGGCTGCTGGTACTGCTGCTGTGGGTAGTCCTGCTGTGGGTACTCCTGGGACGGGAACTGCCGCTGGGGCTGTGCCTGCTGCTGGGAGTGGTCCTGCTGCTGCGGATACTCCTGCGACGGGAACTGCTGCGGCTGGTATCCCTGCGCCCCGTACTGCTCCTGGGCCGCCGGATACTGCTGCTGGCCGTGATAGGGGTCCTGCTCCTGGCCCTGATACCTGTCCTGGGCCTGGTAGGTCGCGCCGTTGGTGGTCTGGGGGTCGTCCTGATACGCCCCGTTGCGGGGACGGGAGTCGTAGCCCCAGGACTGCTCCGGGTAGGAGCCGTATGGCGGCCGGCCG
This sequence comes from Dactylosporangium sp. NPDC051087, assembly GCF_055586325.1. NCBI lineage: Bacteria > Bacillati > Actinomycetota > Actinomycetes > Micromonosporales > Micromonosporaceae > Dactylosporangium > Dactylosporangium sp. NPDC051087. The sequence goes on along the minus strand of NZ_JBVJIJ010000005.1, from coordinate 403,160 downwards.
CTGACGCCGTGCACCCGGACCTGCGGGTCGACGGGCGCGGGCTGCTGGCGGGCGAGCCGGTCCAGGGCCGAGGGCTCCGGGCCCTGCTGGACGGCCTCGTCCCGCGGGTCGGCGACGGGGGCGGCACCGTAGACGGTCCCGCCGGAGGACGCGGACGGCATGCTCAGCGCGCCGGGGTGCACACCGTTGGCCTGACCGTTGACCTGGCCGCTGTCGTGACCGCCGGCCGGGCCGGGGACCAGGCCGGTGACCAGGCCGTTGAGCTGGGTGTGCTCCTGCGGGGGCGTGACACCCGTCGCGGGGAAGGACCCGCTGTGCTCCGGCTGGCTGACCGAGCTCGGCCAGCCCTGACCGTCGGGCCCGTAGTGCCCGTAGTGCAGCGACGTGGTCGGCGGTGCCGGCGGCGGGACGGAGACCGGAGGGCTCATCGGGGCGAGCATGTCGGAATAGGGACTGCGGACCTCCGCGCGGCCGCGCGGGCTGCCGGCACCGTTGACCGATGCGCGCCCGGCGATGGCTCCGGTGGCCGGCTCGCGCCATGCGGAAACGATCGCCTCGAGCGCGTCATCGCTCGGCGTCGAACCGTTGGCTGAACCACTGGCCGAACCGTTGGCAGGCGTGCCGTCCGGTGTCCTGTGCGGGTCCGTGTGTCCTCCTCCGCGATATGGGCCTGCCCCGTGCGGGCTTCCGGCTTGCCCCGTTTCGTCCACCGCGCGCTCCTCCGTCGCCCCTAGGTGAGGCTACCGTGTGGGCGGAAAGGGGGTAAGTTGCAATCTCGACCCAAATCCGGATGGTGAACATGACCTCGGCGATGAGCGGCACCCAGTCGGCCGGACGGCCGGTGCGGCTGCCCCGGTCGGCGCGCCGCAAGCAGCTGCTCGCCGCGGCGCAGCAGGTTTTCGTGGCGCAGGGTTATCACGCCGCCGCGATGGATGACATCGCCGAGCGGGCGGGTGTCTCCAAGCCCGTGCTCTATCAGCACTTCCCCGGCAAGCTCGAGCTCTATCTCGCGCTGCTCGACACCCACTGCGACGCGATGGTGTCCCGGATGCGCGCCGCGATGGAGGCGACCACGGACAACAAGGAGCGCGTCCGCGGCGCCATCCAGGCGTATTTCGACTTCATCGACCACGAGAGCGAGGCGTTCCGCCTGGTCTTCGAGTCGGACCTGCGCAACGACCCCGCGGTGCGCGAGCGGGTCGACCGCGTCGAGAGCGGCTGCATCGCCGCGATCACCGACACGATCATGGCGGACACCGACCTGAGCCGGGAGCGCGCGGAGCTGCTCGCGTCCGGTCTGGTCGGCGCGGCGGAGGTCGCGGCCCGCTTCTGGGTCGCCGGCGGCCGCCAGGTCGCGAAGCCCGAAGCGGAGGCGCTGCTGACCGCGCTGTCGTGGCGCGGCATCGCGAGCTTCCCCCTGCACGGCGAACACGCCTGATCGCGTTAGTCTTCAACCACACTGGGTGTGCGCGCCGAGGCACGGCCGCGCCGCAGCCCGATCAAGGAGGAAGACGTGGAGGTCAAGATCGGCGTGCAGTATGCGCCTCGGGAGTTGGTGCTGGAGAGCAACCAGTCACCCGCCGAGGTTGAAGCTGCGGTCACCGACGCGATCGACGGTGGCGACAAGGGTGTGCTTTCTCTCGTCGACGAGAAGGGCCGCCGGGTGATCGTCCCGGTCGGCAAGATCGCCTACGTGGAGATCGCCGAGTCGTCGCCGCGGCCGGTTGGATTCTCTTCCGCGCGTTGAGAGATAGCACTCAGGCCCTGCCCCGCTCCGGGTCAGGGCCTGAGTCACTTGCTGCCCGGCGTCCGACGGCCGGCCTGGTCGCTCAGGCCGGCGCCTGGTCGTTCAGGCAGACGGCTGGTCGCTCAGGCCGGCGGCTGGTTGTTCAGGTCGGCGGTTAGTTGTTCAGGCCGACGGCGCCCATGCGGGCGGTGTGGGCCGAGGTCAGGCGCTTGAGCAGGGCCTGGAAGTCGGTGCCGCCGCCGGCCAGGAGCTCCGCGAGCGACGGCCGCTCGGCCGCGACCCGCAGCGCCTGCGAAATGCCCTCGCCGACCAGCCGGCGGGACCACATCGACAGCCGGTTGGCCACCTTGGGGTCGACGGCGATCGCGGCCCGCAGCTCGTCGGCGGCGAAGTCGGCGTGCCGGGAGTCGTGCAGGACGTCCAGGATCAGGTCCCGGTCCGGCCCGGTGAGCACCGCCGCGACCTCGCGCGTGAAGTCGTCGGCGATGTTGTCGCCGACATACGCCTTGGCCAGGCCCTCCAGCCAGTCGGCCGGCTCGGTCTGCGCGTGGTAGTCCGACACCGCCCGCACGTAGGGCCGCATGGCCTCTTCCGGGTCGGCGCCCAGCTCGGTGAGGCGGTCGGCGAGGCGGCAGTAGTTGCTGATCTCGCGACCGGCCATCTCGCTGAGCACCGCCCTGCGGCGCAGGTCGGGCGCGAGCCGCGCGTCTGCCGCCATCCGGTCGAACGCGACCAGCTCGCCATAGGCCAGCATGCCGAGCAGGTCGACCACCGCCGCGGCGGACGGGGTGAGATCGGACACGACGGCACACTACATCGCCGGATCATCCGGCGCGCCTTGTGCCGCTGCGGCGCGCTCACCGTAGCGTTCCCGGTGATCCGTCCGCGGCCCTTCGGTGATCCGTCCGTGGTCCTTCCACGCCGCACCGTGTCGCGGCGAGCGGAACGGGTCGCAAGCCGGTACAATGGCTCCAATAGCCGTGGACGGACCCTAGTCCTGGCGACCGGCGCTTGTAGCCCGCGACCTTGATCTTTTCGGTTGCGTGTGGCCCGCGCCCTACCCATTTGAGCGCACCCGGCTTCACCAGGGGCGCTCCCGCGAGAGAGACACCCTGAGCACAACATGACGATCGACAACACTGAGGCCGCCGAAGCAGTGGCCCCGCGCGCACCCGTGCGCCCAGACGCACCCACGTTCGCCGACCTGGGAGCGCGGCCCGAGACCGTCGCCGCTCTCGAGGCCGTCGGCATCATCCACGCGTTCGCCATCCAGGAATATGCCGTGCCGATCGCGCTGCGCGGCACCGACCTCATCGGCCAGGCCCCGACCGGCACCGGCAAGACGCTCGGCTTCGGCGTCCCGCTGCTGGACCGGGTCACCGCCCCCGCCGAGGGCGCCGACGGCCTGCCGCAGGCCCTCGTCGTCGTCCCGACCCGGGAGCTCGGCCTGCAGGTCGCGCGCGACATCGCGGCCGCCGGCAAGACCCGCGGCGTCCGCGTGCTCCCGCTGTATGGCGGCGTCGCCTATGAGCCGCAGGTCGACGCGCTGCAGAAGGGCGTCGAGATCGTCGTCGGCACGCCCGGGCGGCTGCTCGACATGGCCAAGAGCAAGCACCTGCGCCTGCACGCCGTGCGGGCCCTGGTGCTCGACGAGGCCGACCGCATGCTGGACCTGGGCTTCCTCGACGACGTCGAGCGGATCCTGACCCTGCTGCCGGAGGACCGGCAGACGATGCTGTTCTCCGCGACGATGCCCGACCCGATCGTGACCCTGGCGCGGCGGTTCCTGCGTCACCCGATGACGATCCACGCGCACCACGACGCCAGCACCGGCGCGTCGCCGCTGACCAAGCAGTTCATCTACCGCACCCACCCGATGAACAAGATCGAGATCGTGGCGCGGGTCCTGCAGGCGGCCGACCGTGGCCTGACCATGATCTTCACGCGGACCAAGCGGGCCGCCGACCGGGTCGCCGAGGACCTCGACTTCCGCGGCTTCGCCGCCGCGGCCGTGCACGGCGACCTCGGCCAGGGCGCCCGCGAGCGGGCCCTGCGCGCGTTCCGGGCCGGCAAGATCGACGTGCTGGTCGCCACCGACGTCGCGGCCCGCGGGCTCGACGTCTCCGGCGTCACGCACGTCATCAACTACGACTGCCCCGAGGACCCGGACACCTACACCCACCGCATCGGCCGCACCGGCCGCGCGGGCGCGACGGGCGTCGCCGTGACGTTCGTCGACTGGGAGGACATGCCCCGCTGGCGGATCATCGACAAGACGCTGGGCATGGAGCTGCCGGAGCCGCCGGAGACCTATCACACCTCCGCGCACCTGCTCACCGACATCGGCATCCCCGAGGGCATCACCGGCTCGCTGCCGACCGCCGACCGCAAGCGCGCCGGCCTCGCCGCCGAGCAGCTCGAGGACATCGAGGGCAAGCCCCGCGGCCGTGGTGGCCGCACGGGCCGTGGCCAGTCGGGTCGCGGCCGGGGCGGCGACGCCGGCGGCTCGGCGGCTCCCGCGCCCTCGGAGGCGACCGGCGAGCCGCGCCGTCCGCGCCGCCGCCGGCGCCGGGGTGAGGTCGACCCCGCCGAGGTGACCCTCGCCGAGGGCGGCGACACGGGCGAGACCCTCGTGGCCGACGCCGCCGAGGAGGCCAAGCCGCGCACGACCCGCACCCGGACCCGCACGCGCCGCCAGGTCGAGGGCGCCGAGACCGCTGACAGCGGCCCGGTCGTCACCGCCGAGGCCGACGAGGACGGCGAGGCCCGCACGGCCCGCGCCCGCACCCGCCGTCGCCGCCGCGGCGGCCGTGGCCGGGGTGGCGACGCCACCGGCACCCCCGAGGGCGGCGAGTCCTCGGAGGCGTGACCTTCGCGACACACTCAGCGCGGTGGGCAGCCCCCACCGCGCTGAGCCGTTTCCGGGGCCCGGAGCGGGCTCAGCCGGATGTCATCAGCGGACGTGAACTCGGCGCGGTGGGCAGGACTCGCCGCGCAGTGCCGTTTCCGAGCCCGGCGCACGCGCGGCCGGGTGCCCTCAGCGGACGTCGACGGTGAGCCCGGCACGCGCGGGCGGGGTCTCAGCGGACTTCGACGGTGAACTCGGCGCGGTGGACCTGGCCGGCGCGCTGAAACTCGAAGTACATGCGGTAGCGGCCGACGCTCGGCGCCGACAGCCAGAACTTCACCGCTCCGCCCACGAGCTGGTCCTCCGGGTGGACGTGCAGGTAGCCCATGTCGCCTTCGCGGAGGACGACGAGGTGCCCGTACGCGCCGAGATAGCGCTCGAGGTCGGTCACCGGCGAACCGGAGGCGAGGACCCGCAGCGACAGCGGCTGGGTGGCGTTGACCACCGGCGTGCCCTCCATCGCCACCGTCATCCCGGCGACCTCGGCCGTCCGTGCCGCCGCGGGGAGCGCGACCGGCTGGTAGTCCCCGGCGACCGTGGCGTCGACCGCGAGGGTGGTCGGCGCCTGTGTCCCGGTGGCGTCGAGCGTGACGAAGTCGGTGTAGATCCGCCAGATGCCGGCCGACGGCAGGGTCAGCGGGATCGACCAGGTGCCGTCCGGCGCCATCTCCGGGTGCAGGTGCTGGAACCCGGACAGGTCGTGCCGCGCCACCACCAGGTGCATGAGCTTGTCGTGGTTGACCACGAAGCGGGTGACCGGCTTCCCGTCCGCGCCGAGCACCTTGAACGTGAACGGCTGCGCCGCGCCCGCGGTGAACGCCGTCGTGGACGGCACGAGCGTGAAGCCGCCGGCGCTGAGCGACAGACCGCCGAGGTCGCCCGAGGTGGCGCCGCCGTGCGAATGGGACGGGATCGCGGTCGGTGCCGGTGCGGCCGGCGGTGGTGACGCGGTCGACCTGGCGATCACGAAGCCAAGCAACAGCGCCAACACGAGTCCACCCGCGACGACCGGCCCCTTCATGCCCAAGACCGTAGCCGCCGCCCCGCTCTACCACTCCACCGGGGGACTTTTAGTCACGTTTGTCCAAAATGTTTCGTTAGTGGCACGTGGGGTCAATAGGCAAAATGTGGACCGCGGCCGCAGGAGTCGCCGTCGCCTTGATCATGCCCGGCGCCGGGCACGCCGACCCGGTCACCGACCGGCAGCGGCAGCTCGCCACCGCGTGGCAGGAGCTCGAAGGGGTCATCGAACGGTTCAACGCCGTCCGCGACGACCTGCGCGCGACCGACGCCCAGCTCGAACGGGTGAACGCGCGGACCGGGCCGCTCCAGGCGCGGATCGACGCCGCTCAGCGGGACACCGACGAGGTTGCCGCCAGGCTGTACCGCAGCGGCGCCGTCACCAGCACCGCCGTGCTGATCACCGCGCCGGCGCCGGAGGCGTTCATGGACCAGCTCGCGACGCTGGACCACCTGCAGCGCCGCCGTACCGACGCGCTGCGACGGCTCAAGGCCGACAAGGACGCCCTCAAGAAGGAGCACGCGGAGCTCAGCGACCTCCGGGTCCGCCAGCGCACGCAGCAGCAGGAGCTCGGCCAGCGCAAGGCGACGATCGAGGCGCAGGTGCAGCGGCTCGGCGGCGACCGCGCGGCGCGCACCGCCCGGACCCCGTCGGGCGCGCTGCACGACGGCTACGTGCCGGTGTTCACCGACGACGCCGCCGGTCGCGCCGTGAAATACGCCTTCTCCCAGATCGGCAAGGTGTACAAGTGGGGCGCCGACGGCCCGGACACCTTCGACTGCTCCGGGCTGACGATGGCGGCGTGGAAGGCGGCCGGCGTGGTCCTGCCGCACAACGCGGCCCGGCAGAAGAAGACCGTCACGCCGATCAAGCGCGAGGAGCTGCGCCCAGGCGATCTCGTCTTCTACTACAAGGACGTCAGTCACGTCGGCATGTACATCGGCGACGGCCGGGTCGTCGAGGCGCCGCGCGCCGGTGAGCGCATCTCGATGCGGCTGCTCGACTACGCCCCGATCGTGGGCTACGGGAGGCCGAACTACGCCGCTGGATGAGGCTCCGGGGGAGCGGTCCGCACGGCAAGTGATGATCTGATCGCGAAGCGCAGATCAACACGCCATGGACAGGCTACGACGGTTCTGTTTGTGTCCTAACGGACGAGGCGCGCCAGTCAGCTTGGCGACAGCATCAACCGAGCAGTGGACATCTACTGACTGTTCCCCCAGCGCGTCCGCATCCAGGAGTGCTCTCATGAGGCGTCGCCGCCGCTCCCGTCTGACCTTGGGCCTCGTGCTCGCGCTCTGCGTCCCTGCCTCGGCGGCGCTGACCGCGCCCGAGGTCGCCGGTGCGGCGACCACGTTGCCGAACGGCTTCTCCGAGCAGATCGTCCTGTCCGGGCTGACGCACCCGACGAAGCTGGTGTTCTCCCCTGACGGACGGGTCTTCGTCGCGGAGAAGGGCGGCACGATCCAGGTCTACGACAGCCTCTCGGACCCGACGCCGACGCTGTTCGCCGACCTCAGCAGCCGCGTCCACGACAACGAGGACAAGGGCCTGCTCGGCCTGGCGCTCCCGCCGAACTTCCCGTCGAACCCGTCGGTGTACGTCACGTACACCGCGACCCAGCCCATCGGCGGCGGCCTCGACATCGGCGACACCTGCCCGACGCCCGGCACCGGCTGCATCGTCAGCGGCAAACTGTCGAAGCTCACCGCGAGCGGCGACACGTGGACCGGCACCGAGCAGGTGCTCATCAACGACTGGTGCCAGCAGTTCGAGACCCACTCGATGGGCGACGTGCGCTTCGGCCCCGACGGCGCGCTGTACGTCAGCGGCGGCGACGGCGCGAGCCCGGTCTTCACCGACTGGGGGCAGCAGGGCAATCCGGTCAACCCGTGCGGCGACCCGCCCGGTGGCGTCGGCGCGGCGCTGAGCCCGCCGAACTCCGAGGGCGGCGCGCTGCGCTCCCAGGACCTGCGGACGCTGACCGACCCGACCTCGCTCAGCGGCACCATCATCCGGATCGACCCGGTGACCGGTGCCGCCAAGACCGACAACCCGATGTACAACGCGACCACCGACCCCAACGCGCGGCGGATCGTGGCGTACGGCCTGCGCAACCCCTACCGGTGGACGTTCAAGCCCGGTACCAGCGAGATCTGGCTCGGTGACGTCGGCTGGCGGACCTGGGAGGAGATCAACCGCCTGCCCAACCCCCTGGCGACGCCGGTGACCAACTTCGGCTGGCCGTGCTTCGAGGGCAACTCGCAGCAGCCCGGCTACCGCGACGCGAACCTCAACCTGTGCACGACGCTGTACAACACGAACACCTCGACCGGTCCGGTGTACACGTACGGGCACCACCAGCAGGTCAACGACAACGACGGCTGCCCGACCGGCGGCTCCAGCCCGACCGGCGTCGCGTTCTACCCGACGTCCGGCGGCAGCTACCCGGCGCAGTACCAGGGCGCGCTGTTCTGGGGCGACTACGCCCGCAAATGCATCTACGCGATGCTGCCGACGAACGGCACGCCCGACCCGAGCAAGATCCAGACGTTCGCGCCGGGCGCGGCCGGCCCCGTCGACCTGGAGATCGGCCCCGGCGGCGACCTGTACTACGTCGACGTCGACGGCGGCACCGTCCGGCGGATCAACTACAGCGCCGGCAACCAGCCCCCGGCCGCCGTCATCGGCGCCGACAAGACCTCCGGCGCGCCGCCCCTGGCCGTGCAGTTCAACTCGGCCGGCACCAGCGACCCCAACAGCGGCGACGTCCTCACGTACCAGTGGGACTTCACCAACAACGGCAGCTGGGACGCGACCGGGCCCACGGCGAGCTACACCTACACGACGGCCGGCAACTACACGGCCAAGCTACGGGTGACCGACGCCGGCGGGCTGTCGGACACCAAGACGCTGCAGATCCTCGTCGGATCCGACGCGCCCGTGCCGGTGATCGACACCCCCGCGGCCGGTTTCACCTGGGCCACCAACGACACGGTCAACTTCACCGGCCACGCCACCGACGCCCAGGACGGCAACGTCCCCGCGGCGAACCTGCACTGGCAGCTGATCCTGCAGCACTGCGCCGCCCCCGACAACTGCCACCAGCACTACATCAGCGAGACCGACGGGGCGTCCGGCTCGTTCATCGGGCCCGACCACGAATACCCGTCCTACGTGGAGCTGCGGCTCACCGCCACCGACAGCAGCGGCCTGAGCACCACCGTCAGCCGCCGGCTGGACCCGAAGACCGCGAACATGACGTTCAACTCCGTGCCGAGCGGGCTCAACATCACCGTCGGTTCGGTCACCGGCGTCACCCCGTTCACCGCGACGGTCATCCAGAAGTCGACGCAGACCGTGTCGGCGCCGACGCCGCAGACGCTCAACAGCACCCAGTACACCTTCGGCTCCTGGAGCCAGGGCGGCGCCGCCACCCAGGTGATCACCGCGCCGACCACCGCCACGACGTACACCGCGACCTACGCGGCGTCCGGCGGCGGCACGTGCTCCGACAGCTTCGGCTACGTGTGCACCACCGCCACCAGGGCATTCGTCAACGCGGACACGACGGTGCTGTCCCTCACCGGCGACGACGCCGTGCAGCAGATCACGCTGCCGTTCCCGATCAAGTTGTACGGCCAGACCTACAGCACCGCGTGGGTGGACACGAACGGGCTGATCAGCATGGTCAACCCCAACGGGTACAAGTGGGAGAACACCACCCTGCCGAACCCGGCCCTCGCGAACGCGGCCGTCTACGCCTTCCACGACGACCTGGTCATGGACGCCAGCGCGTCGGTGCGGACCACCACGATCGGCACCGCGCCCAACCGGCAGTTCGTCGTCGAATGGCGCAACGGCTACATCTACGGCAGCACCAGCCGGCGCATCACGTTCGAGGCGATCCTCTCGGAGAACGGTGACGTGATCACCAACTACGCGAGCCTCGACAACGACATCGAGAAGGGCAACGCGGCCACCATCGGCATCGAGAACGCCGACGGCACCGTGGGTCTCGCCTACTCCGTCAACACGCCGAAGCTGCAGTCCGGCCGCGCGGTCATCTTCACCGCGCCGGGCGGCACCACCCCGCCGCCCCCGCCGCCGCCGTCCACCGGGACCGTCAGCGGCACCGTGACCGTCGCGGGCGGCGGCGCCGTCGCCGGGGCGACCGTGACCCTCACCGCCGGCACCACGACGACCACGAACGCGTCCGGCGGCTACAGCTTCTCGAACGTGGCGTACGGCTCGTACACCGTGAGCGCCACCGCGAACGGGCAGTCGACGTCGGCCGCGCTCACCGTCGACGCCGCCACCGAGACGCTCAACCTCACGCTGCCCGCCCCGCCGCCGCCGACCGGCAACTACGCGGTCACCACGGCCGCGCTGCCGTTCGTCCCGGCCGACGCCACCGTGCTGACACTCACCGGCGACGACAACATCCAGCAGGTCACGCTGCCGGCGCCGGTCACGCTGTATGGGGTCACCTACTCGACCGCGTGGATCGACACCAACGGCAAGGTCTCCTTCGTCAACCCGGGCGGCGCATACGTGGAGCACTCCGCGCTGCCGTCGGTGGCGGCGCCGAACGCGACCGTCTACGCCTTCTGGGACGACCTCGTCGTCGACGGCTCGGCATCCGTGCGGACCGCCCTGGTCAACGGCTCCGTCGTGATCGAGTGGCGCAACCCGTACATCTACGGCAACGGCGTGCACAACCGGATCACGTTCTCGGTCGCGTTCGCCCCCGACGGCGTGATCACCACGTACTACTCCGGCCTCGACAACGACGTGGAGAAGGGCAACGGCGCCACCGTCGGCGTCGAGAACGCCTCCGGCACCGTGGCCGCGCAGTACCTGTACAACCAGGCGCTGCTGGTCTCGGGAACCGCCGTCAGATTCACGCCCTGACGTTTTGTGTCGTACCCCCGGGCTAAGTTCGGGGGGTGCGAAACGAGGCGTCCCAGATCCTGAAGAAGCTCGCTGGTCCTTCCGCCGAACTGCGGGAGGACCAGTGGGCCGCCATCTCCGCCCTCGTCGCCGAGCACCGCCGCGTGCTCTGCGTCCAGCGCACCGGCTGGGGCAAGTCCGCGGTCTACTTCATCGCCACGGCCCTGCTGCGCGCCCGCGGCGCCGGCCCCACGGTGATCGTGTCGCCGCTGCTCGCCCTGATGCGCAACCAGGTCGACGCGGCCGCCCGCGCCGGCATCACCGCCCGCACGATCAACTCGGCGAATCTGGAGGAGTGGGACCAGATCACCGCCGAGATCGCGACCGGCGGCGTCGACGTCCTGCTCGTCTCGCCCGAGCGGCTCAACAACCCCGACTTCCGCGACAACGTGCTGCCCAAGCTCGCCGCGACCACGGGCCTGCTCGTCGTCGACGAGGCGCACTGCGTCTCCGACTGGGGCCACGACTTCCGCCCCGACTACCGGCGGCTGCGCACCCTCCTGCTCGACCTCGCCCCCGGCACCCCGGTCCTGGCCACCACCGCCACCGCCAACTCCCGCGTCACCGCCGACGTCGCCGAGCAGCTCGGCGACGCGCTCGTCCTGCGCGGCTCCCTCGACCGCGAGTCGCTGCGCCTCGGCTCACTGACCCTGCCGTCGGCCCCGCACCGGCTCGCCTGGCTCGGCGAGCACCTCGCCGGGTTCACCGGCTCCGGCATCATCTACACGCTGACCGTCGCCGCCGCCCACGAGACCGCCGCCTATCTGCGCGCCCGCGGCTACGAGGTCGCCGCCTACAGCGGCCAGAGCGAGCCCGCCGACCGCCTCGCCGCCGAGGAGGACCTCCTCGCCAACAGGATCAAGGCGCTCGTCGCCACGTCCGCGCTCGGCATGGGCTTCGACAAGCCCGACCTCGGCTTCGTCGTGCACCTCGGCGCCCCGTCGTCCCCGATCGCGTATTACCAGCAGGTCGGCCGCGCGGGCCGCGCCGTGGACAAGGCCGACGTCCTGCTCCTGCCCGGCACCGAGGACCAGGCCATCTGGCGCTATTTCGCGTCGCTCGCCTTCCCGCCCGAGCACCAGGTCCGCGCCGTCCTCGACGTCCTCGCCACAGCGGGCCGCCCGATGTCCACCGCGGTCCTGGAGACCCGCGTCGAGCTGCGCCGCACCCGCCTGGAGCTGATGCTCAAGGTCCTCGACGTCGACGGCGCCGTCCACCGCGTCCGCGGCGGCTGGGAGTCCACCGGCGCCCCCTGGCAGCACGACACCGAGCGCTACACCCGCATCGACGCCGCCCGCGCCGCGGAGCAGGACTCGATGCGCGCCTACACCGCCCTGACCACGTGCCGTCTCGAGTTCCTGCGCCAGACCCTCGACGACCCGGGCGCGACCCCGTGCGGCCGCTGCGACACCTGCGCCGGCCCCTGGTATCCGACGTCGGTCTCCCCGGACGCCCTCGCCTCGGCCCGCGCCCACCTCGGCCGCACCGGCGTCGAGATCGCCCCGCGCAAGCTCTGGCCCACGGGCCTCTCCGCCGTGGGCGTCAGCCTCACCGGCAAGATCCCGCCCGCCGAGCAATCCCTCCCGGGCCGCGCCATCGGCCGCCTCAGCGACCTCGGCTGGGGCGACAAACTCCGCAAGCTCCTCGCCGCCCCCGACGCCCCCCTCCCCGACGACATCTTCACCGGCGTCGTCGCCACCCTCACCGAATGGGCCAAGGGCGAGGACCCCTGGCCCGCCCGCCCCGTCGGCGTGGTCGTCCTCGGCTCGCAGAGCACCCCCGAGCTGCTGCAATCACTCGGCACCCGCATCGCCGAGGTCGGCCGCATGCCCCTGCTCGGCACGGTCGGGTCCTCGCACGCCGCGGACGCCGCCTCCCGCACGAACAGCGCCCAGCGGGTCCGCGCGCTGCACGACGCCTTCACCCTCACCCCCGGGCTCGCCGCCCAGCTCCGCGACCTGCCCGGCCCGGTCCTCCTCGTCGACGACCTGGTCGACACCGGCTGGACGATGGCCATCGCCGCCCGTGTCCTCCTCCGTGCCGGGGCCCCCGGCGTGCTGCCGTTCGCCCTGGCCCTGTCCGCCTGACCCCCGCTCGCCCGAAGGTCCGCTCGTCTGTTCGCTTGCTCGATCGCTTTTGCCCGTCGGTCGTTCGGCTGGCTGCTCGGTCGCTTGCCCGTCTGGTCGTCTGCTCGGCCGGTTGGCTCGGCTGGCTGCTCGGTCGCTTGGCTCGGCCGGCTGCGCAACCTGACCTCCCACCCGCTTGCCTGCTAATTCGTTCGCCCGGTCGGTCGCTTTTGCCCGTCGGTCGTTCGGCTGGCTGCTCGGTCGCTTGCCCGTCTGGTCGGCCGGTTTGCTCGGCCGGTCTGCTCGGTCGCTTGCCTGTTCAGGTGCTCGGTTGCTTGCCTGTCCGGCTGCGGGGCCGCCTGGCTCGGCCGGCAGCTTGGCCGCTTGCCTGTTCAGGTGCTCGGTTGCTTGCCTGTCCGGCTGCGCGGTCGCCTGGCTCGGCCGGCAGCTTGGCCGCTTGCCTGTTCAGGTGCTCGGTTGCTTGCCCGGCCGGCCGCTCGGCCGCTCGGTCGCTCGCTCGCACATCCGGTTCCTGGCCCGGGTCTACCCGTCGGCTTGCTCAGCCCGATGTGCTGGGCAGGACATCCGTCGAGCTGCCATGCCGCCGCGACCTCGCTGCGCGCCGCCGGGTCGTACACCGGACGGCCACCGGGAAGGAGGGCCGGCAGCGCACCGGCCTTCACTGCGCCCCGGTCGCCGCGCGTCGTGGCACCCAGGCCAGCTTCGCCCCGGTCTCCTCCGCGACCCGCGCCGCGGCGGACAGGCCACCCTCGACGCCCGCCAGCCGCTCGCCGACGAAGAGGATCGCACCCTGGGCCGACAGCGGCTGCCTGACGAGGACGACCGCGCCGGGCCGTCTGCCGGTCCGCACCTCGGAGAGCGCCGGACGTCTGGGAAAGGGTCTTTGTTCTTGCACCAGCGACGGTGGCGCGCCACAACATAGGGGGCTCGACGGCGGTGCGGTGTCAGCGGAGGCGGGGACGTCACCTCAGGCACGGCAGTCAGGGCGACCACGCCACCGAACCATGCGTGGCCGGAGGCTACGCCCAACCATCGGCCCGGCGAATGGCCGCCCGCACACGGGCAGCACAACCGACAGTGAACCCCGTCCCGGGGGCTATGGCAGGGTCGGCGGGTCCTCGTCGGGCCACCAGGCGGCCCTGCGCATGTCGACCTTGTCGGATTTGAGGGGGGTGTCCTCCTGGCGGTGGCGGCGGAGGGCTTCCTGCTCGTGGCCGGGGACGAGGCGGCCGTTGGCGGCCACGACCCGGTGCCAGGGGACGCTGCCGCCGTAGTGCGACATGACGGCGCCGACCTGGCGGGGGCCGCCACGGCCCAGGTACTCGGCGATCGCACCGTAGGACATGACACGGCCGGGTGGGATGCGTTCCACCACGGTGAGGACCAGTTCGGCAAAGTCGTCGTCGGCCACGATATGGGAACCTACCGTGGCGGAAGGCCGGTGACGCGGCAAGATGGGCGGCGTGCGGGAACAGGTCATCGAGGCTCGACGGATCGTGGTCAAGGTCGGGTCGTCGTCGTTGACCACCGCGGCAGGTGGGCTCGACAAGCAGCGGGTCGACGCGCTCGTCGACGCGCTCGCGGGGAGTCCGGCGGAGGTCGTGCTGGTGTCGTCCGGGGCGATCGCCGCGGGGCTGGCGCCGCTGGGGTTGCGGAAGCGGCCCAAGGACCTCGCGACGCAGCAGGCCGCGGCGAGTGTCGGGCAGGGGCTGCTCATGCGGGCCTACAACGACGCGTTCGCCAGGCACGACAGGGTGGTCGGGCAGGTGCTGCTGACCGTCGACGACGTGACCCGGCGGGTGCACTACCGCAACGCGTACAGGACCTTGCGGCGGCTGCTGGACCTGCGGGCCATCCCGATCGTCAACGAGAACGACACGGTCGCCACGGAGGAGATCCGGTTCGGGGACAACGACCGGCTCGCGGCGCTCGTCGCCTCGCTCGTCCACGCGGATCTGCTGGTGCTGCTGTCTGATGTGGACGGGCTGTACACCGGCGATCCGGCGAGACCGGAGTCGACGAGGATCCTGGACGTGCGGTCACCGGACGACCTCAAGAGCATCGACGTGAAGCGGCCCGGCAGGGCGGGGGTCGGGACCGGCGGCATGGTGACGAAGGTCGAGGCGGCACGGATCGCGACGACCAGTGGCATCCCGGTGGTGCTGACGTCGGCGCCCAACGCCAAGGCGGTGCTCGACGGGGAGCCGATCGGCACGCTGTTCCACCGGCAGCGGGAGCGGCCGCAGGCGCGGCTGTTCTGGCTCGCGCACGCGACGAGCCCGCGTGGCCGCCTGCATCTCGACCCGGGTGCCGTGCAGGCCGTGCGCCAGCGGCACGCGTCGCTGCTGCCCGCCGGGATCACCGCGGTCGACGGCCGGTTCGCGGCCGGGGATCCGGTGGACCTGGTCGACGTGGGCGGGGTGCCGGTGGCCCGCGGCCTGGTCAACTACGACGCGACGGAGCTGCCGCCGCTGCTCGGCCGGTCGACGGGAGAGCTCGCCGCCGCGCTCGGTCCGGCGTACGAACGTGAGGTCGTCCACCGGGACGACCTGGTGCTCCTCTAGCAACGCGACCGGCAAAGCCGGCAAAGCGACCGGCAAAGCGACCGGCAAAGCCAGCAACGCGACCCGGCAAAGCGACCGGCAAAGCCAGCAACGCGCCCGGCAAAGCCAGCGAAGCGACCGGCAAAACCAACAAGCCGACCGGCAAGGCGGCCTTTACAGGACCCGTCCCACGCCGCCGCGCCGCGGGTCGCCGGCCGCGCCGGCGAGGCCGACGGCACTGACGCCGCCGAAGTAGTGGTCGAGCCGGTCCCACTGCTGGACCTTGAAGTCGGTGAAGGGCGACGGGTCGCAGCCGGGTTCGAGGTGGACGAGCCGCTCCCCGTCGACCGACACGGGGTGGAAGCGCGGCCGCCGGATCGCCGTGGTCATGTCGTCGCCGTCGACCAGGACGTTGCTGAGCGTGTGGATGATCGCGGTCCGGATCCGGGTCGCGCCCGCCGAGCCGATCGCCATGACGAGACCGCCCGCGGCGTCCAGGACCACGGCCGGGCACATGCAGGAGGCCATCCGCTCGCCGGGCAGCGTGCCGGGCCGGATGAGCTCGCCCTCGCCGAGCATCGAGTTGAGGTGGACGCCGAGGCCCGGCAGCCACACCCCGGCGCCGATGCCCAGTGTCATCGTGATCACGCAGGCGTTGCCCGAGCCGTCGACGACGGAGATGTTGGTCGTGTCGCCGAGCCGCTGCGACCCGTGCGCCAGCAGCGCCTCAGCGACGGCGGCGGGCGAGAAGTCCGGCGGCAGCGCGGCGATGGTCCGGATCGTCTCGTTCAGGTCGTCACGGGCGAGCACGCGATACGGGCCGAAGGCCGCCGCCGACACGGGCACCTGCAGCACCCGGTACGACGAGAGATCCCGCGGACTGAGCACGCCCCCACCGGCCCGGACCTGCGACAGCATGACCTCGCCGATCCGCCCGGTGTAGAAGGCGGCCGGCCCCTCCTCCGCCAGGATCCCGAGCGCGGTGTCGAGTCCGGGGTGGTGCAGCAGCTCGCCGCCTTCCAGGAGGCGGCCCTCCGGCGCGTACACCGCCGAGCCGAACCCGGGCAGCATCGCCGGCGCCAGCGAGACCAGGGTGCGCGCGTGCGCCCCCGGCAGGAGCACGCCGCTGCGGGCCAGGTTCAGCGCCGGCGCGACGACCCGCTGCCAGGGCAGCCGGCCCCATCGCCGGTGGATCTCGCCGGCCCCGGCCGGAATGCCGGGCACGCCGACGCTCGACGCGCCGATCTCGTACCGCTGCGGAACGCCACCGAACGAGATCTTGATCGGCACCATCGGGGCCGCCGGGGTGGTGCTGCCGAGGCCGGGGACGGAGCAGAAGAAGTCGAGGCAGGTGGTGGCGCCGGTGGCCGCGTCGAAGTAGGTGGCGAACCCACCGCCGGCCAGGCCGGTCAGGACGCTTTCCGCGGCGCAGCCGGCGAGCATCGCGGCCACGGCGGCGTCGGCGGCCGACCCGCCGGCGGCGAGCACCCGCAGCCCCACCTCGGTCGTGGCGGGGTGCCCGGCGGCGACCCCCGCCGGAACCTTGGACCGGGGGCGCGTCTGGGGCTGCAGCAGCGCGGTGGACAGCGGAGGTTCCTTTCCTGCAAGGCGATGGCTAGCATTCGTTGACCATGGCCCAAGTCGTGCGAACCGAGGTCCTTCCGGGACGTGTGCGGGCGGGCTATGCGCTCGGCTCGCTGGTCACCGGGGCGTTCGGCACCGTGCCCGGACTCCTCCTGCTGCCTTACCTGACGGACACCCTCGGCGTCGCTGCCGGGGTCGCCGGGCTGTTGGTGCTGGCGCCGAAGGCGTGGGACGTGCTGATCAACCCGGTTGCCGGGAGGATTTCCGATCGTACCCGCACTTCGATGGGTGCCCGGCGGCCATTTCTGCTCTTCGGCGGGCTCGCGCTCGCGGTGCTGTTCGCCGCGATCTTCGCCGCGCCCTTCCAGCAGGACAGCGCCCCCTACGCGGCGGTGATGTTCCTGCTCGCGGCGACCGCGTTCGCCTTCTACCAGGTGCCCTACGTGGCGATGCCGGCCGAGATGACCGACGACTACGCGGAGCGGACCCGGCTGATGACCTGGCGGGTGGCGATCCTCGCGGTCGCCATCCTGGTGTCCGGGGCGCTCTCGCCGATGGTGACGAAACAGTTCGGTGGCGGCGTTCCGGGCCACCGCGCGATGGGGATCTTCGTCGCCGCGTTGATCCTCGTGGGTACCTTCGGCTCCTTCTTCGGCACGCGCTCCGCCCCGACGGGCAAGGTGCTGCCGAGCGAGCCGTCCTTCGCCGCCCAGCTGAAGGTCGTGCGGGGCAACCGGCCGTTCCGGCTGCTGCTGACCTGCTACGTCGTGCAGGCCGCGGGCATCGCCACGATGCTCGCCGGCGTCAGCTACTTCGCCACGCAGATCCTGGTGTCCCCGGACACCGGCGCGACGCTGCTGTTCGCGTGCTTCGTCGGCCCGGCGCTGCTGGTCATGCCGGTCTGGACGCGGGTCGGTCACCGGGTCGGGAAGCTGCGGGCCTACGTGTTCGCGTCGGTGCTGTTCGCCGCCGCCGCGGCGCTGCTGGCCCTCGCGCCGTTCCTGCCCGCCGTCGCCGTCTACGTCCTGACCGGGCTCGTCGGCAGCGGGTACGCCGGCCAGCAGGTCTTCGGCATGGCCATGCTGCCGGACTGCATCGCGTTCGACGCGCACCGCACCGGACGCCGCCAGGCGGGCGTGTTCACCGGCCTGTGGACGGCGGGGGAGACGTTCGGCATGGCGCTCGGCCCCGGCGTCTTCGCGGTCATCCTCGCCGTGTTCGGCTACGTCTCCAGTTCGTCGGGGGCGGCGGCCGTACAGTCGGACACCGCGAAACTGGGGGTCCTCCTCGGATTCACCGTCGTGCCCGCCATTGTCGTCGCATCGGCGCTCATCGGTCTGCGAGGCTACGACCTGGACGAACGACGACTGACCGAGGAGGTCTCGTGAAGGGTGTCCCGGCCGAGCAGGTGCTCGCGGAGCTCGCCGAGCTGCGCAAGGGCGACCTGCCCACGCACGGCGGGCGGCTGTTCGCCTATGTCTACGACCCGGCGGTGCCCGGCCTGGACGAGCTGGCCGCCGCGGCGTACAGCTCGTCGGCGCACGTCAACGGGCTCGACCCGACCGCGTTCCCGTCGCTGCTGCGGATGGAGAACGACCTGGTCGGCATGGCCGCGGCGGTCCTCGGCGGCGGCCCGGACACGGTCGGCAGCGTCACCAGTGGCGGGACCGAGTCGCTGATCCTCGCCGTGAAGGCGGCCCGGGACGGCGCCCCGCACATCACGGAGCCGCGCCTCGTGATGCCGGTGACCGCACACGCCGCGCTCGCGAAGGCCGCCTCCTACCTTCGGGTGGCGTTGGATGTGGTACCGGTGGGTGCCGACCTGCGCGTCGACCCTTCGGCGGTCGCGGCGGCCATCGGGCCCTCCACGGTGCTCGTGGCGTGCTCGGCGCCGTCCTACGCGCACGGCCTCATCGACCCGGTCGAGCCGATCGCCGCCGCCGCGGCCGCCGCCGGCGTCCGCTGCCACGTCGACGCCTGCTTCGGTGGGTGGACGCTGCCGTTCCTGCGCCGCCTGGGCGAGCCGGTGCCGCCGTTCGACCTGTCCGTCCCGGGTGTGACGAGCATCTCCGTCGATCTGCACAAGTACGCGTACGCGCCGAAGGGCGTCTCCGTGCTGCTGCACCGCGACGAGGCGCTGCGGCTGCCGCAGTATTTCGGGTACGCGGACTGGCCCGGGTACACGATGGTCAACCCGGTCATCTCGTCCACCCGCTCCGGCGGGCCGATCGCGGCGGCGTGGGCGACGCTGCGGCACCTGGGTGACGACGGCTACCTGGCCCTGGCCTCCACGACGCTCTCCGCGGTGCGCGGGCTCGCCGACGCCGTTTCCGCGGTCGACGGGCTCGTGCTGCTGCCGGTGGAGTCGACGGTGGTCGCGTTCCAGTCGACCTCCGTCGACCTGTTCGTGCTCGCGGACGAGCTCGCGGCCCGGGGTTGGCACACGCAGCCGCAGTTCCAGCACGGGGACATCGCGCCGTCGGTACACCTGACGGTGACCGCCGCAGTGGCACCCCGGGTGGCCGAGTTCGCCGCCGACCTCGCCGACTCCGTGGCGGCGGCCCGCACCGCCGGGCCCGTCTCGCTGCCCCCGGACATCTTCTCCCTCGTGGGTGACGTCTCGTCGCTGGCTTCCGCGCTCGGGGTCGGGTCCGGTTCGTCGGTACTGCCCGACCGGATGGCCGTGATCAACACGTTGCTGAACGCGGCGCCACCGGCCGTGCGCGAGCAGTTACTGGTCGCATTCCTCAGTCTGCTGCAGCGCCCGACGAGCGTAGGCTGACGCGCATGTCGAGTGTCCTGGGCGACCCGATCAAGTTCGTGCTCAACTGGGGGCGCCGCTATTCGCTGTGGGTGTTCAACTTCGGTCTCGCGTGCTGCGCGATCGAGTTCATCGCCACGTCGATGGGGCGGCACGACTTCATGCGCCTCGGCGTCATCCCGTTCGCGCACGGGCCGCGCCAGGCCGACCTCATGGTCGTGTCCGGCACCGTCACCGACAAGATGGCGCCGGCGGTCAAGCGGCTCTATGACCAGATGCCCGAGCCGAAATACGTGATCAGCTTCGGCGCGTGCAGCAACTGCGGCGGGCCCTACTGGGACTCCTACTCCGTGACGAAGGGCGTCGACCAGATCATCCCCGTCGACGTCTACATCCCCGGCTGCCCGCCGCGGCCCGAGGCGCTGCTGCACGGCATCATGAAGCTCCAGGACAAGATCGCGGGGGAGCAGTCCGGACTCGGCGGCGTCAACCGCACCGACGTCAAGGCGCTGACCGCCCCGCCGGTGCGGAGGCCCTGACATGGATCTCGAGGAGCTCGGCGCGCTGTTCGGCGACGGCGTCACCGTCACCGAGTCCGCCGGGGGCGGCCGCTTCACCCGGCCGACCGTCGACGTGCCGCCGGAGCGCTGGGCCTCGGCGTTGCTGACCGCCCGGGACTCCCTGGCGTGCGACTTCTTCGACTGGCTGTCTGCCGTCGACGAGCTGCCGGGTGGCTTCACCGTGGTGGCCCACGTCTATTCGACCACCGCGCACTCCGGGCTGCTGCTGCGCACGGCGCTGCCGCGCACGGCGCCCTCGGTCGACTCCGTGGTCGGGATCTACCCGGGTGCCGCCTGGCACGAGCGTGAGACGCACGAGATGTTCGACATCGGCTTCGCCGGCAACGACGCGCTCGACCCGCTGCTGCTGCCGCCCGAGTTCGAGGGGCACCCGCTGCGCAAGGAGTTCGTGCTCGCGTCCCGGGTCGCCAAGCCGTGGCCGGGTGCGAAGGAGCCGGGCGAGAGCGAGCACACCGCCGCCAAGCGCGCCCCGATGCGCCCGCCGGGCGTTCCCGACCCCAGCGAGTGGCCGGGAGGCCGGGTCTGATGCCGATCTGGTTGGAGCTGGCCCTGCGGGTCCTCGTCGTCGTCGGCGCGTTCCTGACCCTGCCGCTCATCGTCGGCCAGGCCGAGCACAAGGTGATGGCGCACATGCAGGGCCGCCTCGGCCCCATGTATGCCGGCGCCTTCCACGGCTGGGCCCAGCTCGTCGCCGACGGGGTCAAGTTCGTGCAGAAGGAGGACATCACCCCGCGCGCCGCGGACCGGCAGGTCTTCCGGCTCGCCCCGGTCGTGGCGCTCCTGCCGTATCTGGCCGTCCTGCTGGTGATCCCCCTCGGCCCGCACGGCCTGGTCGCCCAGCCGCTCGACGTCGGGCTGTTCTTCGTCCTCGCCGTCGTCGGCATCGGCGTGATCGCCGTGCTCATGGCCGCCTGGTCGTCGGCCAACAAGTATTCGCTGCTCGGCGGCCTGCGGGCGGCGGCCCAGCTGCTCGGCTACGAGCTGCCGTTCGTGCTGTCGGCGGCGTCGGTCGCGATGGCCGCCGGCACCCTGTCGCTGTCGGGCATCGTGGAGGCGTGGCGCCCCTGGTGGCTGCTGTGGCAGCTCCCGGCCATGCTCATCTTCTTCACCGCCGGGCTCGCCGAGATCCGCCGCCCGCCCTTCGACATGCCGATCGCCGACTCCGAGCTGGTCTTCGGCTACCTCACCGAATACACCGGCCTGCGCTTCGCGTTCTTCCTGCTCGCCGAATACGTCGGCATCGTCGTCATCGCCGCCCTCACCACCGTGTTGTTCCTCGGCGGCTGGAGGGGGCCCTTCGACGACCAGATCGGCTGGCTGTGGACGCTGCTGAAGATGTTCGCGGTCGCATTCGTGGTCATCTGGCTGCGGGTGGCGTATCCGCGGCTGCGGGAGGACCAGCTGCAGCGCCTCTGCTGGCTGATCCTCGTCCCGCTCGCACTGCTGCAGCTCATCCTGACCGCCACGGTGAAGGTTCTGACGTGAGGACGGTGTTCGGTGGAAATCCCCGGTAAAGGGCTCGTCAAGGGGCTGGCCGTCACGTTCGGCACGCTGACCCAGCGCACCCACACGCATCAGTATCCGGACGTCGAGCCCGACCTGCCGCCCCGCAGCCGGGGCGTCATCGCGCTCATCGAGGAGAACTGCACCGTCTGCATGCTGTGCGCCCGGGAGTGCCCCGACTGGTGCATCTACATCGACTCCCACAAGGAGGAGGTCGTGGTCCCCGGCGCGGCGCGCGCCCGCCAGCGCAACGTGCTCGACCGGTTCGCGATCGACTTCTCGCTCTGCATGTACTGCGGCATCTGCATCGAGGTGTGCCCCTTCGACGCGCTGCACTGGACGCCGGAGTTCGAGTATGCCGAGCACGACATCCGCGACCTGCTGCACGAGAAGGACCGGCTCGAGGAGTGGGTCGCGACCGTCCCCGCTCCGCCGGCGCACGACCACCGCGGCGAACCGGCCAAAGAGCAGACGGCGGCCGCAAAACGCTCAGGTCAGGCCGTGGCTGACCGATCCGAGAGGTGAGCCGCGCCCGTCGCGCGGCTGACTGCTCGGAGGTGGCGGCATGTCCCGGCTGGGAATCTCGCAGAAGTTGTTCATCGGCTTCCTGCTCGTCGCGATCGTGACGGTGGTGGTCGGCGTCTACGGCATGACCCGCCTGCAGGTGCTCCACCAGCGCACCAACGACGTCTACGCCACCGCCTCCGCGCCCGGCTACCAGGCGCAGAAGATGCAGAACCACTGGACCGAGACGCAGCTGCTCATGTACGCCGCGGCCACCGCCCCGCCGGCGAACCAGGACCAGATCGTCGACGGGTACATCAAGCCGATCGACGCGGCCTTCGACAAGGCGTACGCGGACTACCTCGCCAGCCGGCACACCGCCGAGGGCAGGAAGATCGCCGACGAGCTGGTGCGCCAGATCGCCACGGTCCGCAAGATCCGCGACGAGCAGATCCTGCCGGCCACCAAGACGGGCAACACCGCCGCGGCCATGGGGGCGCTCTTCAACCCGGAGATGGGCAAGATCCTCGAGGCGCAGCAGGACGCCGGCAGCAAGATCGCCGACATCGAGCAGGCCAACGCGAAGAAGATCGCCGACGGTGCCGGCGACACCTACGACGCCGCCCGGACCAGCCTCATCGTGATGCTGATCCTGGGCGTACTGCTGTCGCTGGCGCTCGCCACCCTGGTCGCCCGCTCGATCGTGCGGTCGGTGCGCAACGCCAAGACCGTCCTGGACGAGGTCGCCGCCGGTGACCTGACCTCCCGCATGAACGTGACCAGCGGCGACGAGGTCGGGCAGATGGGCCTGGCGCTCAACGAGAGCCTCGACCGGATCGCCGAGATGGTCCGGCTCGTCGGCACGTCCGCGACGTCGCTGGCCAACTCCTCGACCCGGCTCACCGGCGTGGCCCGCACCATCGCCTCCGGCGTCGACGCCGCCGCCGAGCAGGCCACCGCCGTCAGCGGGTCGGCCGGCGAGGTGTCCCGCAACGTGCAGACCGTCGCCGTCGGCACCGACGAGATGAACGAGAGCATCCGGGAGATCGCGCAGAACGCGACCGAGGCCGTCCGCGTCGCCAACGAGGCCATGGAAGCCGCCAACGAGACCACCCGCACCATGGCGAAGCTCGGCGAGTCCAGCGCCGAGATCGGCAACGTCATCAACGTGATCACCGGCATCGCCGCGCAGACCAACCTGCTGGCGCTGAACGCCACCATCGAGGCGGCCCGCGCCGGCGAGGCGGGCAAGGGCTTCGCCGTCGTCGCCAACGAGGTCAAGGACCTCGCGCAGGAGACCGCGAAGGCGACCGAGGACATCAGCCAGCGGATCTCCGCGATCCAGGCCGACGCGGCCAGCGCCGTGGCCGCGATCAGCCGCATCAGCGAGGTCATCGAGAGCGTCAACGGCTACCAGACGACGATCGCCTCGGCGGTCGAGGAGCAGACCGCGACGACGAACGAGATGGGCCGCAACGCGGCGAACGCGGCGAGCGGGAGTACCGAGATCGCCGCCAGCATCGACCGGGTCGCGCGGGCGGCGCAGTCCACCAGCGTCGGCGTGCAGGAGACGGAGTCGGCGGCGGAGGAGCTGGCGGGGATGTCGCAGGAGCTGAGCCGGGTCGTGTCGCGCTTCCGCGCCTAGGGTTTTCTTTGGTTTTTGACGCCCCGCAGGTCGAATCCTGTCAGACCCTGATGGCAGGATGTCGGCCATGAGGGTGGCATCGCGATGACGACGGCGGACGTGCTGCTCGCCGCGCTCGGCGCCGTCGCGCTCGGCGCCGGCCTGCTGGTCGTGACGACCCGGCACGTCGTGCGTGCCGGGTTGTGGCTGGTCGTGACGCTGGGCGCGGTCGCCGGGCTCTATCTGGTGCTGTCCGCCGAGCTGCTCGCCTGGGTCCAGGTGCTGCTCTATGTCGGTGCCGTCGTGGTGCTGCTGCTGTTCGCCGTGATGCTGACCCGAGCGCCGATCGGCGCCAGCGACGACCTCGACCGGGTCCGCTGGCCCGGCGCGCTCGTCGGGGCAGGCGCCGGCGCGGGCCTCGTGGCGCTGTTCGCCGACGCGTTCCACTGGAGCCGGGTCGGCCTGCCCGCGCCCGGCACCGCCGAGGCGATCGGCGGCGCGGTGTTCCGCACCTGGGTCCTGCCGTTCGAGCTGGTGTCGGTGCTGCTGCTGGCGGCGCTCGTCGGCGCGATCGTGGTGTCCAGGCCCGACGTCAGCGCCGGCTCCCGCCCCGATTCCCGGGGGCGCTGATGCATCCCGTCCTGCCGTTCACGATCGCCGCGCTCCTGTTCGGCATCGGCGTCTATGGCGTCATCGTCCGGCGCAACGCCGTGCTGCTGCTGATGGCGGTCGAGCTGCTGCTCAACGCGGTGAATCTGGTGCTCGTCACCGCCGACGCGACGATCAGGTCGGTCGTGCCGCACAGCGGGCAGTCGTTCGCCCTGTTCATCATCGTGCTGGCCGCCGCCGAGATCGGCGTGGGGCTCGCGCTGATCCTCCAGCTGTATCGGATGCGCCGCTCGGTCGACGTCGAGGAGCTGCCGCTCACCGAGGCCGCGCCCGCCGCCGTCCCCGCAGTTGTCACCGCCGAGGCGGACCAGGAGGTGGCTCGGTGAGGGTCGACCTGCTCGGGCTGGCGCTGCCCGCGGTCCCGGTGGTGGCCGGCCTGCTGGGGCTGCTCCTGCGCTATCGGCAGCGCGGTGTCGCCGCCGTGCTCGGCGCAGGCGGCGCGGCCGTCGCGCTCGCGTGCGCGGTCGCCGTCGCGCTGCGCGGGCCGCGGGGCGCCGACCCCGGGATCGTCATCGCCGACTTCGGGCGGCTCTCCGTCACGCTCGGCACCTGGCTCGACGGCCCCGCCGGTCTCGTCGCGGTCGCCGTCGGCGTCGTCGCGCTCTGCGTCCAGGTCTACTCCGTCGCCTATCTGCACGACGACGACCGGTATGCGCCCTATGCCGCGCAGGTCAGCCTCTTCACCGGCGCGATGCTGCTGGTGGTCGTCTCCGGCGACCTGATCACCCTGCTGGTCGGCTGGGAGGTCATGGGCATCTGTTCATATCTGCTCATCGGCCACGACCGCCGCCTGCCGGAGGCGCCCCGCGCCGCGGTCAAGGCGTTCCTCGTCACCCGTGTCGGCGACGTCGGCTTCCTCGTCGGCATCGTGCTGCTCGGCCTGCAGGCGCACAGCTTCCGCATCGCCGACGTGTTCGCCGCCGACCTGCCCGCCGGCACCGTCACCGCCGCCTGTGTCCTGCTGCTGGCCGGCGTCGCGGGCAAGAGCGCCCAGTTCCCGCTGCACACCTGGCTGCCCGACGCGATGGCCGGCCCGACCCCGATCTCCGCCCTGATCCACGCCGCGACGATGGTCGCCGCCGGCGTCTATGTCGTCGCCCGGCTCTATCCGTTGTTCGAGCGCTCCGGCGCCGCCCTCACCGTCCTGGCCGTCATGGCGTCGATCACGATGCTCCTCGGCGCGCTCGCCGCCCTCGGCCAGGACGACATCAAGCGCGTCCTGGCCTGGTCGACGGTCAGCCAGCTCGGCTACATGACCGGCGCCCTCGCCGTCGGCGCACCCGGCGCGGCCCTGTTCCACCTGCTCACCCACGCCGCCTTCAAGGCGCTGCTCTTCCTCGCCGCCGGCGCCGTGATCCACGCCGTCGGCACCAACCTCATGGCCGCCATGGGCGGGCTGCGCACCCGCATGCCGGTGACGTTCTGGACGATGACCGCCGGCCTCGCCGCCCTCGCCGGCGTCCCGCCCCTCGCGGGCTTCTTCAGCAAGGACTCGATCATCGAGGCCGCCTGGCACGCGACCTCCACGTCCCTGCCGCTGCCCCGCGCCGCGGCCTGGCTGGTGTTCGCCGCCGCGGCGGTCACGGTCCTGCTCACCGCGGCCTATGTCGTCCGGCTCTGGCGCCGCACGTTCCTCGGCGACCCCCGCGGCGCCACGGCCAGGGCCGCGCACGAGCCGCCCTGGGCGATGCGCGCCCCGCTGCTCGTCCTCGCGGTGCCGACGGTCCTGCTCGGCTTCGCCGGGCTGTCGGCCGCCTTCGCGACCCGGCTCGTCGCCGGCCTCAAGGACGAGCCGATCGCCGAGCTCGGTGCCTTCGCGCTCCTCCCGCTGGCGCTGCTGGCCGCCGGTGCCGCCCTCGCCTGGCGCCGCGACCCCGCCGCCGACCTGCCCGACACCGCGCTCACCCGCCTCCTGGCCAACGCGTTCTATCTCGACGCCGTCCAGGACGCCCTCGTCACCCGCCCGGTCACGGCCCTCGCCCGCCTCGCCCGCCGCACCGACGAGTCCGTCGTCGACGGCGCGGTCGACGCCACCGGCGCCACCACCACGGCCACCGGCGCCCTCCTCGCCCGCGCCCACACCGCCGCCCTGCCCCGCGCCACCGCCGCCGTCCTCACCGGCACGGTTCTCCTCGCCGCGCTCGTCGCCCTCGTCCTGGGGGTGCTCTGATGACTCCGGCCCTGACCATCCGCCCGGCGGTCCCTCCGACCCGCGCGGGGTCGTCCGGTGTGGCTGTCCCCGCGGCGTCCGTCCTTCTCCTGGGGGTGTCCTGGTGAGCACCGATCAGGGACTGCTCCTCGCGCTGCTGATCGTGCCGGCGATCGGTGCGGTCTTCGCGGCCGGGATGCCGGCCCGGCTGGACCGGGCCGCGAGGATCGGGGGGACCGCGTTCGCCGCCGCGACGGTCGGCATCGTGTTCGCGTTCCTGCCGGGCGGGCCACCGCCGAGCTCCGCGAGCGAGTTCCCGACGTTCAAGGAGATCAAGGCCAACCCCATCGCGCCGTGGGCCGAGATCGACCTGCCGTGGGCGCCCGACCTCAGCCTGCGCTTCCACCTCGGGATCGACGGTGTGTCGTATCCGCTCGTGGCGCTGACCGCGGGGCTGACGATGCTCTGCTGCGCGTATTGCCTCTGGCGGGTCCCCGACCCGGGCCGTGGCCGGCTCCTCGTGGCGCTGCTGCTCGTCCTCGAGGTCGGCATCATCGGCGTGTTCCTCGCCCTCGACCTGGTGCTGTTCTTCGTCTTCTTCGAGCTCGTGCTCCTGCCGATGTATGCGGTGATCGCCGTCTGGGGTGGCCCCGACCGTCGCCGCGCCGCGCGCAAGTTCGTGCTCTACACGTTGTTCGGCTCGGTCCTGCTGCTCGTCGGCGTCTTCACCGTCGTGTCCGCGGCCGGGACCGGCGACCTCGTCGCGCTGTCCGACCCGCAGAGCAGCACCCCGATGCGCAGCGGCGTGCAGCTGCTCGCGTTCGTCCTGTTCGCCGCCGCGTTCGCGGTGAAGAGCCCGCTCTGGCCGCTGCACACCTGGCTGCCCGCCGCCCACACCGAAGCCCCGACCGTCGGGTCGGTGGTGCTCGCCGGCGTGCTGCTGAAGATGGGCACCTATGGTCTGATCCGGGTCGCCGTCGGCGTCGCACCCGAGGCCGCCGCGCGCAGCGCCCCGGTGCTCGGGATCCTCGCCACCGCGGCGATCATCGTCGGCGGGCTCGTGTGCCTGGCACAGACCGAGCTCAAGCGCCTCATCGCGTATTCGTCGGTCGGTCACATGGGCTTCGTCTTGCTCGGCGTCGCCACCCTCACCACCACGGGCTTCCAGGCGGCCCTCATCGGCAACATCGCGCACGGCATCGTCACCGGCCTGCTGTTCTTCGTCGCCGGCGGGATCAAGGACCGGGCGCACACCGGGGACCTCGCCCAGCTCGGCGGGCTCCGCGAGACCGCGCCCGCGCTCAGCGGCATCCTCGCCTTCGCCGCGATCGCCTCGCTGGGGCTGCCCGGCCTCGCCGGATTCTGGGGCGAGGCGTTCGCCGTCGTCGCCGCCTTCGAGCGCGGCGGGCCGCTCTGGACCACCCTCGGTGTCATCGCGGCCGCCGGTGCCGCGCTCGCCGCCGCGTATTTCCTGCGCCTGCTCCGGCGGGTCACCCACGGTGCGGCCACCCCGCCGGTCGCGGCACTCGGTGCCGGCGCCACGGGACGACTCCGTCCGGCCGAGCTCGTCGCCTGGTCCCCGCTGATCGTCCTCACCCTCGCCGTCGGCGTGGCACCGCTCGGCGTGCTCGCCTTCTCCCGCGGCGCGGCCGAGGCGCTGGCGGGCGTGATCAGCCCATGACCGCGCTCCGGACCCGCCCACCCGCCCGCCGCGGCGCTCCCGCGGGGACACCGGCGAGCGGCCGCAGCACGAGAAAAGCCGGGGAGGCCGGGCGATGAGCATCGACCAGATCGCGCTCCTGCCGACGTATGCGGCCGCGGCCACCGCCGTCCTGGCCCTGCTCGTCGACCTGCTCGTGCCGGGCAGGCGGGGTGCCGTCGTCGGGGCGACCGCGTTCGGCATGCTCGCGACCGCGGCCACCGCGATCGGTGTCGGGCTCGGGCTCCCCGACGCCGGGCAGCGCACCGCGTTCTGCGTCGGGCCCGACCAGTGCTCGCTGGTCGCCGACCCGGCGTCCGCCGCGATCGGCGCCGCGTTCGCGCTGCTCGCGCTCGGTGCCGTCGCGCTGTCGGTGCCCGTGCTGCGGACCGGCGAGGTGCCCGTCGGCGAATACTGCTTCCTGCTCGCCTGCTCGCTGACCGGCGCCGTCGTGCTGGGCGGTGCCCGCGACCTGATCACGCTGGTCGTGGCGCTCGAGACGCTCACCCTGCCGCTGTATCTGCTGGTCGGGATCAGGCGCGGCTCCGCCGCGGGCGCGTCGGCGGCGGTCACGTTCTTCGTGGTCAGCGTCGTGTCGACGGCCGTGGCGCTGCTCGGCGCGGGCCTCGTCTACACCGCGACCGGCGGTGTGCACCTCGCCGACATCGCCCGCGCCGGCGCCACCGCGCCCGCGTTCGAGCCGCTGCTCAAGGCCGGCATCGTGCTGTTCCTCGCAGGTCTGGCGTTCAAGGTCGCCGCCGTGCCGGCGCACGCCTGGGCGCCGGCCACCTATGACGGCGCCCCGCTGCCGGTGGCCGCCTACCTGTCGACGGCCTCGAAGCTCGGCGGTGTGGTCGCGCTGCTGCTCGTCGGCGTGATCGCCGGGGGTCCGGTCCTCGCCACGTCGGGCCTGACCCTGGCGGTGCTCGCCGTGCTCAGCATGACGATCGGCAACCTCGTCGCGCTCCGGCAGCGGCGCATGGTCCGGCTGCTCGCCTGGTCCTCGGTGGCCCAGGCCGGCTATCTGCTCGCCCCGCTCGGCGCGCTCCTGGCGGCCCGCGGCCGCACCACGGAGGCGGTCGCGCTCGCCGTCGCGGCCACCGTCGCATATGCCCTCTTCTACGTCGTGCTCGAGTTCGCCGCGTTCGCCGCCATCACCGCGACCCGCGGCAGCGCCGACGGTGGCGACGTCGCCGACTACCGCGGCCTCGCCCGCCGCTCGCCGTGGCTGGCGGCGGTGCTCGTGATCGCGCTGACGGGCCTCGCCGGCCTGCCGCCGGGCCTCGCCGGCCTGTTCGCCAAGGTCGCCGTCGTCCGGTCCCTGCTCGGCGGCGAAGCGGCGTGGCTGGCGATCGTCGTCGCGCTCAACGCGGTCATCGGCCTGGCGTACTACGTCCGGGTGGTGGCCACTCTGTTCGCAGCCCCCGAGGCGCTCCCAGCCGTCCCAGCGAGCACAGCCGTCGCAGCGGGCACGGCCGTCCCAGCCGCCGCAGCGGGCACAGCCGTTCCGGCGGGCACAGCCGACACGGCGGGCACGGCAGGCCCAGCCGTTGCAGTGGGTGCAGCGGTCGCAGTCGGTGCGGCCGGCACGTCCGCGGTTCCCGAGACGCGGGCACCCCACGATCCGTCGGTGTCTGTGCGGGTCGGATGGCCGGTCGCCGTGGCCGTCGGGGTGGCGGCGGTGCTCGCGGTGCTGCTCGGGTTCGCTCCACAAGGGGTGCTCGAGCTCGCCGGCTTCTTCAGCTCCTGACACCCGGACGCTCCTGACACCCGGACGCTCCTGGCATCCGGACCCGCCGTTGCCGAGCTCAGGGCCGGTCACGGGACGTTCAGCCAGCTCACAGCCGCCGCCGACCCGGCCGACCCGGCGGGCCCAGCCGTCGCAGCGGTCGCAGCGGTCGCAGTCGATGAGGCCGGCACTTCCGCGGGAAACGCGGGCACCCACGATCCGTCGGTGCCGGCGCGGGTCGGATGGCCGGTCGCCGTCGGGGTGGCGGCGGTGCTCGCGGTGCTGCTCGGGTTGGCTCTGCAAGGGGTGCTGGAGCTCGCCGGCTTCTTCAGCTCCTGACGTCCGGACGCTCCTGGCACCCGGACCCGCCGTGGCCGAGGTTCAGCGCCGGCCAAGGTGACGTTCAGCCAGCTCACAGCCGCCGTGGGGAAGGGGCGCAGCGGGCCGCGGTGTTGTAGGAGGTATGCACCAGCACAGGCATCTCAACGGTCTCAAGACAGCGGCCCTGCTGGGGCTGCTGACCGGGCTCATCCTGCTCGTGGGCTACTGGCTCGGTGGCAGCACCGGGCTGGTCATCGCCGTGTTCCTGTCGCTCGGCATGAACGCCTTCAGCTACTTCTACTCCGACAAGCTCGCCCTGCGGGCGATGAACGCGCAGCCGGTCACCGAGGCGCAGGCGCCCGAGCTGTATGCGATGGTCCGCGAGCTCTCGGCGTCGGCCGGGCAGCCCATGCCCAGGCTGTACGTCAGCCCGACCATGCAACCGAACGCCTTCGCCACCGGGCGCAACCCCAAACACGCCGCGGTGGCCGTCACGCAGGGCATTCTCGGCGTCCTGACCCCGCGCGAGCTGCGCGGCGTGATCGGGCACGAGCTGTCACACGTGTACAACCGCGACATCCTCATCTCGAGCGTCGCCGGCGCACTCGGGGGCATGATCACGATGCTGGCGCAGCTCGCGATCTTCCTGCCGATCGGGGGCTCGTCGCAGGACGACGACGGTCCCGGGATCGGCGGCCTGCTGCTGATGCTCATCCTCGGCCCGCTCGCCGCGACCGTCATCCAGCTCGCGATCAGCCGCAGCCGCGAGTTCCAGGCCGACGAGTCCGGTGCCAGGCTGACCGCCGACCCGCTCGCCCTGGCCAGCGCATTGCGCAAGATTCACCGTGGTACGCAGGCGCTCCCGCTCCCGGCCGACGCGCAGCTCGCCAGCCAGGCCCACCTGATGATCGACAACCCGCTGCGGGGCGGCGGCATTGCGTCGCTGTTCTCGACGCACCCGCCGATGGAGCAGCGGGTCGCCAGGCTGGAGGAGATGGCGGGCGTGCCGCACCGCTGACGCGAAAATCCTGACCGGGTGAGGAGAGCCTGCCGTTAGGATCGGCAGGCTCTTCACCCGTTACCCGGTTGCGAAATGAGGCAGTGCGTTGCGGCAGTACGCGGCGGTGTGGCGGCTCCCCGGCGCGCCTGTCCTGCTGGTCGTCGGGGTGCTCGCCCGGCTCGGCATCGGCATGGTTTCGCTGTCACTGCTGCTGCTCCTGCAGCAGACGACCGGCCGGTACGCCCAGGCCGCGGCCGCCTGCGCCGTGTACGCCCTCGCCGGCGCGGCGGCCAGCCCGATCGCCGGACGGCTCGCCGACCGGATCGGCCCCGGCCCGGTCCTGCTCGTCACCGGCGTCGCGCACCCGCTGGCCCTCGTGGCGCTGATCACGGTCGCGCTGCGGCATTCCCCGTTGCCGGTCATCGTCGGCACGGCGGTGCTCGCCGGAGCGACGTTCCCGCCGTTGACCGCCGCGGTACGGGGCACCTGGAACGCGCTGACCGCCGACCTGCCGCACGTCCGGGTCGTGGCCCTCGCCGCCGAGACGGCGCTGTTCGAGGTCGTCTTCGTGGCCGGGCCGATGCTGGTCGCGCTCTGCGTCGTGCTGTGGCAGCCCGCCGTCGCGCTCGGCGCCGCCGCCGGCGTCACCTTCCTAGGCACGCTGGTCGTCGCCCGCGGCCGGGCCATCCGGTCGTGGCGCAGGCACGCCGACCACGCCCACGCCAGGGGGCTCGGCCCGCTGCGGGTGCCCGGCTTCGTGCCGCTGCTGGTGACCGCGTTCGGCCTCGGGTTCGCGTTCGGCGGGATGGGGGTCGCCGTGCCGGCGTACGCCACCGCGTACGTCGAGAACGACCCGGAAGGCGTCGGCGGGCTGCTGCTCGGCGTGTGGGGGATCGGCAGCGCGCTGAGCGGCTTCTACTTCGGCACGCGGCCGCCGGGACGGCTCGGCTGGCTGCTCGCCGGCGTCTCCGCCAGCATCCTGGTCCTCGCCGCCATGCCCAGCGCGCTGGCGCTCGGCATCGCGCTCGTCGTCGGCGGCGCCACCATCGCGCCGGCCCTCACCGTGCAGAACTCGCTCGTCGGGCAGATCGTGCCGGGCTCGATGCTCAATGAGGCGTACACCTGGCTGGTCACCGTCTCGGTCGCCTCCAGCGCCGCCGGCGTCGCCGCGATGGGCCTGGTCGTCGACCGCCCCGGCGGTGTCGTCTGGGCGTTTCTGCTGGCCGGCACGGCTGTCGCGTTCGCCGCTCTGGTGGCGGGCAACCCGCGCGGTTCGATCGCGCGGGCCGCCACTTCCTGAGCGTTGGGCGTCACTCACATGAGTGATGCCGGAAGCACGTCCGTGTATGGTCACGCCTCATGGCAATGCCGATCCACGCCGTGCTGGCAGACCCCGATCACCGGGAAGAGCCCGACACCGAGATCTGTGACACCGACAGTTTCGTGCTGATCCGCGCCGAGGAGACCCCGGAGCGCCCCGAGCGCCGCCCACCGGCGCGCCGGGACTGAGCGGTCAGCTCACCGGTAGTTCGTGAACTGCAGCGCGATGCCGAAGTCCTCGCCCTTGAGCAGCGTGATGACCGCCTGCAGGTCGTCCTTCTTCTTGCCGGTCACGCGCAGCTGATCGCCCTGGATCTGCGCCTGGATGCCCTTCGGCCCCTCGTCGCGGATCTTCTTGGAGATCTCCTTCGCCTTGTCCGACTCGATGCCCTGCACGATCTTGGCATCGATCTTGTACGTCTTGCCGGACGCACGCGGCTCACCGGCGTCGAGTGACTTGAGCGAGATGTTGCGCTTGACCAGCTTCTCCTTGAAGACCTCGAGGGCCGCGACCACGCGCTCCTCGGTCTCCGCCTGGAGGCTGACCGTCTCCTCCCCGGCCCACTTGATCTCAGCACCGGTGCCGCGGAAGTCGAACCGCTGCCCCAGCTCCTTGTCGGCCTGGTTGAGCGCGTTGTCGACCTCCTGCCGGTCGACCTTGCTGACGATGTCGAACGAGGGTGCCGAAGCCATGGCAGATGCTCCTGTGGTGCGGTCGGATGACGGTTACGGACGCGCCGAGGGTACCCGTTTGCGTTGCCCCCGGGGCGTACCGCTATTCTTGCTTCCGCCAGGCGGGTTGCCCGAGCGGCCAATGGGAGCGGACTGTAAATCCGTCGCGAAAGCTACAGAGGTTCGAATCCTCTACCCGCCACAGGCAGCGAAAAGCGCCCCCTACCAGGGATAACCTGGTAGGGGGCGCTTTCGTCGTAGTCCAGCCATGTCCAGCCACAGCCAGCCGTTCACGGCTGTGTACGGAGAATACGCGGAGAAATTTCCGCGCAAGATCAAGCCGCGTCGTCCCTGCTCACGGCCTGTTCGCCACCGCCCATCGCTGCCTCGATGCGGCGCCGCGCGGCGGCGCCCTGCCCGACGATGCACTTCGCGTACACCCGCAGCAGCACGGCCACGCTGTGGCCCGCCCACTCCGCAACCTGCGTCGCGGGTACTCCCGCGTTCAGCCAGGTCGACACCGCCGCGTGCCGCAGGTCGTACGGCACCCGGGCGAGCGGCCCGCGATGTTCCGCAGAGGTGAGCGCGTAGCGCCGTGCGTCATGCCACACCGTGAGGTAGGTGGAGTCACCGATCGTGCCGCCCCGAGGGCCGACGAACAGGCGTCCGTCCGGCGCGGTGCCGAACTCGTCCAGATGCCACCGCAAGATCTCCACCAGTTCGGGATGCGCCGGGACCGGCCGTGTGTCGGCGGCGGCCCGATGCTTGAGGCCGCGCCGCTCTCGGGACCGCCCGCTGTCCGTCCACGCGGTGCCGGTGCGCGGCGAGGAGTTGCCGAGCAGTAGCTCACCCCACCCCTTGGTCGGCAGGCTCGCGATGTTCTCCTGCCGGAAGTCGAGCGCCTCGCTCGGACGTAGAGCCGCGTAGTACATGAGCGCGAACATCGCGACCAGGCGCTTCGCGACGTTGGGCTGTACGGCGACGCCCATCAGCAGCGTGCGAGCGCGGTAACGGTCGACCACCACCCGGCGGTCGACCGACTCGGCCGCCTTCGGCGCCTTCCACTTCACCCGACCGATCGGGTTGTCCGCCAGGTACCCCAGCTCAACCGCGTACTCGAACGCGTTGAACAGGATGGCTCGCTTCCGCGCCACGGTCTTTGCTGCGGCAGGCTGACCGTTGATCTGCCGGGCGAGCGCGTCGAGCGCCTGGCGGACCAGCACCGGGCCGCGTGTCCGGTCCGCCAAGTCGGTGAGCGGCACGGTGTTGCGCTCCAGCCACCGCACCGTGCCGGCCAAATCGCCGGGTGGCTCGCCAGCCTGACGCCGTGGCGGCACCAGCGCCCACGTGTAGAGGGCGCGGCGGATCAGCGCCTTGTCCGGGCGCCCCCGGTCGCTGCCCAGTAGGGCGGGCGTCACCGTCGCCAGCGACTCGGCGATGCCGGTACGCGACTTCGGCGCGGCGCCCGGCCACTTCATGTCGACATACGCGCAGACGTGCTCGTACCACGAGCGTTCCCGTGCTTCCCGAAGCATCGGCGCGGGCAGGCCAGAGGTGATCTCGAACGCCGATCCGCGCTGCACGTGGTTCAGGAGCTTGGCGCGGAAGGCGTCGGCGAGCGCGTAGCTCGCGAACGTCCGGTGATGCTCCTCGCCACCCACCATCCAGCGGGTGGAGTAGGTGCTGCGCTTCTTCCCGGCGTTGGTGCGCAGCGCCCAGATTCGGACGCTGTGGGACCAACGCGCCTCGTCCTCCTCGTCGGCCTGGCTACTCAAGCTGCCTCCTCAAGGCCGTTGAGCCACTCATCAAGGTCTGTATGGCGCACCCTCACCTCGCCGTTGGGGAGCCGGACGCACCGGGGACCTTTCCCCGTGGCCCGCCAGTGGTAGAACGTCGACCGAGAGACGCGTAGCTCGGCGATAACCTCGGGGATCGTGAGGGACGGCTGGCGTTCCTGCCCGCGTGGCATGGGGGTCGTGCTCCTCTCGGTGCTGTGATGCGGGGCGCTCAGAGCGCCTGTGGCATCCGGGAGTCGCCGGGCCGGGGTGTCCGACCATCGGCACTCCGGACGCCATAGGCGCCCGCTCAGCGCCCGCTGAAACGGCCGCTGAGCCGAGATCTCGCCGGTACCGGTGTTCGGCATACCGGAAACCGTCTGTGGGGCGCTCAGAGGCGTCACGGGGCCGCACCGTCATCCGAGGCAGACAGCGGCAAGGTGTCCCCGAGGTGTCCCCGAGATGATGTTGCGTTTTCGCTGGTCACGGGCAATCCGGGGACACCGGGGACACCGGGGACACCGGGGACACCGGGGACACCTTCGGCATGGGGGTCCCCGGACGCTCCGGGAAGCCGGTACCGGCCGCCCCCGTCGGCGGCGACCTGACCAGCGGCGAGCATGCGTTGCAGGGTCTTCTTGACCAGGTCGGGTTTGATCCCGGTCCTCTCGGCGATGACCTTTGGAGAGCTTCCGGGGTTCCCACGTAGCCAGCGCACGATGGTGGCGCGGGTTTCACCCATGGCGTGGTCTCCGGCCGGTCCGTCGAGCATGGTCCACGCACCGGATGCGGGCTGGAATGCGAGGGCGTACTCGGCCTCATCGACGTCGCGGCCGGTCACGTGCAGCACCCCATCTGCCTCGCCTCGGGGGCGTTTGAGCACGAGCGTGGCGTCTGCGGCGCCCGCGATGCCGTTGGTGCCGGACACGGCCTCCAGGAAGTCCTCCGATCCGGCCTTGCGGATGTGGTGGACCATCAGCACCGCGACGCCGTAGTGGTCGGCGACCTTCTTGATCCGGCTCACCGCCGAGTAGTCGGCGTCATAGGCCGACGCGCCGGGCGCGCTGGTGCCTCGGATCTTGGCGAAGACGTCGATGATGACCATGCGGGCGTTGCGGTTGCGGTCCAGCCAGTTGCCGATCGCCTCGTCCCCGCCCTGCGTCAGCGGCGGGCACGACGTGGCGAGGGTCAGCGCGGCCGGGGCGGGCTTACCGTCCAGGACGGTCCCGATACGGGACTGCAACCGGCGCGGGGTGTCCTCCAGGGCGAGGTACAGCACCGGGCCGCCTTCTACCGGGATGGAGTCGAACGCCCGGCCGCCGGACGCGACCGCCAGGCCGAGGGCGAGGGACAGCCACGACTTGCCGACCTTCGGCGGCCCGCACAGCAGCGACACGCCCTCGCAGAGGATGCCAGGGACCGCCCACCGGGGCGGCGGGAACTCCATCGCCATCAGGTCGGCAGCGGTCCACGCGGTCTTGAGCCGACCGGGCGCCCGTCCCGCGCCGAGAACGTCGGCGTCCTCGGCCTGGACCACGCGCAGGTGCGGCCCACCGTCGTGCGCGTTGGCGGGAACGGTGGTCAGCATCGGCCCTCCCTCGTGGTCGTGTACGGCGGTCATGCCGCCACCGTCCGGGGACGGTTCGCTCCGGCGCGTAGACCGCTGGCGATGGTGCGGCCGATCTGTCCGGGCGGCGGGTCGAGGTGCAGCCCGCACGCTTCGGCGGCGGCGGTCAGGGCATCGATGACGTAGTCCTCGGGCAGCTCGCCCCCGGCCTTGAGCTGTCCGAGGGCGACAGACGCGCCGTAGAGGGCGCGGTTGCGCCCGCTGCTGGCCGTTGCCACCACGGCGCACTCCCGCTCGACCGCTGCGCGCAGGTAGGCACCGCGCCGGTCGGCCGGCAACGTCACGACCATCGGCTTGCGCGGCGGTATCGGCGCGGGGACGAGCCTTTGGCCTAGCCAGCCGGGCAGCGGCATCGGTGCCCGGTCGAGCGCGGTCGAGTAGGGGCGGCCGTCGACGATGGAGCCTGCGGCGAGGACGTAGCCGCCGTGGGCGCGGGTGTCGATCAGCCAGCCCAACGCGCCAGGGCTGCCGCTGGCGGTGTTGCGCAGATGCGGCCCGTCCGCCGGGTGCTCGAAGTACAGGTGCGTGCCGCGCCGCCCGGTCGTCACGGTGTAGGTGTCCTCGGGGTACGGCTCGCCAGTCTCCGCGCAGAGATCGCGGAAGACGGCGCCGCCGTGGGCGTAGTGCTCGTGCCCCGGCGGCGGCACCTCGCCGGGTTTGGGCACGTCAAGGTCGATGTTGGCAAGGTTGGACGGGCCGCAGGCGATGCCGACGTTGTACGGCGCCGTGCTCCAACAGCGCTCGACGCGTTCGGGGTCGAGGGTGGCGCGCTGCTCCCAGCCGAGGTGTCCGCCGGTGCACAGCCCGGTGAGCGGGCAGTCACGCACGCCGTGCAGTGCCGGCCATTTGGCGTTGACCGCGACCGGGAATACGTACCAGCCGCGTGCGATCGTCTCCAACGCGTTGCGCAGCAACGCTTTGCGGTCAGGGCGAAGCCCCATATCGGTTCCTCCCGTGAGTGATGTCGACGGCGCTTCCGGCAGCCCGGCGAGCGCGGCCGGGGTGTGCGCCGGGCAGCGCAGGCCGGGCAGGTAGCGGCGGACGCCCTCGGCGGCGTCGCAATATCGCTGGTCAGCGCCGAACCAGAACCGGCACAGAGCGGTCGTGGTCATTACGCGGCCCGCCGGACGGGGCGCGTGCTGGCGCGGGTGGCGCGGCCGATGACGGCGGCCAGGTCGCGGGCGAGGCCGAGGAGTTGCGCGCGGGCGACCGGCTCGGCGTCGGCCAGGGCGACGGTGAGGGTGACCTCGGCGTGTTCCCGGCCGTCGGCGGCGCGTACGCGGGTGAGCAGGGCGCGGCCGAGCCCGTCGACGTCGACGGCGAGGGGGTCGGCGCGGTGCTCGCCGAGGTTGCAGCGGTGCCCTCCGGCGCACCAGTCGGGGTGCCGACGCGGGGTGTGGGTGCTCATCGGCTTGCCCCGTCGCGCTGGATGGCGGCGAGGTAGTTGAAGACGCGGCGGCCGATGCGCAGCCGCAGCCCGGCGCCCCGGCACGACCGGCACGGCTGGTAACGGCGAGTGATGAGCGTCTGGTGGATACCGGCGCCTTTGCAGCGGCTGCAGCGGCCGAACGGGCGCACCCAGCAGGCGATGGCGTAGAAGCTGGCGGCGGCGAAGGTAACGAGCATGACCGGTGTCACGGAAGGCTCCTTGAGGGTTCTCGGGCCTGTTTTCGGGTGTGCGGTTACCGCCCACCTGCGGAATGTCTGTGCAGGCAGGTGGCTGGATTGGGGGGTAACGGCAGCGGTAACGGGGGCGTTACCGCTGCCGCTGCCGTTACCTTCGGCGTTACCCCTCGTCCGGGGTGGCGGGGCGGGCCGCGAGAAGGTCGCGGAGGCCGTCGAGGCGGTAGCCCTTCAACGCGGTGCCGGAGATCTTCACGGTGACGCTCTGTACGCCTGCGGCGCGTGCCAGTTCGGACAGCGCGTCGGCGGTCAGCCCGGGGTAGGCGTTCGGCCACCGCTCGCCGAGGGCTGCCGCTGCCGGTGCCCAGTGCTGCCCGTTGGGGGCGGAGACGTCGGCCAGGTCGGCGAGCAGGTCCCGGGCGGTGGGCAGGTCGGCGCTGCCACCGACCGGGGCGCCGCCCCGGATGGCGACCGCGCGGGCGACGATCTCAGCGGCGACGTCCGGCGTCGGGTACTGCGACCGGACCGCCGTTGGGGCGGCGAGGCCGGTCATGCAGCCCCATCCGGCGTCGATGACGGGCCGGTACACGGTGCCGGTGATCCCGCGCTTGTAGGCGCCGGTGCCAAGGACCATGTCGTTCTCGACCTGCCCGGCCACGGACAGGCACCACCGGTTGGTGACGCACCGGACGATGTTCGGCGGCAGGCTCGTGCGGTCGGGGATCTGCGTGGCGAGGATGACGATGATGTTCAGCGCCCGCGCCCGCTTGATCAGCCGTTCGGCGGCGTCGGCGGCCTCGGCGGAAGCGCCGAACAGCTCGTGCGCCTCGTCAATGACGATGACGACCGGGTGCAGCCCAGAACCCTGCTTCCGCGCCAACTCCGGGGTGACCTTGCCCTCGGGGGCCTCGCCGCGCTGCTTCGCCGCGAGGACGCGCTTGCCGCGCCGTTCGGCTTCGGCGAGGCCCCACATGATGATCGCGGCGCCCTCGGCGATGGCCTTATCATCGACGCCGACGACGTAGGTCGAGCAGATCGGGGCGAGGTCGATGAAGTCGCCGGTGCCCTTGAACTCAGCGATCTTGAATTCCACCGTGGGATCCTGCGACGCCATCAGCACAAGCGCCCGCGCCGCGTAGGACTTGCCGGAGCCCGGCTGCCCGGCGATGACGAACGACCGGGCGAACATCGACGTCTTGACCGGTTGCTGTCGCTCGTTGCTGCCGAACTCGTGCTCTTCGAACACGCTCGTGCGGGCGTTCGGCGCGGCGATCGACCACTTCGGTTGGCCCATCTTGGACGCGGGTTGGTAGCCGACCCACAGGTCGAGCTGTCCGGCGTGGTCCGGTCCGGCGGACGGCCACACCTGATCGACCGGCAGCCGCAGCGCCGAGGACAGGCCGCCGCGCCGTTCCAGCACCTTGACCACTTCCAGGCCCTGCGGCAGGTTCACCCGTGCCAGCCATCCCGGGCCGTCGCGGTGCACGCCCGGGTGGACGAACTCCACGCTGCCGGCGTCGGTCATGCCCTTCAGGGCGAGCGACACCAGGGCGTTGCGGACCATGTCGGCGGTCAGCTTCGTGAACCGCGGGGCGTTGGACACCCGGTCGGTGATCGGCTTGTCTGCCGGGCGGCCGACCCGGGCGAGCAGGACCACGGCCGCCGCCATCGTGGTGTACCAGCCGAGGGTGGGCACGGTGTCGCTGGCCCGGACGACGAGCAGGGACACCGTGAGGCCGATGGTGGAGGGGATGACCAGCCACCAGCGGGCGCGGGACTGCTTGCTGCGGGTGCGGTCCAGGGCCTGCCAGGTGTGCGGGTCGTTGCTGTTGGCGGCCTGCTGGCGCAGGTTCCAGTTGCCCTCTTCCGCGCTCGCCCAGTGGAACACCTTGCCGATCAGGCGCCCGGCGCCGATCGGCGCGTACCAGGCGGTCTTGGCGGCGTACTTCGGGGACCGGACGAGGTGGAACAGCGCCCAGTAGCGCAGGTTCTCGCCGATCGCGGCGAAGGTCGCGCGGCGGCTGTCGGCGCCCTGCAACCACACGGGGACGATCGGCGCCCGGCCGCGCGGGCTCGTGGCGGTGAGGTCGCCCCACGACAGCCCCGGCGCGACGTCGACCACGTCGCCCAGGTCGACGGGGTCGCCGACGTCGGCGGTCTGCTCCGTGTACGTCTCGGCGTCGCCCTCGGGCGATGGGTCGGTGTCGGGCTTGCGGGGCTTGACGACGTACAGGCGCGGCGGCTGCTCCTCTGCAGGGCCACCGAAACGCGGGTCGGCATCGAACGTGTTGCTGCTCATCGGTTTCGTCCTTCGAGGTCTTCGGCGGTGGCGACCAGGCGCTGAGCAACGGCCGGCAACAGCCGCACGCGCGGCATCGTCGGCTGGGTCAGCTCCCGGTCGATGAACTCAGCGCAGCCACGGACCGCGCCGAGGGCGTTGCTGAGCAGCGCGCGGAGGAACGCGATGCGTTGCTCCAGCACGGCGACAAGGCCGCGCTGCCGGGCGATCTCGGCGTGCAGGCTCGGGCAGGTGCCGCACTGGCCGCTCACCGGGCACCGCCCGAGGTGGGCGGTGCGCTGCGGGGCGTGTAGGTCATGCCGCTTCCTTCTGTGTGGTGACGGCGTCGATCAGGGCGATGTCGGCGTGGTCCTTGGGCCGGTCGGTGCTGGTCTTGCTCTCCCGCACGGCGTGCAGCGGCGCGAACGGGATCCCGGCGTGGTGTTCGGCGGCGCTGATCAGCCGGTCGGTGTCCCAGCCGGGCAACCAGCGGTCCGCCACCTCGATCTGCAGGCGGATCGTCAGGCCGTGCCCCGAGGGGGCCGGGGTCGGCTGGCACCAGCGGGTCAAGCGGCGCCACGCCTCGCCCCGGGCGACCACGTCCAGGTCGCCGAGTTCACGGCGCAGCCCGTGGGCGAGCATCGGCCCGGACCCGAAGACCACGAAGTCGTCGGCGGGCAGGCTGAGGCCGTTGAGCATCCGCAGCAGCGGGTGACGGGAGAACATCGGCGCGGGGGATGACATGATGAGGGCTCCTCCATGTGAGGGGGCCGGTGCGCGGCCGGGGTTCCTAGGCCAGAGGGCCGCGCACCGGGCAGGAATTAAGCGGCGAGGGCAGCGAGGAACGCCATGACGCCCCGCGCGACGGTCGTCACGGCGCGGGCGGAACCGGTCGGGTCGGTGATCACGAAGTACGCGGCCAGCAGACCCAGGCAGACGCTGATCGCCTTGTTCTTCAACGATCCGGGCATGATGTCTCTCCTTTGTGGAGGGTCAGAACGGGGAGTGTGGGAGCGGGCCGCCGTCGATCAGCGCGGCGAGCGACCCGGTGAGGTGCTCGGCGATGTACTGCCGGTCGGCGCACTCGTTGTCGAGGTGCTGGTTGGCCCAGCGAGCCAGGTCGGCCAGGACCTGGTAGAGGTCGCGGACCTCGCGGTGCAGGTCGAGCAGCTCGGCGTTGTCGTCCATGTCGCCCCGCCTCAGTTCGCGATCAGCAGGGCGGCGACGAATAGCCAGCCGACGTGCCACGACTGGTCGAGGGCGTAGAGGCCGCCGCCGCGCTCCAGCCAGGCCGGGGACTTCTTGAGCGCGTCGGCCATCCGCCGCAGCGGCGCACGCCGGTCGGCGATGTGGTGCGTCACGGCCGAGACGGTGAGCCCGGCGGCGGCCCAGCCGAGCTGCAGCGCCGCACCGGTGACCGCGTGCATGACGACCAGGGCGACGACCGCGCAGAGCGTGTAGGTCGCGACGTGCGCGGCGCAGGCGAGATGCCCCCGCCACCCGGCGTCGGCCTTGTGGTCGGCCTGATGCTGCGTCTGCACCCAGTGGTCGGCGACCTGGTGAGCGGCGTACAGGGCGACGAAGACAGCGGCGAGCGTGCCGGCATCGGTCGGGGTTGCCATGATGGAGGTCTCCTGACTCCTTGTGGAGGGATGGGGACCGGTGCGCGGCCGAGCTTCCTACGGCCGTTGGCCGCGCACCGGGCGGAGCTAGTCGCGGTTGGCGTGGATCAGGTGCGCCAGCGCGGCGCCCATGCCCAGCACAGCGACGGGCAGGCAGGCAACCGCCGTGGTGATCCACCACGGCGCCGAGGTGACCCCGGCGGCGCTGAGCAGGTGGTAGGCGACCTGTCCGGCGGCGCCGAAGATCAGGGAGCCGATCGCGGACCAGCGGGCGAACCGGCGCACCGACGGGCCGTAGGCGCTGGACAGCCAGACCGCGAGGGCGTAGGCGGCGTACGTCTCGACGCCGATCGGGAGAGTGATCGCGGTGTTGATGCTGAAGTCGTCGGCGATGCCGGGCAGCGGGTGGATGACGCCGAACCCGGTGAGTTCGCCGAGGCCGACCCACCCGGACCAGATCGCGACGAACGCGGGCAGGGCGAGCACCCACACCGGCCAGGAGCGCGGCTTGCGCCGGGCGGGCGCCTTGGCAGGCGGCGCGGCCAGGAGGTCCGGGGCGGTGATGTTGGTGCCCGGGTGTCCGTCACCCGTGGCCTGCGGCAGCACCTCGGGCGCCTCGGTGATCGGCGGCACCTCTACCAGGGCGGGCGGGTCGGTGGGCTCGTCGTCGGGCTCCACCTCGGGCGCCAGGTCCGGCACGGCGTGCAGCGAGCGCGGCGTGGAGGTGTCGACCTCCCGCGTCCGCAGGCGCATCCCCTCCTCGGCGAGGGCCTCACGCACCGCGTTGGCCTTCGGGGCGCCGATCTTGAACTCCTTCATCAGGGCGTTGCGGGACGGGATGTCGCCGAGCTGGTCGGCCAGGGCGCGGGCGTCGGCCATGAGTGCCTCGATCGGGGCGGGGTAGGCGCTGGAGGCGGTTGCGGTGGTCACGAGGTCTCCTCGGGGTAGGCGCAGGTGAGGCACTCGCCGAGCGAGCGCGGGATGTAGTACGGCCGCACTTCGCGGCAGGTGGAGCAGGTCCGGCGGGCCAGCAGCGCGGCGCCGATCGCGCGGCGCTGCGCGGCGGTCGCGGGGCGGTGCGGCTTGGCGAGGTCGAGGCGGTAGAGGTAGGCGACGCGTTCGCCGCCAACGCCGCGCCACAGGATTTGGCCGGCAACCGGCTGACCGCCGGGGCGAAGGCCGCGTGCGCGGAGCTGGCGGCGGGTGGCGTAGACGTCAGGTGCGCCCTTCCACCACCAGGTGGGGATGCCGTACCGCTCGCCCTCGGGGTCGAGGTAGCAAGCGCGGGTGCGGCTCACGGCCGGGCCCTCACGCTGCCCGCAGCCGCCGCACGGCGGGGTGCGTGGCGTGCAGTTTGACCAGCTCGCGCATGACGAGCCGCTCAGCGCGGCGCATCCGCTGCCAGTCCAACGCGGTCGGTTCGGGATCGGCCAACAAGATGCGGACCTCCGCGTCGAGGACCAGCATCTCAGCCTCGATCAGCGGCATCTCAGCCTCGATCGCGGCCAGGTCGGCGGGGGACGGGTCGTCACGGTCGTTGTTCACGGTCTCTCCTGTGAGATCGGGAAGGGTCGCCCGGCCGAGATGCCCCGGCCGGGCGGAAAGCGTTGTGTGGAGCCCGTTTCAGCACGGGTGAACGTGCATGCAAGGACCAGAAGCCTTGCGCGGCAACCT
Source organism: Dactylosporangium sp. NPDC051087 (assembly GCF_055586325.1). NCBI lineage: Bacteria > Bacillati > Actinomycetota > Actinomycetes > Micromonosporales > Micromonosporaceae > Dactylosporangium > Dactylosporangium sp. NPDC051087. Next base: position 359,186 of record NZ_JBVJIJ010000005.1, on the reverse strand, counting down.
TTTCCGGTATCCCGAGGGAGGCGCAGCCCAATTCAGTTCTCAACAAACCCGCACATACGGCGATCCGCAGGCGCGCAGCGACAAGCCGCCATTCCCACGAACTCCGTCTTGTTCGACATTGTCTGTACTGACTAGACAATGTGCTGCCATCGATATTGGATGCGGCCGGGCGCCGCGTCAAGGGGTTTGACCAGATCGACTAGACAATCCCTGGTCGGGGACGTAAAAAGGAGGCGTGAACACAACACGTGGCTCGTCCGTGCCCGCTTACCAGCGGATAGCGGCGGAGTTCAGAAACAAGATCGTTTCTGGAGAGTTGCGCCCCGGCGACCGGCTGCCTACCGAGCAGGAGCTAGTGCAGGCCTACTCGGTAGCTCGGCAGACCGTCCGGCAAGGGCTTGCGGTGCTGGTGACGGAAGGCCTGGTAAGCGCGCAGCGGCCCCACGGCCACTTCGTGCGGCAGCGAGAGCACATGGTGTACCGGCCGCAAGCGGAGTCCCGTCCACAGCCCGTTTCGCCCGAAATGGACCGGTACTGTCAGCAGATCTCCAGCGAGGGCCGCACGCCGTCACAGACGATCGAGGTTTCCATTGTCCCGGCGTCTTCCGAGGTGGCGAGCCGCCTTGAGGTGCCAAGGGGGGAGCTGGTCGTGGCCCGCCGTCGCGTCCGGTTCATCAACGGAGAGCCCGTCAACACGAACGATTCCCACTTCCCCTTTGACCTGGTCAAAGACACCAACATCATGTCGCCAGAGGACATCCCGCAAGGGACCAACCAGCGGCTGGCGGAACTGGGATACGCGCAGGCTAGGGCCATGGATGAGTTCTTCGTACGCATGCCTAGCCCGGAGGAGATCACGCGGCTAGACCTCGCTGCCGGCACACCGATCGCGCTGCATGTCGTGACCGGATACACGAGCGAGGGGCGGCCGGTTCGCTGCACGCTCAACGTGTTGGCCGGGGACCGTCACGTTATCGTCTACGAGCGAGCTTGGGAGTGATCAACCGCATGCACGCCTCGGGCACCTTCACCATGCGTCGAGCGAATCCGAACGACTTCCCGATCGTGATGCGGCTACTTGAGGAGAGCATCGCGTGGCTGCGCAGCAAGGGCCTGGACCAGTGGTCGACGTGGCCCAAGTGGCAGGAGAAGATGGCGCCGTCACTCGCGCACGGGGATGTCTGGCTGCTGTGCAACGGCCAAGATCTGATCGGCACGGTCACCGTCGAGCTGCACGGAGATCCCGACTTCTGGACCGACGACGAACTTGCCGAGCCTGCCGCGTACGTCTCCAAGCTCGCGATCCGACGAGACCAGGCAGGTCATGAGCTTGGCGCGGGGATGCTGGCGTGGGCCGGTGACCACGCATGGCGTCATGGCTGCCGGTGGCTCAGGCTTGACGCCTGGAAGACCAATGACGCGTTGCACGCGTACTACCGCGCCCGGGGGTGGACCCATCTACGCACCGTGGCGAACGCAGAGCGCTTCTCTGGCGCCCTGTTCCAGGTCTTAGCCCATGCCGACGCATCACCGCGCCGGCTTCAGGAGGCCACCACCATGAAAGAGCTTCCGACGATCCCCGCCAGTAGCGGCATTGAAGGTGTGAACGAGTCCGGCAGCTACGTCCCGCACCACATGCACCAGGCCGTGGGTCTCACCGTGGACTACAAAGCGCTGCCTGCCGTTCGGCCCGCGCTCTTCGTGAGCGGCTACCGCTATCGTGTGCGCGAGATCGATGGTGCCTGGTCATTCGAGTACGACGGCTATCCGGGAAGGCTTTGGGTCAACGAGGGCCACATCGTCGACGCCGGGGGTATGTCGCTGGTGGGTGGCACAGAGTACGTGTTCACGCACCGTGATGGTGAGCCATGCGGAATCGAGATTGCCGAGGTGAGGCGGTAGCAGGGTGACCGCTTGAAGATCCTCAGCACTTGGAGTAGCCGGTATACGTCCCGTCCGGTCGCTGCGTGCCACACCACGTGGGGATCTCCACCTCGGTCAGTCGCCAGCCGTCCCGTTGTCGCACCGCCTTGGCCTGCCACGGCAGCGTGCTGTTGTACCAGACGTCCTGAACGTCGCTGGGGTGACCGCCGACCATGAACCAGAGGGTCATCTCGGCCCGGTCGTCCTGCCAGTCGACGTCGTACGCCTCCTGCCCCGCTGGTGCCCATCCCGTCTTGACCTCGCCCCACGTCCAGTCCGGATGCCGGCCGATGTCGCGCTCCCTGTCCGCTAGGAAGTCAGCGCGCGCCTTGAGCATGTCCTGGGCCTTCTTGCCCGTCACCATCCGCGAGGCCAGCATCTCGCCGTTCTTGCCAGGTTCGTTGAACGACATCTGGTAGCGGACCAACGCCTCACCAGGAGTCGAGGCGCCCTGGCCCGCCTCGATCGTGCCGCGCACGAGCGGCAGAACGAGCATGGCGACAACCACGGCGATCGGCACGGCCAGGCACAGGGCGATGCCTGCGGCGATCCCGCCGACCAGCCACGGCCACCGCTTGCGCGGCTTCGGTGGCGGCAGAGCGTCGACCGGCTCGGCGATGACCTCGCCCTCAATGATCGCGTTTCGTGTCTGCCCCGTCACAAGATCGACGCTACATGATCTTCATATGGGGTCGCTATGGTCGGGAACACAGGCTCTAGCTTGGTGTCCCTCCTGTCCCCCGAGTCCCCCGATATCGTTTGACCTGCGGTTTTGCAACATCAACCCAGGGACACTCCTGTGATTAGGTGTCCCCGGCGGGGCAGGTTAAGAGCGGCTGGAACAAAGGGGGGCGGCTCGGGACCACGCTGGCGCCCCCCTTTGTTCCAGCCGCTCTTAGTACGACACCTCCCGTGGCATGATCAACAGTCGTACGGAGTATGCGCGGAGAAACTCGCAGCGGATGGCTGGTCCGCCGCAGGTCAAGGCCAGTTGCGCGCCCGAGCTGTAAATCCGTCGCGAAAGCTACAGAGGTTCGAATCCTCTACCCGCCACCGGCAGTGCAGAGAGGGCCGTTACCAGGGGAAACCCGGTAGCGGCCCTCTCTCGTCGGTCCCGCTCGGTCTCATCCGGGGCCAGCCGAAACTCACCCGCCCCGGCAAACGCGCGGCAAAGTTCCGCGCCGCTCAGCTCGCACTCGGTGGGTCGGCCTCGTCCGCGTCGCCCTGGTCCTCGTTCTCAGCCGCCTTAGTGGTGCGATCCATTGCCGGAGTGGCAGCGATGCTCAAGATGTCCGACCACAACAGTTGGATCCGCTCGACCTCGCCGGTCGTGGCTGAGCGGATCGGGATTTCATCGCCAGCCGCCGTGCGTCTGGCGATGTACGAGTACAGCGACACGGCGCGGTTCACGACATCGTCCTGATGTATCAGCTTGGCGGGGCCGCTGCTGCGGTCGCTGCCGCGGCGAGGGTGCAGCGACCGAAGGTCGGCATGCTGGTTACCGCAGGTAGAGGTTGATCGATCGCACGGCAGATACTCCGTCGCGAAAGTTGCAGAGGTTCGGATCCTTTGCCCGCCACAGGCAGTTAAGAGAGGGCTGGTCTTGCCCGTCGCGGCAGATGCGGGGCGAAGTCTCCGCCATGATTGGCCGCGCCCGGCGGTTCGGCTCCTCGAGGTCGCCATATATAGGCAAACTACGGGTTGAGACCCGTCCCCAAGGACCCGAAATTGTCGTACACCCGTTCTAAGATGGAACCATGAACGAGCGGCAGTGGTGGAACGGGCGGTGGTCCCGGCTCGTGCGACGGGACGTCTTCGTGCGCAACGCGGCCAACGGCCGGTGGCAGGTGGAGCTCCGCCGCGGCGGGCCCGAGGGGCGGCAGCGAGTGCGGGCCTTCGATTCCGAGCGCGACGCGGTCGGCTGGGTCGAGTCCATGGTCCTCGAGCCCGAGACGGGCTGGCGTGAGATCGGCGACGCGGCGGTCCCGTCCGTCAGGAAGCGGAAGATGGAGAAGCCTGACTCCAAGAGGCGCGGAAAAGTTGCTTCGGATCTTGATTGGGCAAGCTGATATGGCCGGACCGCCACTCCTGGAATCGGCCGAAAGGTCGATTCTTCCGGGCGGGCGCGTCATCCTGGCCGTCGCACTGTCGTTTGAGGTGTTGGCTGTGGCAGGATCGTGGGTATCCATACAGGGCCTGAGGTCACTGAGATCGCATAGGAGCTACACATGCGTGAGACGACGCTTGGTCGATGGATGGTGCGATTGGCGGTGACGGTCGGCATGGGCGTGGTCGCCTTAGGCGTGTCAGCGACCGTTGCGCACGCAGACGAGGTTGCCACCAGTGCAGCATCGGTTCGTTTGACCGGTTTTGCGCAGAATCTGCAGCCGAGCGTGAACGGTCCGCAGTTGTTCGCCACTGAGGGCTTCGACTGGAGCTAGGCCCGGGCTTTCACGCCCGCGAGGCTCCTTGCCCGAACGATTGGGGAGCGGGTGCCAGCGCCAAAAGTTCCAGTCAGCCGCTCTGACGCGCACTCGTGGCTGATCACCGGCCCGCTCCTCCTCCTCGGCGCGCTGCTGTCGCTGCCGATCCTGCTTTCCGATAAGCCGCAACCGATCGACCATAAGTTCGGCTATGCGCTGGGTCTGCTGGCCCTGGCCGCCCTGGCGACACCCCTGGCGCTGCGGTTCGACATCCGGCGCCAGGCGTTCACGACGCGGATGGACGACATCCCGGTCGTTCTCGCGCTGTTCTATCTCTCGCCCTGGCTTGCCATCTTCGTGCGGGTCGGCGCCGGCCTGATCTGGAATGTCGCCGGCGTCCGGCTCGGACCGCACAAGCTGGCCTTCAACACGGCCAGCCACTTCGCGAGCATCGCCACCGCCAATCTCATCGTCTTCCAATTCGGGCTCGGCAAGGCCGAGTCGCCGGTCACCTGGCTCGTGCTTGCCGCGGCGGTCTTCGCGGGCAACGTGGTCGCTGTGACAGCGATCGCCGGCGTGATGGTGCTGCTGCAGGGCGTCAATCAGCTGGCGCACTTCCTGAAGTCGTCGCTGATCGGGTTCGCCGTCATCGGCGTCAACATCGTGCTCGGCCTGCTGATGTTGCTGACGCTGGAGGCCAGCCGATGGGGCGGCCTGCTGCTCGTCGCCCTGGCCATCGTGCTCGGCGTCCTCTACCGGTCCTACTCCCAGTTCTTCCGTCAGCACCGCAGCCTGACCGAGATGTACGCGCTGACCCGGGACATCGCGGCGACCAACCACGACGGCACGCTGCCCGACGTCCTACTGGGACGGGTGCGAGCCCTGGTCGCCGCCGACTCGGCCACGCTGTGGTTGCCCGAGCACGGCCGTCACCACGAGGTGCTGTTGTCCGCGCGGCTGGACTATCCGGGTCTGCTCGACAGCGCCACGACGCCAGACCTGTTCCGGCAGCTGGCGATGCGCTCCGGCAAGACTGTCGTCGCCGGGCCGAAGGCGGGCCCGCCGGAGCTTCAGTCCGCGCTGCAGGAGGCTCGCGTCAAGGACGTCATCGTCGTGCCGCTGCGCTCAAGCGGCATCGCGATCGGCACGTTGGAGGTCGCCGGCCGGCTCGGCGAGAACGTCGCCTTCGGCAAGGACGAGGCCCAGCTGCTCGAAACGCTGTCGGTGCAGGTCAGTGCCGCGGTGGAGAACAGCCGCCTGGTCGACCGGCTCCAGTTCGACGCCAACCACGACGCGCTCACCGGCCTTGCCAACCGGCGGCGGATGCTCGGGGCGCTCGGCGAGGCGATGACCGGCCGCGGCCCGCGCGAGGTCGTCGCGGTGCTGCTGTTCGACGTGGTCGCGCTCCGGGATGTCAACGACTCGCTCGGCCACGACGCCGGCGACGAGGTGCTCGTCCAGGTCGCCCGCCGGCTGCGCGACCTGGCGCCGCAGGGCGCGCTGGTGGCCCGGGTCGGCGGCGACGAGTTCGCCGTCGAGCTGCGCACCGCGAGCGCCGACGCCGCCGTCACGGTCGCCGACACCCTGCGCGCCGGCCTGCGCGACCGCATGGTCATCGACACGCTCACCGTCGACGTCGACACCAACGTCGGCGTCTCGATCTACCCAGACCACGGCTCGGAGCCCGAGGCACTGCTCCAACGGGCCATCGTGGCCACCTACGTGGCGAAGTCGCGGGGGATCGTCCAGCTGTTCAACGCGGGCCTGCAGTCCCGGTCCGTGCGGCGTGTGGGCCTCGCCGGCGATCTCGAGGCCGCGCTCAACACCGGCGAGCTCGAGGTCTACTTCCAGCCCAAGGTCGCCCTCAAGGACCGCCGGCTCGTCGGCGTCGAGTGCCTGGCCCGCTGGGAGCATCCGGTGCACGGCCTGGTCGCCCCGCCCGACTTCGTCTCCGTCGCCGAGCACACCGGCCAACTCTCCCGGCTCAACGGCGTCGTCCTCCGCGAAGGCATCCGGCGGGCCCGCGAGTGGTCCGACGCCGGCCGTTCGCTCACCGTCGCGGTCAACATCTCGGTCCGCACCCTCAACGACGCGGACTTCCCACTCCAGGTGTCGGAGCTGTTGGACGAGCACGGCGTTCCCGCCGACCGGATCATCCTGGAGCTGTCGGAGGAGGAGCTGCTCGCCAGCGGCCGCGGCATCCCCACCCTGAAGCGCCTCCGTGACCTCGGCATCCGGCTCTCCGTCGACGACTTCGGCGCCGGCCGCTCGTCGTTCGCCGACCTCAGCCGACTGCCCGTCCAAGAAGTCAAGATCGACCGTACTTTTGTCCAGGGCATGGCCACCGCCCCCAGCGACCTGGCGATCGTGCGCACCATCGTCGACATGGCCGGCCACTTCGGCTTGGCCGTGGTCGCCGAGGGCGTTGAGAGCGAACTCACACTCGGCCTGCTCGAAGGCATGCACTGCGACATGGGCCAGGGTTTCCTGTTCAGCCGCGCGCTGCCCTACGAACGCTTCGAGTCCTGGCTCCAGATCCAGGCCGACGCCGACCCCACCGTCGCCCCGGCCGGTGAGGTCCGCTGGCTGCGCGCCGTGCCGTAAGGCCGACCCGGTAGCAGATCCTTCATGGCTCCGGTCCGCGGTGGCGGAGGTCCGTTGCTCCCGTCAGCCGCCGGTCAGGCCCTTGGGGGCCTTCCCTCTCCCGCCACCTGCAGTGACCCACGCTTTTGAGCCGGAAGAGATGTTGTCGCCAGGGTGACCATCAGTCTTCCGGATCACGAGCCGCGGCAACGGGCTTGTCAGCCTCGCCCGAACACGGCTCGGACGGTGACCACAAGACGTCCAAGGCGTGCTTTGCCCCGCAGAGTCGATCTGACGCCGCTGAGGCGCCGGCCGCGGCCCCGCCGGCATCGGGTCTCGAATACGGCCGGATCTGAAGGCCCTGAGCCGGCGTTCTGGGCCCGCCGTGGGTCTCCGGCCGGCAGCAGATGCCCATGAAACAGCACCGCCTGATCAACGGCCCGGAGCCGGCATCCGATCAAGACGGCGGTGGGGAAGGACGGCGAGCGGACCGGCGCCAGAGGCCCGCCGGAAGCAGGCTCGCGAGCTGCGGAAACACCACTTCCGGGAAGTCGATTTCGTGCCACGGGAAGCACCGTGTACGCTTAGCGAGCGCATGTGCCGGATGGCACGGGTTGCGCCCCCTTAGCTCAGTCGGCAGAGCGTCTCCATGGTAAGGAGAAGGTCTACGGTTCGATTCCGTAAGGGGGCTCGAGAGACCGGGCTTGAGTCATCGAGTCCGCCGCGGCGGTGTAGCTCAGATGGTAGAGCAAGCGGCTCATAATCGCTGTGTCGCCGGTTCAAGTCCGGCCACCGCTACAGACGCACCACAGAGGTCGCCGATTCGGCGACCGCCAGTGTGAGCCGCTATGCTCGTTCGCTGGACCTGAACCCCGCTCTGAAGGAAGGCACTTCGCCATGGCCAAGGCGACCGACGTTCGTCCGAAGATCACGCTGGCGTGCACGGAGTGCAAAGAGCGGAACTACATCACCAAGAAGAACCGCCGCAACGACCCGGACCGCATCGAGCTGAAGAAGTTCTGCCCCCGGGACGGCAAGCACACCGTGCACCGCGAGACGCGATAACCAGCTTTAGACGAAGCCCCGGCCCACGGCCGGGGCTTTTTCGCGTCAGCGGTAAGTTGCACACCATGCCGTTGGATCAGTCGTTCATGGGTCGGGTGTATCCGCCGACCCCGCCGTATGAGGTCGCCCGGGAAAAGATCCGGGAGTTCGCCGACGCGGTCAGCGCCAGCGACCCGGTGCACCGGGATCTCGCCGAGGCGCGCGCCAAGGGCTACAAGGACGTGATCGCTCCGCCCACGTTCGCGATCATCCTGAGTCAGAACGCCGGGCAGCAGCTGGTCGAGGACCAGTCGTTCGGGCTGGACTACAGCCGGGTGGTGCACGGCGGGCAGACGTTCCGCTATGAGCGGCCGATCGTCGCCGGCGACCATCTGGTGACGGTGATGGCGGTGGAGGAGATCAGCAGCCGTGCCGGGCACGGGTTCCTGACGACGCGGCATGAGGTGTCGACCGTCGAGGGTGAGCTCGTCGTGACGATCTGGACCCGTCTCGTGGTCCGTGGGGAGGGCTGAGATGGAAGCTGGCACCGTTTTCCCGCCGCAGACGTTCCAGGTGACCCGCGCCGATCTGGTGCGCTATGCGGGCGCCTCCGGGGACTTCAACCCGATCCACTGGAGCGACCGGGTGGCGACCTCGGTCGGTCTGCCGGGTGTCATCGCGCACGGCATGCTGACGATGGCCCTGGCGGGTCAGGCGGTGGCGTGCTGGGTGGGTGGCACCGCCGCGATCGTCGAATACTCCACCAGGTTCGCCAACCCGGTGGTGGTGCCCGACGACGACAAAGGCACCGAGATCGTGGTGAGCGGCGTCGTGAAGCGGGTAGGCGAGGACGGTGTCACGCAGATCGACATCACCGCCACGTGTAACGGCGACAAGATTCTCGGCGCCGCGAAAGCCCTGGTCAGAGCCTAGAAGGCGACCCGGTGGAGGGGGGTGGTTGGGATATCCCACCCGAACCCGTACACTGGTCGCCCGTGGGGTGAGCAACCTCTCGACGTCCGCAATCGGGGGCGTTTGGAGGCGCGATCACCACGAAGGGGTGTGGCGCAATTGGCAGCGCAGCGGTCTCCAAAACCGCAGGTTGCAGGTTCAAGTCCTGTCGCCCCTGCGCCGAAGGCCTGACCTGGGTCTGGGGTGCCCGATCCGCCGATCGGGTCGCGACCTCCAGCGGTCACGGGTTGGTCCCGCCGAGTGCCGCCGGCTCATCGCCGGTGGCCTGGTTGGGCGGATCCGCGGGCCACTCATCGGACCGAGCACTCGCGAGATCACGGAAGAGGGCGAAAGTGGCCGAACGCAGGCGACGCGGGACCGACCCCGCCGACGATCGCCGTGACGAGGAGCTCAGCGCCGAGGACGCGGCCATTGAGGAGGAGTTCGCCGACGAGCTCGATGAGCTCGACGACGACGACCTCGAGACGGACGCCGATGACGAGGACGCCGACGGCAAGCCGGTCCTGACGAAGTCCAAGGACGCGAAGTCGAAGTCCAAGGACGTCAAAGAGTCGGACAAGAAGAAGACCAAGGTCAAAGAGGGCGGTTCGAACAACATCTTCGCGCGGCTCATCAACTTCGTCCGCGAGGTTGTCGCCGAACTGCGTAAGGTGATCTGGCCGACCCGCAAGGAGCTGACCACTTACACGGTCGTCGTCGTCGTGTTCGTGATCGTGATGCTGACGATCGTGGGCGGACTCGACTACCTGTTCGCCAAGGGCGTCCTCTGGGCCTTCGGAAACAAAACGGAGTAGTCCCCAAGCGGGCCGGCCGCAGACGCGAAGACTTGACAGACGGAAGTGAGCAGCGTGCAGGAATTCGACGAGACCGCCGGGACCGACGACGAGCAGCAGGAGACGTCGACGGTGATGACGGCTGCCACGCCGAGCACGGCCCCCGAGCCGGCGGCGACGGCGACCGACGCCGAGGACCCCGTCGCCGAGCTGCGTGCCGCCCTGCGCTTCGCGCCCGGTGACTGGTATGTGGTGCACTCCTACGCCGGTTACGAGAACAAGGTCAAGACGAATCTCGAGACCCGTATCACGAGCCTCGACATGGAAGAGTTCATCTACCAGGTCGAGGTCCCGACTCGTGAAGAGGTCGAGATCAAGAACGGCAAGCGCACGCAGGTGCAGAACAAGGTCTTCCCCGGCTACATCCTCGTCCGGATGGAGCTGACGGCGGAGTCCTACTCCTGCGTCCGCAACACGCCTGGTGTGACCGGCTTCGTCGGGGCGACCGACCGGGCGGACCGCCCGGCGCCGCTGTCGCTCGACGAGGTGCTCAAGTGGCTCGCCCCGGTCGTGCAGCAGGAGGGCAAGAAGGCCGGCAAGCCCGAGGTCAAGGTCCTCGACTTCGAGGTCGGCGACTCGGTCACGGTCACTGACGGCGCCTTCGCCTCGCTGCAGGCGACGATCAGCGAGATCAACGCCGATCAGCAGAAGCTCAAGGTCCTGGTCTCGATCTTCGGCCGGGAGACGCCGGTCGAGCTCAACTTCAACCAGGTCACGAAGATCTAATTCGCCTGCGGTACGCTTGAGCGTCCGGCCAAGTGCCGGGCGCTCAGTCGTGCGTAGGGGCGGTCGAAGAACCGCTGCCAACAAAGGCACGAAACTCCAGCCCAGGAAGACGAAAGCAGCCATGCCTCCGAAGAAGAAGCTCGTCAAGACCTTCACGCTTCAGTTGCCGGGCGGCCAGGCCACTCCGGCGCCGCCGGTCGGCCCCGCGCTCGGTCAGCACGGTGTGAACATCATGGAGTTCGTCAAGGCGTACAACGCCCAGACGGAGTCCCAGCGCGGCGACATCATCCCCGCGCAGATCAGCGTCTACGAGGACCGGACGTTCACGTTCATCCTCAAGACCCCGCCCGCCGCCCGCCTGCTGCTCAAGGCCGCCGGCGTGCCGAAGGGTTCCGGCGTGCCGCAGAAGGACAAGGTGGGCTCGATCACCAAGGCCCAGCTGCGCGAGGTCGCCGAGAAGAAGATGTCGGACCTCAACGCCAACGACATCGAGCAGGCGGAGAAGATCATCGCCGGCACCGCCCGCTCCATGGGCATCATCGTCAAGGACTGACAAACCCCGATCACCACGTGGGAGGGCGTCCGAAGCGAGACGCCCGCACGATCACCACAGGAGTAAAGCGACATGTCGCAGCACGGCAAGAACTACCGCAAGGTCTCGGACCTTGTCGACCGCAACGCGTTGTACAGCCCCATCGCCGCCGTGAAGCTGGCGAAGCAGACCACGACGGTCAAGTTCGACCCCACCGTCGAGGTGGCCATGCGGCTGGGCGTCGACCCCCGCAAGGCCGACCAGATGGTCCGTGGCACGGTCAACCTGCCGCACGGCACCGGTAAGACCGCCCGCGTCATCGTCTTCGCGCAGGGTCCGAAGGCCGCCGAGGCCGAGGCCGCCGGCGCCGACGCGGTGGGCACCGACGAGCTCGTCGCCCGGATCCAGGAAGGCTGGCTGGACTTCGACGCGGCGATCGCCACCCCCGACCAGATGGCCAAGATCGGCCGGATCGCGCGGATCCTGGGCCCGCGCGGCCTGATGCCGAACCCGAAGACGGGCACGGTCACGATGGACGTCACCAAGGCGGTCAACGAGATCAAGGGCGGCAAGATCACCTACCGGGTGGACAAGCACTCCAACCTGCACCTGATCATCGGCAAGGCGAGCTTCTCCGAGCAGCAGCTGGTGGAGAACTACGCGGCGGTCCTCGACGAGGTCAACCGGGCCAAGCCGAGCGCCGCCAAGGGCAAGTACCTGAAGAAGATCTTCATCACCACCACCATGGGCCCCGGCATCCCGGTCGACCCGAACCGCACGCGCAACCTCCTCGAGGACGACGCCACTTCGGAGGCGTAAGCAGGCACGACCGAAGGCGGGCACCCGATGGTGCCCGCCTTCGTCTATGTGAGGCTATGTTCGGAGGCGTGCGCCTGCAGGACGTCTGGTTCCGCTACACCCGCAAGGCCCCGTGGACGCTGAGCCACGTCGACCTGGAGCTCGGCCCCGGCGAGACCGCCGTCGTGCTCGGCCCCAACGGCACCGGCAAATCGACCCTCCTTCAGCTCGCCGCCGGCGTCCTGCGGCCCGTCAGAGGCGCGGTGACGGCCCGTCCGGCCGTCGTGGGCTGGGTCCCGGAGCGCTTCCCCGCCGACCAGCCGTTCACCGCCCGGGCCTATCTGACCCGCATGGCCGCGGTCCGGAAGGCCCCCGCCGAGACGATCGACGAATGGGCCGACCGCCTCGATTTCGCGGGGTTTCTCGATGTACGCCTGAGCCGCCTCTCCAAGGGCTCCGCCCAGAAGGTGGGCCTCGTGCAGGCGCTGCTGGAGCCACCAGGACTGCTCGTGCTCGACGAGCCGTGGGAAGGCCTGGACGCCAGGACCCGTGAGCAGGTGCCCGCGATCGTCGCCGGCGTCGTGGCCCGCGGCGGCTCGGTCCTCATCAGTGACCACCTCGGCGAGGTCTCCCGGCTGCCCGGCGCCCGCCGCTGGCACGTCCGCGACGGCCGGGTGAGCGAGGGGGAGCGCCCCGCCGGCAGGCACATCATCGAGCTCGCGGTCACCGCGGCGCACGCGGACCGCGCGGTGGCGCGGCTGCGCGCCGACGGGTTCGACGTCCTCGGCGTGCGGGAGGAGCGGTGACCGCCCTGGTGGGGATGCGGCTCGCGGGCTTCGTCCAGACGGGCCGGGCCGCCGCGCCCCTGCTGGCCGCGCTGGTCGTGCTCTCCGTCCTGTACGGCGGGGGGAAGTCCCAGGCGGGCGAGGCCTACGGGGTGTCCGCGGCCGTGCTGTTCGCGGTCCTGGCCTGGCAGACGAAGCTTCTCCTCGACGTGGAGCCCGACGTGCAGCGGCGGATCGGCCGGGTCGCGGTCGGCGCCGCCCGGGAGGCCGCCGCGGGCGTCGTAGCGGCGCTGCTCGCCGGCCTGCCGGTGATCCTGGTCGCGATGGTCCTGCCGTGGGTCGTCGGCGGCGTCACCGGCCCCGAGAAGCCCGGCGACCCGCCCCTGCCGGAGGGGCTCGCGCTCGGCCTGTGGGCGCACCTGCTGCTGCTCCTGCCCGCGGTCGCCCTCGGCGCCCTCGCCAGCCGGGCGGTGTCCGGTCAGGCGGCCCGCGGTCTGGCGATCCTCGTCGGCGGTGTGGTCATGGCGATCGTCCTGGGCCTGAAGAGCTCGCCCGCCCCGTGGCTGGCCCCGCCGCTGATGACCACGGCCCGCGACACGGTCGGCGGCGCCGACCTGGCCCACGTGGCGGTCACCACCGGATGGGGCGTCCTGTGGGCGGTGGCGGCCGTCGTCGCGTACGCCCGTCTGCGCCGCGACCGGCCGTGATTTGGTCGATTCGAACCCGTGACGTAGAGTTCGATCCGAAACCCGAAGACCGCTGGTCATATCCGCGTGAGCGGATGTCGAAGGTCCTGCGTCAACGCAGGCGACCCGCGCAGGGCCGGACAAGCGCTGCCGACTGATGTCGCTCCGCCCCGTGCGCCCCTGCGCCGGGGCGTTTTTCGTTGCCGCGGGCGGGCCCGAGAGCGTGGCCAGCACCGTAGCAAGAGAGAGGAGGGACATGGCGGACAAGCCGGTTCGAGACGACAAGGCCACCGCGGTTGCGGAGCTCACCGAGAGCTTCCGTGGCTCGACGGCCACCGTGCTGACCGAGTACCGCGGCCTGACCGTGGCGCAGCTCAAGACCCTGCGTCGCAGCCTGGGCCGCGAGACCACGTACGCCGTCGCGAAGAACACGCTCGCGAAGCGTGCCGCGACGGACGCGGGCATCAGCGGGCTCGACGATTTGTTCTCCGGTCCTACCGCGCTCGCTTTCGTCTCCGGCGACCCTGTCGAGGCGGCGAAGAGCCTCCGCGAGTTCGCGAAGGCGCACCCGCTGCTCGTCATCAAGGGCGGCGTGTTCGAGGGCAAGGCCATCAGCGCGGACGAGGTCCGTCGCCTGGCCGACCTGGAGTCGCGTGAGGTGCTGCTGGCCAAGCTGGCCGGCGCCATGAAGGGCAGCATGTCCAAGGCCGCGTCGCTGTTCCAGGCGCCGCTGTCGAAGGCCGCCCGCACCGTCCAGGCCCTTGCCGACAAGCGCGCAGAGGGATCCAGCAGCGCAGAGGAATCCGGTAGCGCGGCCGAATAGGCCCTGCTCCACATCACTTTTTCGAAAGGAACGCCACCATGGCGAAGCTGAGCACTGCCGAACTCCTCGACGCGTTCAAGGAGATGACCCTGATCGAGCTCTCCGAGTTCGTGAAGGAGTTCGAGACCACGTTCGACGTCACCGCTGCCGCTCCGGTGATGATGGGCGGTGGCGGCGGCGCCGCTGCTCCCGTCGAGGAGAAGGAGGAGCAGTCGGAGTTCGACGTCGTCCTCGAGGGTGACGGTGGCAAGAAGATCCAGGTCATCAAGGTCGTGCGTGAGCTCACCGGCCTGGGCCTGAAGGAGGCGAAGGACCTCGTCGAGGCCGCGCCGAAGGCCGTCCTCGAGAAGGCCAACAAGGAGACCGCGGACAAGGCCAAGGCCAAGCTCGAGGCCGAGGGCGCCAAGGTTACCCTCAAGTAACTTGCAGTTCAGCGGGGCGGTCGCCGGGAATCCGGTGGCCGCCCCGTTCTGTGTAAGGACCCAAGATCTAGGGGTGGCCACCACAACACCTTGTGATCGGAGTGCGAGATATCCGTCACGGTGGCCCGACGCGCGTGGGAACCCTTGACGCGATGACCAGGTGGCAGGCACGCTAATCAGGCATCGCCTTTCCGCGGACGCGGCGGCCGGTGGCCCGACAGATGTGCCCCGATCCTTCTTGGGTCCGGTTCAGCGCACATCGACCGGTGAGCCCCAGGCCTCGACCGACGCGAGCGGCTCGGCCGGTGGAACAACGATCTTCAAAAAAGATCGTTGAAACATCGTGCACGGGGCCGCTCGACAGCGGTTAGCCTTTCGGCTACACTGCTAGTTTGCGCTGTCTTCTGACTTCACCTCTGGCGTGGAGTGCCTCTTCGTGGGCACTTTGCATCGGGGGTCGTCAGGCTGCACGCGAAACGGCCTGTCTGCAACACCGGTCCTCGGAAGGACGCATCTTGGCAGCTTCCCGCCCTGCGAAGACCAGTTCGAGCGCATACGCTCCCCGCCGGGTCTCCTTCGGCAGGATCACCGAACACCTTGAGGTTCCCAACCTCCTTGCCATCCAAACCGACTCGTTCGACTGGTTGGTTGGCAACGAGAAGTGGCAGAGCCGCTCGGCCGGTGATCCGCACGCCCGTTCCGGGCTCGCGGAGATCCTCGATGAAATCAGTCCCATTGAGGACTTCTCCGGCACGATGTCCCTGTCGTTCTCCGCGCCCCGCTTCGACGAGGTCAAGGCTCCCATGGAGGAGTGCAAGGAGAAGGACCTCACCTACTGCGCGCCGCTGTTCGTGACGGCGGAGTTCACCAACCACACCACTGGCGAGATCAAGAGCCAGACGGTGTTCATGGGTGACTTCCCGATGATGACGCCCAAGGGCACCTTCATCATCAACGGCACCGAACGCGTCGTGGTGAGCCAGCTCGTCCGGTCGCCGGGCGTGTATTTCGACAAGCAGCCGGACAAGACCTCCGACCGCGACCTCACCAGCGTCAAGGTCATCCCGAGCCGGGGTGCCTGGCTGGAGTTCGACATCGACAAGCGCGACACCGTCGGTGTCCGAATCGACCGCAAGCGCCGGCAGGCGGTCTCCGTCCTGCTCAAGGCCATCGGTTGGTCCGCCGAGCGCATCCGTGAGAAGTTCGGCTGGTCCGAGCTCATGATGACGACGCTCGAGAAGGACCACATCGCCGGCCAGGACGAGGCGCTGCTCGACATCTACCGCAAGCTCCGCCCCGGCGAGCCGCCGACGCGTGAGAATGCGCAGACCCTGCTCGACAACCTCTTCTTCAACCCGAAGCGATACGACGTCGCCAAGGTTGGTCGATACAAGTTCAACAAGAAGCTCGAGTTGGACCTCCCGATCAACCAGGGTGTGCTGACCGAAGAGGACGTCGTCGCCACGGTCGAATACCTCTGCCGCCTGCACACGGGCGAAGAGGGCTACGAGGCCGACGACATCGACCACTTCGGCAACCGGCGCCTGCGCACGGTCGGCGAGCTCATCCAGAACCAGGTCCGTGTCGGCCTGTCCCGGATGGAGCGCGTCGTCCGCGAGCGGATGACCACCCAGGACGTCGAGGCGATCACGCCGCAGACCCTGATCAACATCCGTCCCGTCGTGGCGGCGATCAAGGAGTTCTTCGGCACGTCGCAGCTGTCCCAGTTCATGGACCAGACCAACCCCCTCGCCGGTCTTACCCACCGGCGCCGGCTGAGCGCGCTCGGCCCGGGTGGTCTGTCGCGTGAGCGGGCCGGCTTCGAGGTCCGCGACGTTCACCCGTCGCACTACGGCCGCATGTGCCCGATCGAGACCCCCGAGGGTCCCAACATCGGTCTCATCGGCGCGCTGTCGACGTTCGCGCGGGTCAACCCGTTCGGCTTCGTCGAGACGCCCTACCGCAAGGTCGTCGACGGCCGGGTCACCGACCAGATCGACTACCTGACCGCCGACGAAGAGGACCGCTACGTCAAGGCGCAGGCCAACGCTCCGCTCAAGAGCGACGGCAACTTCGCCGAGGACCGCATCCTCGTCCGACGCAAGGGCGGTGAGGTCGACAACGTCCCCGCGGACCAGGTCGACTACATGGACGTGTCGCCGCGGCAGATGACCTCGGTCGCCACCGCGATGATCCCGTTCCTCGAGCACGACGACGCCAACCGTGCACTCATGGGCGCCAACATGCAGCGCCAGGCGGTGCCGCTGGTCAAGGCCGAGGCTCCGCTCGTCGGCACCGGCATGGAATACCGTGCCGCCGTCGACGCCGGTGACGTGGTCGTGGCCGAGGTCGCCGGCGTGGTCGAGGACATGTGCGCCGACTACGTGACGATCCACCAGGACGACGGTCACCGCCGCACCTACCTGCTGCACAAGTTCCGCCGCTCCAACTCCGGCTCCTGCGTCAACCAGAAGCCGGTGATCTTCGAGGGCGACCGGGTCGAGGCGGGGCAGGTCATCGCCGACGGTCCGTGCACCGACGAGGGCGAGATGGCGCTCGGGCGTAACCTGCTCGTCGCCTTCATGCCCTGGGAGGGTCACAACTACGAAGACGCGATCATCCTGTCCCAGAAGCTGGTGCAGAACGACGTCCTCACCTCGATCCACATCGAGGAGCACGAGGTCGACGCCCGCGACACCAAGCTGGGGCCGGAGGAGATCACCCGCGACATCCCGAATGTCAGCGAGGAGATGCTCGCCGACCTCGACGAGCGGGGGATCATCCGGATCGGCGCCGAGGTCGTGACCGGCGACATCCTGGTCGGCAAGGTCACCCCCAAGGGTGAGACCGAGCTGACCCCGGAGGAGCGCCTGCTCCGCGCGATCTTCGGTGAGAAGGCCCGCGAGGTGCGCGACACCAGCCTCAAGGTGCCGCACGGCGAGACCGGCACGGTCATCGGCGTGCGCACGTTCAGCCGGGAGGACGGCGACGAGCTGTCGCCCGGCGTCAACGAGCTGGTGCGCGTCTACGTGGCCCAGAAGCGGAAGATCCAGGACGGCGACAAGCTCGCCGGCCGCCACGGCAACAAGGGTGTCATCTCCAAGATCCTTCCGGTCGAGGACATGCCGTTCCTCGAGGACGGCACCCCGGTCGACATCGTGCTCAACCCGCTCGGCGTGCCGAGCCGGATGAACATCGGCCAGGTCCTGGAAACCCACCTGGGGTGGGTCGCCAAGACGGGCTGGAAGATCGACGGTGACGACACCGAGTGGAAGCGGGCGCTGAAGGCCATCAACGCGGGGGAGTCCGAGCCGGACACCAACGTGGCGACCCCGGTCTTCGACGGCGCCAAGGAGGAAGAGATCGCCGGCCTGATGAGCAGCACGCTGCCCAACCGGGACGGCAACCAGCTCATCGGTGCCAGTGGCAAGGCGCGGCTGTTCGACGGCCGCTCCGGCGAGCCGCTGCCGGACCCGATCGCGGTCGGCTACATCTACATCCTCAAGCTCAACCACCTGGTCGACGACAAGATCCACGCCCGCTCCACCGGTCCGTACTCGATGATCACGCAGCAGCCGCTGGGTGGTAAGGCGCAGTTCGGTGGTCAGCGCTTCGGTGAGATGGAGTGCTGGGCGATGCAGGCCTACGGCGCGGCTTACGCGCTGCAGGAGCTGCTGACGATCAAGTCCGACGACGTCCTGGGACGCGTCAAGGTCTACGAGGCGATCGTCAAGGGCGAGAACATCCCGGAGCCGGGC
Source organism: Dactylosporangium sp. NPDC051087 (assembly GCF_055586325.1). Taxonomy (NCBI): domain Bacteria; kingdom Bacillati; phylum Actinomycetota; class Actinomycetes; order Micromonosporales; family Micromonosporaceae; genus Dactylosporangium; species Dactylosporangium sp. NPDC051087. Next base: position 340,878 of record NZ_JBVJIJ010000005.1, on the reverse strand, counting down.
ATCCCGGAATCCTTCAAGGTGCTCCTCAAGGAGCTGCAGTCGCTGTGCCTGAACGTCGAGGTGCTCTCCAGCGACGGTGTGGCCCTCGAGATGCGCGAGACGGACGACGAGGTGTTCCGCGCCGCCGAGGAACTCGGCATCGACCTCTCCCGGCGTGAGCCGAGCAGCGTCGAGGAAGTTTGATCTCGTGGGCGGGCGTCCGCGAAGGCGCCCGCCCCACGACCTAGCAATTACCCGAGCAACTGAATCGTGAGGACATAGACGAAGTGCTCGACGTCAACTACTTCGACGAACTGCGCATCGGTCTGGCCACTGCTGACGACATCCGCCAGTGGTCGCACGGCGAGGTCAAGAAGCCCGAAACGATCAACTACCGCACCCTGAAGCCGGAGAAGGACGGGCTCTTCTGCGAGAAGATCTTCGGTCCTACCCGGGACTGGGAGTGCTACTGCGGTAAGTACAAGCGGGTCCGGTTCAAGGGCATCATCTGTGAGCGCTGCGGCGTCGAGGTGACCCGTGCCAAGGTCCGCCGTGAGCGCATGGGCCACATCGAGCTCGCGGCACCGGTCACGCACATCTGGTACTTCAAGGGTGTGCCCAGCCGGCTCGGCTACCTGCTCGACCTGGCGCCGAAAGACCTCGAGAAGATCATCTACTTCGCGTCGTACGTGATCACCAGCGTCGACAAGGAGGCCCGCCACCGCGACCTCGCCACCCTCGAGAACGAGGTCTCGGCGGAGAAGCGCCAGGCGGAGAACGCCCGCGACTCGGAGATCGAGAAGCGCGCCGCGAAGCTGGAGCAGGACCTGGCCGAGCTCGAGGCCGAGGGCGCGAAGGCCGACGTGCGCCGCAAGGTCAAGGAGTCCGGCGAGCGCGAGATGCGCCAGATGCGGGACCGCGCGCAGCGTGAGATCGACCGTCTCGACGAGGTCATGGACACGTTCCGCAAGCTGGACCGCAAGAACCTCATCACCGACGAGCTGCTCTACCGCGAGCTGCGCGACCGGTTCGGTGAGTACTTCACCGGTGCCATGGGTGCCGAGGCGATCAAGGCGCTCCTGGAGAACCTGGACCTCGACGACGAGGCCGAGTCGCTGCGCGAGACCATCCGCAGCGGCAAGGGCCAGCGCAAGATCCGGGCGCTCAAGCGGCTGAAGGTCGTCGCGGCGTTCCTCAACACCGCCAACTCGCCGCTGGGCATGGTCCTGGACTGCGTCCCGGTCATCCCGCCGGACCTGCGTCCGATGGTCCAGCTCGACGGTGGCCGCTTCGCCACCAGCGACCTCAACGACCTGTACCGGCGCGTGATCAACCGCAACAACCGGCTCAAGCGCCTGATCGACCTGGGTGCCCCGGAGATCATCGTCAACAACGAGAAGCGGATGCTGCAGGAGGCCGTCGACGCGCTGTTCGACAACGGCCGCCGCGGTCGTCCCGTCACCGGCCCGGGCAACCGGCCGCTGAAGTCGCTGTCCGACATGCTCAAGGGCAAGCAGGGCCGCTTCCGGCAGAACCTGCTCGGCAAGCGCGTCGACTACTCCGGCCGTTCGGTCATCGTCGTCGGCCCGCAGCTCAAGCTGCACCAGTGCGGCCTGCCGAAGCAGATGGCGCTGGAGCTGTTCAAGCCGTTCGTGATGAAGCGCCTGGTGGACCTCAACCACGCGCAGAACATCAAGTCGGCCAAGCGCATGGTCGAGCGTCAGCGTCCGGTCGTGTGGGACGTGCTGGAGGAGGTCATCGCGGAGCACCCGGTGCTGCTCAACCGCGCGCCGACCCTGCACCGCCTGGGCATCCAGGCCTTCGAGCCGCAGCTGGTCGAGGGCAAGGCCATCCAGATCCACCCGCTCGTCTGCACCGCCTTCAACGCCGACTTCGACGGCGACCAGATGGCCGTGCACGTGCCGCTGTCCGCGGAGGCGCAGGCCGAGGCCCGCATCCTCATGCTGTCCAGCAACAACATCCTCAAGCCGGCCGACGGCAAGCCGGTCACCATGCCCACCCAGGACATGGTCATCGGCCTGTACCACCTGACGCACATCCAGAAGAACCTGCTCGGCGAGGGGCGCACCTTCAGCTCCGATGCCGAGGCCCGGATGGCGTTCGACAACGGTGAGCTGCACCTGCAGGCCCCGGTGAAGATCCGCCTGCGCGGCATCATCGGTGTCGACAACGGTGCGGGCGCTCCGCAGTGGGAGGCCCCCGAGGGCTGGCAGTCCGGCGACACCGTCACGGTCGAGACGACCCTGGGCCGGGTGCTCTTCAACGAGACCCTCCCGGTGGGCTACCGCTTCGTCAACTACGAGATCCGCAAGGGTCAGCTGTCGGCGATCGTCAACGACCTGGCCGAGCGCTTCCCGAAGGTCTCCCTCGCGGCGACCCTGGACGCGCTGAAGCTGGCCGGCTTCCACTGGGCCACCTGGTCCGGCGTCACCATCGGCATGGAGGACGTCATCCAGCCGCCCCGCAAGCGCGAGATCCTCGAGCGCTACGAGCGGGAGGCCGAGCGGATCGACAAGCAGTACCAGCGCGGTCTCATGACGGCCGAGGAGCGTCGCGGCGAGCTCATCGAGATCTGGACCAAGGCGACCGGCGAGGTCGCCAAGGAGATGGAAAGCGCGCTGCCGCAGGAAAACCCGTTGTGGAAGATGATCAACTCGGGCGCCCGCGGTAACCTGCTCCAGCTCCGCCAGATCGCCGCGATCCGTGGCCTGGTGGCCAACCCGAAGGGCGAGATCATCCCGCGGCCGATCAAGGCCAGCTACCGGGAGGGTCTGTCCGTGCTGGAGTACTTCATCTCCACGCACGGCGCGCGTAAGGGTCTGGCTGACACCGCGCTGCGGACCGCCGACTCGGGTTACCTGACCCGTCGTCTGGTGGACGTGTCGCAGGACGTCATCATCCGGGAAGAGGACTGCGGCACCGACCGCGCCATCCCGATGACGGTCGGCGAGCTGCACGACGGCGTCATGCGCATCCACCAGCACGCGGAGACGGGCGTCCACGCTCGTACGCTCGCCGACGACGTCCGCGACAAGGACGGCAAGATGGTCGCCGAGCGCGGCACGGACATCAACTCGATCACGGTCGACCTGCTGGTCGCGGCCGGGACCGAGACCGTCCGGGTCCGCAGCGTGCTCACCTGCGAGTCGAAGCTCGGCGTCTGCGGCGCCTGCTACGGCCGGTCGCTGCCCACGGGCAAGACGGTCGACGTCGGCGAGGCGGTCGGCATCATCGCCGCCCAGTCGATCGGTGAGCCCGGCACGCAGCTGACGATGCGTACCTTCCACACCGGTGGCGTCGCGGGTGAGGACATCACCCAGGGTCTGCCCCGTGTCCAGGAGATCTTCGAGGCCCGCGTGCCGAAGGGTAAGGCGCCCATCGCCGACACCCCCGGTCGCGTGCGCATCGAGGACGGCGAGCGCATGCGGAAGATCATCATCGTGCCGGACGACGGCAGCGAGGAGATCGTCCACGACAAGCTCAGCCGGCGCGTCAAGCTGCGCTACCAGGACGGCGAGCACGTCGAGGTCGGCGAGAAGCTCACCGAGGGCACGATCGACCCGCACGAGCTGCTGCGCATCATGGGTCCCCGGGCGGTCCAGGTCCACCTGACCTCCGAGGTCCAGGAGGTGTACCGCTCGCAGGGCGTGCTCATCCACGACAAGCACATCGAGATCATCATCCGGCAGATGCTCAAGCGGGTCACGGTCATCGACTCCGGCTCCACCGAGTTCCTGCCCGGTGTGCTGGTCGACCGTGCGCTGTTCGAGGCGGAGAACCGTCGCGTCGTCGCCGAGGGCGGCGAGCCGGCGGCCGGCCGTCCGGTGCTCATGGGTATCACCAAGGCGTCCCTGGCGACGGAGTCGTGGCTGTCCGCGGCCTCGTTCCAGGAGACGACCCGGGTGCTGACCGACGCGGCGATCCACGCGCGCAGCGACTCGCTGATCGGTCTGAAGGAGAACGTCATCATCGGCAAGCTCATCCCGGCGGGTACTGGCATCAGCAAGTACCGCAGCATCCGGGTCGAGCCGACCGAGGAGGCGAAGGCGAAGGTCTACTCGATGACCGGCTACCCGGAGGCCGACTACGGCTTCGGCCCGGCCAGCGGGCAGGCGGTCCCCCTGGACGACTTCGACCTGGGCTCCTTCCGGTAAAGACAGGCACAGTGGGGGCGGGGACCGCAACGGTCTCCGCCCCTTCGCCGTCCACGGGATAGGCTCGGACGGTGACGCGTCATCCGCTCGACCCCGACCCCGTCCGCGCCAGCAAGGCGTCGGCCGTCTTCGGGCTCGGCCTGCTGTCGGTGGTGACGGGGCCGTTCCTCGGCGGGCTGATCCCGGCGACCCTGGCGCTCCTCATGGCCAAGGAGTCCCACCGCGAGCTGGTCGCAGCGGAGGGCTTCCTGCTGGGCGCCAGGCGCCTCCGTAACGGCGTGCGGCTCGCGTGGACGGGCATCGTGCTGTCGATCGCCGCGCTGGTCGTCCTGGCGATCCTGGGCCTGCTGGCCTATGCCCGTGGCCGCGGCACCGACTTCGACACCACGGTGAACTGACGTGACCTACCCGTATCAGCGGCAGCCGCCGCCCCCGCACGTCCAGCCCGCCGGGATGCGGATCGACCACGTCCAGGGGACCCCGTTCGGGGTCGCCTATCCGATGGTCCAGCCGGTCCCCAGCGGCCCCGCGATCGGCAGCCTCGTCGCCGGCATCGCGTCGGTCTTCGTCGGCCTGACCGTCAGCTGCTTCGGCCTGCTCGGCGCATCCGAGGGATGGGGCCCGGTCGCCGGTGGAGCGTTCACCATCCTGGCGGTCTTCCTGGGCCTCGGCGCCGTCGGCCTGGGCGTGTTCGGCATGCGGCAGATCCGCAGGGTCGGCCGCCTGGTGAGCGGGCGGGGGATGGCGCTCACGGGCGTCGTGCTCGGCTCGGTCGGCGCCGGCATCGGTGTCCTGTCGCTCATCGCCGCGTTCCTGTTGGCCGCGACCACGTGAAGGGTCGCTGACCAGCACGGACGCCGATGATGCGACCCCGAGGACGGACGGATCAGACACCAGGTACTCTTGGTGTGAAGAGTGTTCCGTCTTGGGGCCGAGCCGTCGATTTTGACCAGCGTCCTCACGGTGGGTACTCTTTCCCCTCGTGCCCGGCTTTGCCGGGCAACTCGTGCGTGCGTCCACAACGGCCCGCCATCCGCGGGTTGAGGGTGGATGCAAACCGCGAAACCCGGTTGGCACTTCTCGGGCCGGGTTCGCGCGGCGGGCGACACGCCCGACCGCGGGTGCCGGTCACGCCGTGGAGACAGCGAAGAAGAAGACGTGCGGCCGCGAGGCCGAAGGGAGACAGGCCCAGTGCCTACGATCCAGCAGCTGGTCCGCAAGGGCCGCCAGGCGAAGCTGAGCAAGACCAAGACGCCGGCGCTCAAGGGCAGCCCGCAGCGGCGTGGCGTCTGCACGCGTGTGTACACCACCACGCCGAAGAAGCCGAACTCGGCGCTTCGCAAGGTGGCCCGCGTGCGACTGAGCAACGGTATCGAGGTGACGGCCTACATCCCCGGTGTCGGTCACAACCTTCAGGAGCACTCGATCGTGCTGGTCCGTGGTGGCCGTGTGAAGGACCTCCCCGGCGTCCGGTACAAGATCATTCGTGGTTCGCTGGACACTCAGGGTGTCCGCAACCGCAAGCAGGCTCGCAGCCGGTACGGCGCGAAGAAGGAGAAGAGCTGACATGCCGCGTAAAGGCCCCGCGCCGCGCCGGCCCCTGGTGGCGGACCCGGTCTACAACTCCCTGCTCGTCACCCAGCTGATCAACAAGATCCTGGTCGAGGGCAAGCGTCAGCTCGCCGAGCGCGTTGTCTACAGCGCCCTCGAAGGCTGCCGGGAGAAGTCAGGCACCGACCCCGTCGTCACGCTGAAGCGCGCGATGGACAACGTCAAGCCGACCCTCGAGGTCCGCAGCCGCCGCGTCGGTGGCGCGACCTACCAGGTGCCGGTCGAGGTGCGCCCTCCCCGGGCGACGACGCTGGGCCTTCGCTGGCTGGTCACCTACTCGCGTGCCCGTCGTGAGAAGACCATGGTGGAGCGGCTCATGAACGAGCTGCTCGACGCCAGCAACGGGCTCGGTGCTTCGGTGAAGCGCCGTGAGGACACCCACAAGATGGCGGAGTCCAACAAGGCCTTCGCGCACTACCGCTGGTAAGCGACGCTTTACCAAGCAATCCGACGAGAGCGAAGTAGGGATTCGAAGTGGCTGCCGTAGACGCTGCCCTCGCCAAGGTCCGCAATATCGGCATCATGGCGCACATCGACGCCGGTAAGACGACGACGACCGAGCGCATCCTCTTCTACACCGGCATCACGTACAAGATCGGTGAGGTCCACGAGGGCGCAGCCGTCATGGACTGGATGGAGCAGGAGCAGGAGCGGGGCATCACCATCACCTCCGCCGCCACGAAGTGCGAGTGGAAGGGCCACGTCATCCAGATCATCGACACGCCCGGCCACGTCGACTTCACGGTCGAGGTCGAGCGGTCGCTGCGGGTCCTGGACGGCGCCGTGGCGGTCTACGACGGCGTCGCCGGCGTGGAGCCGCAGACCGAGAACGTCTGGCGGCAGGCTGACAAGTACAACGTCCCGCGTATGTGCTTCGTCAACAAGCTGGACCGCACCGGCGCCGACTTCTTCCGCTGCGTGCAGATGATGGTCGACCGGCTCAACGCGACCCCGCTCGTGCTGCAGATCCCGATCGGCCTGGAAGGCGACCACATCGGCGTCGTCGACCTGCTGGAGATGCGCGCCCTGACGTGGCGTGGCGAGACCCAGAAGGGCGAGGACTACGCGATCGAGGAGATCCCGGCGGACCTGGTCGACCAGGCCAACGAATACCGGGACAAGCTCCTCGAGACGCTGTCCGAGACCGACGACGACATCATGGTCCGCTACCTCGACGGCGAGACCTTCGACGTCAAGGAGCTCAAGGCCGCGATCCGCCGGGCGACCATCGCCGGCAAGCTCAACCCGGTCGTGTGCGGCTCGGCGTTCAAGAACAAGGGCGTTCAGCCCATGCTCGACGCCGTGGTCGAGTTCCTGCCGTCGCCGCTGGACATCCCGGCCGTCGAGGGCGTGGCGACCGACGGTGAGACCCCGCTGCTGCGCAAGCCGTCCAACAGCGAGCCGTTCTCCGGTCTGGCCTTCAAGATCCAGACGGACAAGCACCTCGGCAAGCTCACCTACGTGCGCATCTACTCCGGCACGCTCGACTCCGGCGCCCAGGTGGTCAACTCCACCAAGGACCGCAAGGAGCGGATCGGCAAGATCTACCAGATGCACGCGAACAAGCGTGAGGAGCGCCCAAGCGCTCAGGCGGGTGACATCATCGCCGTGCAGGGTCTCAAGCAGACCACCACGGGTGACACCCTCTGCGACCCGGCCCACCCGGTCATCCTCGAGTCGATGACCTTCCCGGAGCCGGTCATCCAGGTCGCCATCGAGCCGAAGAGCAAGGCCGACCAGGAGAAGCTGGGCACCGCCATCCAGCGCCTGGCCGAGGAGGACCCGACCTTCCGCGTCAAGAACGACGAGGAGACCGGCCAGACCATCATCGCCGGCATGGGCGAGTTGCACCTCGACATCCTGGTCGACCGGATGCGGCGCGAGTTCAGCGTCGAGGCCAACATCGGCAAGCCGCAGGTGGCCTACCGCGAGACCATCAAGGGCGTCGTCGACAAGATCGACTACGTGCACAAGAAGCAGACCGGTGGCTCGGGCCAGTACGCGAAGGTCATCGTCAAGCTCGAGCCTCTCGAGATGACGGCGGACGGGCCGACCTACGAGTTCGTCAACGCGGTCTCGGGCGGCCGCATCCCGAAGGAGTTCATCCCTTCGGTCGACGCCGGCGCCCAGGACGCGATGCAGTACGGCGTGCTCGCGGGCTACCCGATGGTCGGCGTCAAGCTGACGCTGCTGGACGGTCAGTACCACGAGGTCGACTCGTCGGAAATGGCGTTCAAGATCGCTGGCTCGATGGTGATGAAGGAGGCGGCCCGCCGGGCCAACCCCGCCCTCCTCGAGCCGTTGATGGCCGTCGAGGTCACCACCCCTGAAGAGAACATGGGTGACGTCATCGGCGACCTCAACTCCCGGCGTGGCACGATCCAGGCGATGGAGGAGCGCGGCGGTGCCCGTGTCGTCCGCGCCACGGTGCCGTTGTCGGAGATGTTCGGCTACGTCGGCGACCTGCGGTCGAAGACCCAGGGCCGGGCGAGCTACTCGATGCAGTTCGACTCCTACGCCGAGGTTCCCGCGAACGTCGCCAAGGAGATCATCGCGAAGGCGACCGGGGAGTAGTTCCCGGTCCGCGGCCGCGAGGCTGCATCAGCGGGCCTGAAGGCTTCAGCCGCCAGACCCAAGTCGACAGGGTGCGTTGACGCTTCAGGCGTCAACGCACCGCGAACCAGAAGTCCACAGGAGGACACCAGTGGCGAAGGCGAAGTTCGAGCGGACTAAGCCGCACGTCAACATCGGCACCATCGGTCACATCGACCACGGGAAGACGACGCTGACGGCGGCCATTACCAAGGTGCTCCACGACCGCATGCCGGACGTGAACCCGTACACCCCGTTCGACGAGATCGACAAGGCGCCGGAGGAGAAGGCCCGCGGCATCACGATCTCGATCGCGCACGTCGAGTACCAGACCGAGGCGCGGCACTACGCGCACGTTGACTGCCCCGGTCACGCCGACTACATCAAGAACATGATCACCGGTGCCGCGCAGATGGACGGCGCGATCCTGGTGGTCGCGGCGACCGACGGCCCGATGCCGCAGACCCGCGAGCACGTGCTGCTGGCCCGCCAGGTCGGCGTCCCCTACATCGTGGTGGCGCTGAACAAGAGCGACATGGTCGAGGACGAGGAGCTCCTGGAGCTCGTCGAGCTCGAGGTCCGTGAGCTGCTGTCGAGCCAGGAGTTCCCGGGCGACGACGCTCCGGTCGTGCGCGTCTCGGCCCTGAAGGCCCTCGAGGGCGACCAGAAGTGGTCGGACGCTCTCATGGAGCTCATGGGCGCCGTGGACAGCGCGATCCCGCAGCCCGAGCGTGAGACCGAGAAGCCGTTCCTCATGCCCGTCGAGGACGTCTTCACGATCACCGGTCGTGGCACGGTCGTCACCGGTCGTGTCGAGCGTGGCATCCTCAAGCCGAACGAGGAGGTCGAGATCGTTGGCATCAAGGCCAAGTCGATGAAGACCACCTGCACGGCGATCGAGATGTTCCGCAAGATCCTCGACGAGGCGCGTGCCGGCGAGAACGTCGGTCTGCTCCTGCGTGGTATCAAGCGCGAGGACGTCGAGCGCGGCATGGTCGTGGTGAAGCCGGGTAGCAACACCCCGCACACCGAGTTCGAGGCGACCGTCTACATCCTCTCCAAGGAGGAGGGTGGCCGGCACACCCCGTTCTTCCAGAACTACCGGCCGCAGTTCTACTTCCGCACCACGGACGTCACCGGCGTCGTCACGCTGCCCGAGGGCACCGAGATGGTCATGCCCGGCGACAACACCGGCATGACCGTGCAGCTCATCCAGCCGATCGCCATGGAGGAGAACCTCCGCTTCGCGATCCGCGAGGGTGGCCGCACCGTCGGCGCCGGCCGTGTGACGAAGATCCTCAAGTAAAGACCTGAGGCACCCCGATTTCACTTTGTCGCACCTCGTGCGGCATAATGGTCGGGTTGCGTCGCGGGGCGGTCGAGACTGCTCAATGAGAAGTCTCGACCGCTTCCGCGCGGCGTCAGTTCTATGAGCTGGCGCGCACCTCCGCGACTTGGGCGTGGCACGCCCTGGGGTAGGACTCCGAGAGTCACCAGCGGTCCTGAGAAGGACTTGGGTGGCGGAGCCTGGCCCTTGGCCGCGACACGCCCGACCGCGGGGGTCGGACAGACCAAATAGGCGGCACCGGACCCTTCGGGGTTCCGCGAGGTCGAGAGACCTCGCATGAGAGAGGGAACTGAAGCCACCATGGCGGGACAGAAGATCCGCATCCGGCTCAAGGCCTACGACCACGAGGTCGTCGACTCCTCGGCGCGGAAGATCGTCGAGACGGTCACGCGCACCGGGGCTCAGGTCGCTGGGCCGGTGCCGCTGCCCACTGAGATCAACCGCTACTGCGTGATCCGCTCGCCGCACAAGTACAAGGACTCGCGCGAGCACTTCGAGATGCGCACGCACAAGCGTCTGATCGACATCATCGACCCGACCCCGAAGACGGTTGACTCGCTCATGCGGCTCGACCTGCCGGCTGGTGTCGACATCGAGATCAAGCTGTAGGGACCGGACTTATGGACAGGCAAGTCAAGGGCATCCTGGGTGAGAAGCTCGGCATGACCCAGATCTGGGACAACGGCAAGGTCGTCCCGGTGACTGTGGTGCAGGCCGGCCCGTGCGTCGTGACCCAGGTGCGCACGGCTGACAACGACGGTTACTCCGCGGTCCAGCTCGCGTGGGGCCAGATCGACCCGCGCAAGGTCAACAAGCCGCGGTCGGGCCACTTCGCCAAGGCGGACGTCGCCCCCCGTCGCCACGTCGTGGAGCTGCGGACCACCGACGCCGGCGAGTACTCGCTCGGCCAGGAGATCACCGCCGACACCTTCACCGCCGGCCAGCGCATCGACGTCACCGGCCGCACCAAGGGCAAGGGCTACGCCGGTGTCATGAAGCGGCACGGCTTCCACGGCCTGCGTGCCAGCCACGGTGTCGAGCGCAAGCACCGCTCGCCGGGCTCCATTGGCGCCTGCGCGACCCCGGGTCGCGTCTTCAAGGGCGTGAAGATGGCCGGCCGCATGGGTGGGGCGCGCTTCACCGTGCAGAACCTGACCGTCCAGGCGGTCGAGCTGGAGCAGGGCCTGATCCTCATCAAGGGTGCGGTCCCCGGCCCCAAGGGCAGCCTCGTGCTGCTGCGGAGCGCCGCCAAGGTCGCGGTCAAGGCGCAGAAGGGTGGGATCACCAAGTGACCACCGTTGACATCAAGACGGTTGACGGCGCCACCAACGGCACCGTCGAGCTGCCGGACGACATCTTCGACGCGCAGGCCAGCATCCCGCTGCTGCACCAGGTCGTCGTCGCCCAGCTCGCCGCGGCCCGCCAGGGCACGCACAAGGTCAAGACGCGGGGCGAGGTGTCCGGCGGCGGCAAGAAGCCCTACAAGCAGAAGGGCACCGGCCGCGCCCGTCAGGGCTCGATCCGCGCGCCGCAGTTCACCGGCGGTGGCGTCACGCACGGCCCCGTGCCGCGTGACTACACCCAGCGGGTGAACAAGAAGATGAAGGCCGCCGCGCTGCGCGGGGCGCTCTCCGACCGGGCCCGCGAGGGTCGCATCCACGTCGTGGAGAGCTTCATCAGCGGCGACGCGCCGAAGACCAAGGACGCCCTGAAGGTGCTGCGCGGGATCACCGACGCGCGCCGCGTCCTCGTGGTCCTGCCGCGCGACGACGAGGCCAACTGGCTGAGCCTGCGCAACGAGCAGTCGGTGCACCTCCTGGTGGCCGACCAGCTCAACACCCACGACGTGCTCGTCGCCGACCAGGTCATCTTCACGACCGCGGCGCTCGACGAGTTCCTGGGCGTGCCGGCCGAGTCCAGCGACGCCGAGACCACTGAGGAGGCCTGATCATGGCGACGATCGCCGATCCACGCGACGTGATCATCCAGCCGGTGGTCTCTGAGAAGAGCTACAGCGAGCTCAACCGCAACTGGTACACGTTCCTGGTGCACCCGGACGCGAACAAGACCGAGATCAAGATCGCGATCCAGCAGATCTTCAACGTCCGCGTCCTGTCGGTCAACACCATCAACCGCGAAGGCAAGCGCAAGCGGACCCGCACGGGTTGGGGCAAGCGCAAGGACACGAAGCGGGCGATGGTCAAGCTCGCCGACGGTGACCGGATCGAAGCCTTCGGCGGACCGGTCAGCTGAGGGGTATAGACGATGGCTATCCGTAAATACAAGCCGACGACCCCCGGTCGTCGTGGTTCGAGCGTCGCCGACTTCGCCGAGATCACCCGATCGACGCCGGAGAAGTCGCTCCTCGTCCCGCTGCCCAACAAGGGCGGACGCAACGTCCACGGCCGCGTCACCGCGCGCCACCAGGGCGGCGGCCACAAGCGCCAGTACCGGTTGATCGACTTCCGGCGTGCCGACAAAGACGGGATCCCCGCCAAGGTCGCGCACATCGAGTACGACCCCAACCGCACCGCGCGTATCGCGCTGCTGCACTACGCCGACGGCGAGAAGCGCTACATCATCGCGCCGAAGGACCTGAAGCAGGGCGACCGTGTCGAGGCCGGGGTCGGCGCCGACATCAAGCCGGGCAACAACCTGCCGCTGCGCAACATCCCGGTCGGCACCACCGTGCACGCGGTGGAGCTGCGCCCGGGCGGCGGTGCCAAGCTGGCCCGTTCGGCCGGCGTGGGCATCCAGCTGCTCGGCCGTGAGGGCACCTACGCCACGCTGCGCATGCCCTCGGGCGAGATCCGGCGCGTCGAGGTCCTGTGCCGCGCCACCATCGGCGAGATCGGCAACGCCGACCAGTCGAACATCAACTGGGGCAAGGCCGGCCGTATGCGGTGGAAGGGCAAGCGCCCGACCGTCCGTGGTGTCGCCATGAACCCGATCGACCACCCGCACGGTGGTGGTGAGGGTAAGACCTCTGGTGGTCGCCACCCGGTCAACCCGAAGGGCAAGCCGGAGGGCCGCACGCGGCGCAAGGGCCAGCCGAGCGACCGACTCATCGTCCGTAGGCGTTACGCCACCCGGAAGCGCGGCTAAGGAGCCTGAGCAATGCCTCGCAGCCTCAAGAAGGGCCCGTTCGTCGACGACCACCTCATCAAGAAGGTGGAAGTCCAGAACGCCAAGAACTCCAAGAACGTCATCAAGACCTGGTCGCGCCGCTCGACGATCGTCCCCGACATGCTCGGGCACACGATCGCCGTGCACGACGGGCGTAAGCACGTTCCCGTCTTCGTGACGGAGGCGATGGTCGGGCACAAGCTCGGCGAGTTCGCGCTGACCCGCACCTTCAAGGGTCACGAGAAGGACGACCGGAAGAGCCGCCGCCGCTAAGGCAGCCAACAAAAGGGGATTTCCCAATGCCAACGAAAGCAGCGGCGGCGCTGCCCGGTGCCCGGGCGATCGCGCGCCATGTGCGCGTGTCGCCCATGAAGGCGCGCCGTGTGGTGAACCTCGTCCGCGGGCTGCCCGCCCGCGACGCACTGACGGTGCTGCAGTTCGCCCCGCAGTCCGCGAGCGAGCCGGTCTACAAGGTGCTCGCGAGCGCCATCGCCAACGCAGAGAACAACGAGCGGCTCGACCCGGACTCGCTCCTGGTCGCCGAGGCCTACGTGGACGAGGGCCCGACGCTCAAGCGGTTCCGGCCGCGGGCGCAGGGTCGCGCGTACCGGATCCGCAAGCGGACCAGCCACATCACCATCGTGGTCGAGAGCGTCCCGGCGTCCCAGGCCCGCGCGGCCAAGGCCGGCGTGGCGAAGGCGACCAAGGCGGCGAAGGCCGTGACGCCCGAGACCGACGAGACCGACGAGGTCGAGTCGGCCCCGGCCAAGAAGGCCGCAGCCAAGAAGGCGGCGCCGGCGAAGAAGGCGACGCCGAAGGCTGACGCCGAGGAAGGGACCGAGTAATGGGTCAGAAGGTTCACCCGCACGGGTTCCGGCTCGGCATCAGCACCGACTGGAAGTCCCGCTGGTACGCCGACAAGCTGTACAAGGACTACATCGCCGAGGACGTCAAGATCCGTCGGATGATGTCCAAGGGCCTTGAGCGCGCCGGCATCGCGAAGGTCGACATCGAGCGCACCCGCGACCGGGTCCGTGTGGACATCCACACGGCCCGCCCGGGCATCGTCATCGGCCGCAAGGGTGCCGAGGCCGACCGCATCCGCAACGAGCTCGAGAAGCTCACCGGCAAGCAGGTGCAGCTCAACATCCTCGAGGTGAAGAGCCCCGAGTCGGACGCTCAGCTCGTCGCGCAGGGCGTGGCCGAGCAGCTGTCCAGCCGGGTCAGCTTCCGCCGGGCGATGCGCAAGGCGATGCAGTCCGCGATGAAGAACACGCTCGTCAAGGGCATCCGGGTGCAGGTCTCGGGCCGCCTCGGTGGCGCCGAGATGAGCCGCACGGAGTTCTACCGCGAGGGCCGCGTGCCCCTGCACTCGCTCCGCGCCAACATCGAGTACGGCTTCTTCGAGGCTCGTACCACCTTCGGCCGCATCGGTGTGAAGGTCTGGATCTACAAGGGCGACGCCGTCCCCGGTCGTGAGGCGCCGGCTGAGGCCGCCGCTCCGCGCGGTGGCCGTCGCGAGCGCACCGACCGGCCCGAGCGGCCGCGTCGTGGCCGCTCCGGTTCCTCCGGCACGACCGCCGGCGGCACCGAGGCCGGCCGGGCCGCAGCAGCGGCCCAGGCCGCCGAGGTGACCCCCGAGGCCGCCCCGGTGGAGCAGGCCGCGGCAGAGACGCCTCAGGAGGGCTGACGAATGCTGATCCCTCGTAAGCCCCCGAAGGGCTTCCGCAAGCCGCACCACCCGGACCGTCACGGCCCGGCCAAGGGCGGCACCCGCGTGGTCTTCGGCGAGTTCGGTATCCAGGCTCTCGAGCCGGCGTACATCACGAACCGTCAGATCGAGGCAGCCCGTATCGCCATGACCCGGCACATCCGGCGTGGCGGCAAGGTCTGGATCACGATCTTCCCGGACCGCTCCATCACCAAGAAGCCCGCCGAGACCCGCATGGGCTCCGGCAAGGGCTCCCCCGAGTGGTGGGTGGCCAACATCAAGCCGGGCCGGATCCTGTTCGAGATGTCGTTCCCGAACGAGCAGATCGCCCGCGAGGCAATGCGCCGCGCGATCCACAAGCTTCCGCTGAAGTGCCGGATCGTCACGCGTGAAGGGGCTGATGTCTGATGGCCGCCGGAATCAAGGCGACCGACCTGCGCGAGCTGTCCGACGAGAGCCTGGTCGAGAAGCTTCGGGAAGCGAAGGCGGAGCTGTTCAACCTCCGCGTCCAGTCGGCCACCGGCCAGCTGGACAACCACGGGCGGTTGCAGATCATCCGCAAGGACATCGCCCGGATCTACACGATCATGCGCGAGCGCGAGCTGGGTCTCTCAGCCGCGCCCGACGCTGTGGCTGAGGTGGCATGAGCATGAGCGAGCAGACGACCGAGAGCACCGAGGTGCGCGGCCGCCGCAAGGTCCGCGAGGGCCTCGTGGTCAGCGACAAGATGAACAAGACCGTCGTCGTGGCGGTCGAGGACCAGGTCAAGCACCCGCTGTACGGCAAGGTCATGCGCCGCACCAACAAGCTCAAGGCGCACGACGAGCAGAACGCGTGCGGTATCGGCGACCGGGTGCTGCTCATGGAGACCCGGCCGCTGTCCGCCACCAAGCGTTGGCGGGTCGTGGAGATCCTCGAAAAGGCCAAGTAAGGCCGTCGTTCCGCCAAGCTCGGCACCGGCTCCTCTGAACCGGAGACGGTGCCGAGAACTGGCAGACATTAGGAGACAAGCGTGATTCAGCAGGAGTCGCGGCTGCGCGTCGCCGACAACACGGGTGCCCGGGAGATCCTGTGCATCCGTGTGCTCGGTGGCTCGGGTCGCCGCTATGCAGGCATCGGCGACATCATCGTGGCCACCGTGAAGGACGCCATCCCGGGCGCCGGCGTGAAGAAGGGCGATGTGGTCAAGGCCGTCATCGTCCGGACCACCAAGGAACGGCGCCGGCCGGACGGGTCGTACATCCGGTTCGACGAGAACGCCGCCGTGATCATCAAGGATGGCGGTGACCCCCGTGGTACCCGCATCTTCGGCCCGGTCGGGCGTGAGCTCCGGGACAAGCGTTTCATGAAGATCATCTCGCTCGCGCCGGAGGTGTTGTAACCATGAAGGTCAAAAAGGGCGACACCGTCCTGGTCATCGCGGGCAAGGACAAGGGCACCCGGGGCAAGGTCCTCACCGCCCTCCCACGCGAGGACAAGGTCATCGTCGAGGGCGTCAACCGCGTCAAGAAGCACACCCGGATCCGCACCACCCAGCGTGGTTCGAAGACCGGTGGCATCGTGACCCAGGAAGCCGCCATCCACGTCTCGAACGTGATGGTGATCGACTCGGACAACAAGCCGACCCGCGTCGGTGCCCGCATCGACGAGGACGGCGTCAAGACCCGCACGTCGCGTCGCTCCGGTAAGGATCTGTGATGACGACGGTCGACAAGGTGAACCCGCGCCTCAAGCAGCGCTACCGCGACGAGATCGCGGGCCAGCTGCGGGAGCAGTTCAAGTACGACAACGTGATGCAGATCCCGGGCGTCGTCAAGGTCGTCGTCAACATGGGTGTCGGCGAAGCGGCCCGCGACTCGAAGCTGATCGACGGCGCGGTCCGCGACCTCGCCACGATCACCGGCCAGAAGCCGCAGATCCGTCGGGCGACCAAGTCCATCGCGCAGTTCAAGCTGCGTGAGGGCATGCCGATCGGTGCGAAGGTCACCCTCCGCAACGACCGCATGTGGGAGTTCCTCGACCGGCTGCTGTCGATCGCACTGCCGCGTATCCGCGACTTCCGCGGTCTGGACGGGCGCAAGCTCGACGGCAACGGCAACTACACCTTCGGTCTCACCGAGCAGTCGGTGTTCCACGAGATCGACCAGGACCGCATCGACCGGCCGCGAGGGATGGACATCACCGTGGTCACCACCGCTCGCACGGATGAGGAAGGTCGCGCGCTGCTGAAGCTGCTCGGCTTCCCGTTCCGTGAGAACTAGGGAGAACTGACCAATGGCGAAGAAGGCCCTCATTCTCAAGGCCGCCGCGAAGCCCAAGTTCGCGGTCCGCGCTTACACCCGCTGCCAGCGCTGCGGCCGGCCCAAGGCCGTGTACCGGAAGTTCGGGCTGTGCCGTGTGTGCATCCGCGAGATGGCGCACCGCGGCGAGCTGCCCGGCGTTTCCAAGGCCTCCTGGTAAACCTCCTTCGCCGTAGGCCCGCCCACAGCGGCGAGGAACCGCGGCGAGAAAGGCTGACAAAGCAATGACCATGACCGACCCGATCGCAGACATGCTCACGCGTCTGCGCAACGCCAACCAGGCGTACCACGACCGGGTGTCGATGCCCTACTCGAAGATCAAGGCGAACATCGCCGAGGTGCTCAAGTCCGAGGGCTACGTGTCCTCGTGGCAGGTTCAGGAGCCGGAAGAGGGCAAGGTCGGCAAGACGCTGATCGTTGAACTCAAGTACGGCCAGAGCCGCGAGCGCAGCCTCGCCGGCATCCGCCGGGTCTCGAAGCCCGGCCTGCGGGTGTACGCGAAGTCGGTGGAGATGCCGCGCGTGCTCGGTGGCCTCGGTGTGGCCATCATCTCGACGTCCCAAGGGCTGCTCACCGACCGGCAGGCCCGCAAGCGAGGGGTGGGCGGGGAAGTCCTCGCCTACGTCTGGTAAGGGAGAGCCTTCAATGTCTCGAATCGGACGTAAGCCCATCGCGGTGCCCGCCGGCGTTGACCTCAAGGTCAACGGTCAGGTCGTCACCGTCAAGGGACCCAAGGGCGAGCTGAGCCACACCCTCGCCGAGCCCATCACGCTGGAGAAGGCCGAAGACGGCACCTTCAACGTCGTGCGCCCCAACGACGAGCGCAAGGCCAAGGAGCTCCACGGCCTTTCGCGCACGCTCATCGCGAACATGGTCATCGGGGTCACCGAGGGCTACCGCAAGAGCCTCGAGATCGCCGGCACCGGTTACCGCGTGACGGCGAAGGGCAGCGACCTGGAGTTCGCGCTCGGGTTCTCCCACCCTGTGCTCGTGACGCCCCCTCCGGGCATCACGTTCACCGTCGAGCGGCCGACGCTGTTCCACATCGCCGGCATCGACAAGCAGCAGGTGGGCGAGGTCGCCGCCAACATCCGCAAGATCCGCCCGCCGGAGCCGTACAAGGGCAAGGGCGTGAAGTACCAGGGCGAGGTCATCCGCCGTAAGGCTGGAAAGGCAGGCAAGAAGTGAGCGCCACGCTGCTCAAGCGCCGCAACGCAGGCGGCACCGCCGCGGCGCGCCGAGTCGGGCGCGCACGCCGGCACTTCCGCATCCGCAAGCATGTCAGTGGCACCGCCGAGCGTCCGCGCCTGGTCGTCACCCGCTCGCTGCGGAACATCACCGCGCAGATCGTCGACGACCTCAAGGGCCACACGCTGGCCTCGGCCTCGACGCTCGACACGACCATCCGTGGCACCGACGGCGACAAGAAGGCACTGGCCGGCAAGGTCGGCACCCTTCTCGCCGAGCGGGCGAAGGCCGCGGGTGTCGGCAAGGTCGTCTTCGACCGTGGCGGAAACCGTTACGCCGGCCGCATCGCGGCCCTGGCTGACGCCGCCCGCGAAGCCGGACTCGAATTCTAGGAAAGGGAACGTTCATGCCTGGTCCTCAGCGCAGGGGCGGCGGGTCCGGTGGGAACACCGAAGGTGGCGGCCGTCGCGAGAATCGTCGCGAAGGAGGCGGCCGCGGCAACGCGCCCGCCGAGAAGACCCCGCATCTCGAGCGGGTCGTCGCGATCAACCGTGTCGCCAAGGTCGTGAAGGGTGGTCGTCGCTTCAGCTTCACCGCCCTCGTCATCGTCGGTGACGGCGACGGCACCGTCGGCGTCGGCTACGGAAAGGCCAAGGAGGTGCCCGCGGCCATCGCCAAGGGTGTCGAGGAGGCCAAGAAGCACTTCTTCAAGGTGCCGCGGATCGCGGCCTCGATCCCGCACCCGGTGATCGGCGAGGACGCCGCCGGCGTCGTGCTGCTCAAGCCGGCCTCCGCCGGTACCGGCGTCATCGCCGGTGGCCCGGTGCGTGCCGTCCTGGAGTGCGCCGGCATCCACGACGTGCTCTCCAAGAGCCTCGGCTCCTCCAACGCCATCAACATCGTCCACGCGACGGTGGCGGCGCTGAAGAAGCTCGAGTCGCCGGAAGCCGTGGCCTCGCGCCGTGGCCTGCCGGTCGAGGACGTCGCCCCGGCGGCCATGCTGGCCCAGCGGGCCGGGGTCGGTGCATGACCATGGCGCGCCTGAAGGTCACCCAGATCCGGTCCGAGATCGGCACCAAGCAGAACCAGCGGGACACGCTGCGTTCGCTCGGTCTGAAGCGGATCCGCGACGTCGTCGTCAAGGAAGACCGTCCGGAGATCCGCGGCATGATCCACACCGTGACGCACCTGGTCACCGTGGAAGAGGTGGAGTAATCCGATGACGATCAAACTGCACCACCTGCGGCCCGCCCCGGGCGCCAAGACCGCGAAGACCCGTGTGGGTCGCGGTGAGGGCTCCAAGGGTAAGACCGCCGGTCGTGGCACCAAGGGCTCCAAGGCCCGCAAGAACATCTCGGCGGCCTTCGAGGGTGGGCAGATGCCCCTCCACATGCGCCTGCCGAAGCTCAAGGGCTTCAAGAACCGCAACCGCATCGAGTTCCAGGTCGTGAACCTGGCACGCCTCGCGGAGCTGTTCCCCAAGGGCGGCACGATCGGGGTCGACGAGCTCGTCGACGCCGGCGCCGTCCGCAAGGGCGAGCTCGTCAAGGTCCTCGGCGACGGGGAGCTCGGCGGCGTGAAGCTGCAGGTCAGTGCGCACAAGTTCAGTGCCTCGGCCCGCGAGAAGCTCGAAGCGGCGGGTGGCACCGCCACCCTCCTCGGCGGCTCCGACGCCGAGTAGGCAACGCGCTACCGTGGCGTCCACCGGAGCACTTCGGGTGGGCGCCACGCGGTGCCTCAGGACCAGTCGAAGGACCACCTGAAAAGCTGAGGTATCGCCGGGGCGTGATGTGCTGCGGGCATGCTGTTAGAGTCCGTTGCGCAGTAACACGCTCGTCATCCGCTCAGCCGTAACACCCGCACCACCCGGACCCCACCTCGTCGGCCGACCGGCCGCCTTGCGCAGGAGGAAGAACGTTGCTCTCCGCCTTTGCCAGCGCGTTTCGCACGCCTGACCTGCGCAACAAAATTCTGTTCACATTGCTGATGATCGCGCTCTATCGGGTGGGTGCCACGCTCCCCAGCCCGGGTGTGTCGTTCGGCAACGTGCAGAAGTGCCTCGACATCGTCGAGAGCGGCGCCGACAACCAGGTCTTCACCCTGCTGAACCTGTTCTCCGGCGGCGCGCTGCTGCAACTTTCAGTCTTCGCGCTGGGCATCATGCCCTACATCACCGCGAGCATCATCCTGCAGCTGCTGACGGTCGTGATCCCGCGACTGGAGCAGCTTCGCAAGGAAGGCCAGTCCGGCCAGGCGAAGATCACGCAGTACACGCGCTACCTCACCCTCGGGCTCGGCGTCCTGCAGGCCTCGGCGTTCGTCGCCCTGGCGCGGTCCGGCCAGCTCTTCGGTGGCGCCTGCGACCAGAGCCAGTTCCCGGTCATCCCCGACACCGGCAAGATCCCGCTGTGGCTCACCCTCACCGCGCTGGTCATCACGATGACCGCCGGCACGGGCATGGTCATGTGGTTCGGCGAGCTCGTCACGGACCGCGGCGTCGGCAACGGCATGTCGGTCCTCATCTTCACCTCGATCGCCGCCCGCCTCCCCAACGAGGGCATCACGATCTGGCAGGACGACAAGACCACGTTCTTCGTGGTGGTCGGTCTCGCGGTCGTCGTCATCGCCTTCGTGGTCTTCCTGGAGCAGGCACAGCGCCGCATCCCGGTGCAGTATGCGAAGCGCATGATTGGCCGCCGCATGTACGGCGGGACGTCGACCTACATCCCGCTGAAGGTCAACCAGGCCGGCGTCATCCCGGTCATCTTCGCCTCCTCGCTGCTCTACCTGCCGCAGCTGGCGACCTCGTTCGCCGGTCAGGACACGACCAACCGCACGATCCTCTGGATCAACCGGAACATCGTCGCCCAGGACAAGCCGGCGCACATCATCCTCTACTTCATGTTGATCATCTTCTTCACGTACTTCTACGTGTCGATCACGTTCAACCCCACTGAGGTCGCGGACAACATGCGCAAGTACGGCGGCTTCGTCCCCGGCATCCGCCCCGGCAAGCCGACCGCCGAGTATCTTGACTTCATCCTCAGCCGCATCACCCTTCCCGGCGCGCTCTACCTGGGCATCATCTCGATCCTGCCCAACCTGCTCATCGGGATCGTCGGTGGCGGGCAGGCTCTGCAGAACTTCCCGTTCGGCGGCACCGCGGTGCTCATTATTGTTGGTGTGGGCCTCGAGACGGTGAAGCAGATCGAGAGCCAGCTCATGCAGCGCAACTACGAAGGGTTCCTCCGGTAGTGAGGCTGGTGCTGGTAGGTCCCCCCGGGGCGGGCAAGGGGACCCAGGCCGAGTTCATCGCCGCGCACCTCGCCGTGCCCAAAATCTCCACCGGCGACATCTTCCGGGCCAACGTCGGGCAGGGCACCCCGCTCGGCGTCGAGGCGAAGCGCTATATGGACGCCGGCCAGCTGGTGCCCGACGAGGTCACCATCAACATGGTGTCCGACCGGCTGGCCGAGAGCGACGCTGCCGACGGCTTCCTGCTCGACGGCTTCCCGCGCACCGTGCCGCAGGCCAACGCCCTGGACAAGCTCCTGGCGGACCTCGGCACGGGCCTGGACATCGTCCTGGAGCTCGTGGTCGAGAACGAAGAGGTCATCCGGCGGCTCTCGGGCCGCCGGACCTGCCGCGGCTGCGGCAAGATCTGGCACGTGGAGTTCGACGCCCCCACCCACGAGGGCGTCTGCGACCGCTGCGGCGGCGAGCTCTTCCAGCGCGACGACGACAAGGCCGAGACGATCGCAGAGCGCCTGAAGGTCTACGCCCGCGACACGTCCCCCCTCGTCGACTACTACGGCGCGCAGGGCAAGCTGGTGGGCATCGACGCCACCGGACCGGTCGAGGACATCACGGTCCGCGCGATCGACGCACTGCGCTCCTACGGCGGCTGACCTGTGGCGCGCCAAGTCGAGATCGAGCTCAAGACGCCCGAACAGATCGGCCACATGCGCCGCGCCGGTCTGGTCGTGGCCGATGCCCTGGCCCGCATGCGGGCCGCGGTCGCACCCGGTGTGACCACCGCCGACCTGGACGCGATCGCCGAGGAGACCATCCGGGCCGCCGGCGCCATCCCGTCCTTCAAGGGCTATCACGGCTTCCCGGCCTCGATCTGCTCGAGCGTCAACGACCAGGTCGTGCACGCCATCCCCAGCTCCCGGCAGGTCCTGCGGGCCGGCGACCTCATCTCGATCGACTGCGGCGCCGAGCTCGACGGCTGGCACGGCGACGCGGCGATCACCGTCGGCGTCGGCGAGATCAGCAACGACCTGCGCCGCCTTGTCACGGTGGCCGAGGACGCCATGTGGGCCGGGATCGCCGCCGCCGCCCGTGGCGTCCGCTCCGGCAAGGGCCGCCTCACCGACATCTCCTTCGCGATCCAGTCCGCCGTCCGCAAGGCCGGCCGCTACGGCATCGTCGACGGCTACGGCGGCCACGGCATCGGCAGCGCCATGCACCAGGACCCCTTCGTCGAGAACTCGGGCCGTCCCGGCAAGGGTCCCGCCCTGCGCCCCGGCATGGCCCTCGCGATCGAGCCGATGATCACGAAGGGCAAGCCGAAGGTCGCCGAGCTCGACGACGGCTGGACGGTGGTCACGGTCGACGGCTCCGTCGCCGCCCACGTCGAGCACACGATGGCGATCTGCGACGACGGCGTCTGGGTGCTCACCGCCGCCGACGGCGGCCGGGCCCGGCTCGGTGACCTGGTCACCGCTCGTCAGCAGGTCAACGCCTAGCCCATCCATGCAAGCTCCGGTCCGTCGTGGCGAAGGCCCGTTGCTCCCGTCAGCGTCCGGTCAGGCCGTGGACGGCCTTCCCTTTCCCGCCGCCTGTAGTGGCCGTAGCACCGCGGCGCCGCCCAGGGCGCAGCCGCGCCCCGGGCGGCCGGGCCGCGACGCGACCGTCCCGGCCGCGACCACCCGTGCCGTGCCCGCCCGGCCGTGGACGTCGCCCGGCGGGGCGTGACCGCCCGTGCCGCGGCCGCCCGCCCGCGGACGTCGCCCGGCGGGGCCGTCAGATCGCTCAGGGCGCGCCCGCCGGCGGGGTAGGTCGTCCCGGGGCCCACCTCGGGGGTGAGGGCGGGCGGCAGTCGTACCATGGCGGCCGAGGGTGGAAGAGCGGCGCGCGCAAATGGGATGCTTCTGTCGGGGAACGCGACTCGGGGAGGGTGGCATGGCGGTGGACCGGCGGGAGAACCTGCGCGCGGCCGACGTCGACCGGCAGTTCGTGGCGGAGCGGCTCAAGGCCGCGGTCGACGAGGGACGGCTGTCGCTCGGTGAATATGACGACCGGCTCAAGGACACCTACGCCGCCAGGACCTATGGCGACCTCGACGTGATCCTCAGCGACCTGCCCGGCTTCCGCCCGGTCGAGGCCTCCGCGGTGGCCCCGGCGAGCGGCTATGCGGCCGCCCCAACGAGCCCGGCGCCGACCGGTGCGAAGGGCCAGTTCGGCCGGCAGCCGCACTGGCTGCTCGGCATCTGGAGCGGCTGGCTGATCGTGGTCACCCTCAACGTGGTGATCTGGGCACTGGTCAGCATCTCCGCCGGCGACGCGGTCTATTTCTGGCCGATGTGGGTCGCCGGGCCGCTCGGCGCGGTGCTCCTCGCGACGTCGGTGAGCACCTATCTGGCCGGCGGTCCGGACGCGGCCCGGGAGGCCAAGCGCGAGCGCAGGCGGCAGCGCCGCGAGCGTTGAGACCCCGATTTGGTGCATCGCGCTCACCGCGCGTAGACTCGTCCATTGGCGCAAAGCGTCCACTCAGGCATGCCCCCACGCGCTTCTAGTGGCAGGCCTGAGCCGCGGCTGGCGCGGACCCCCCGTGGGGTCCGTGAAAAGGATGCGAGCGCTGACACCCAACCCGATCGTCAGGTAGCGGAGGACATGCCGAAGAAAGACGGGGCCATCGAGATCGAGGGCCGAGTGATCGAGCCACTCCCGAACGCCATGTTCCGGGTGGAGCTCGCCAATGGCCACAAGGTCTTGGCGCACATCAGCGGGAAGATGCGGCAGCACTACATCCGCATCCTGCCCGAGGACCGAGTGGTCGTCGAGCTGTCGCCTTATGACCTGACTCGCGGGCGCATCGTCTACCGCTACAAGTAAATCGGTGTCGGTTCCCAGGAAACGGTCGGGACTGTCGCTCCCATGTAGGGGTGCGCAGCGAGAGTTAGGCACACCGTGAAGGTCAAGCCGAGCGTCAAGCGGATCTGCAACAACTGCCGGATCATCCGGCGGCACGGCCGGGTCATGGTCATCTGCAGCACTGACCCGCGCCACAAGCAGCGCCAGGGCTGAGCCCAGGCGGCAGATCCACCAGCACCACCAGTTTTAGCCCGTTCCAGCCCCGGGCCACCGCGCGTCATGCGCGCGGAGCGCGTGGGCTGCACCCCCGGTCGGAGGCCGGGGCCCGTCTGTGGGCAGACGGGAGTGGAGCGGGCTCAGACCTCCGCACACGCAAGGAGCACGCCCACCTATGGCACGTCTCGTTGGTGTCGATCTCCCGCGCGAGAAGCGCACGGAGATCGCCCTCACCTACATCTTTGGGATCGGTCGCACCCGATCCATCGAGCTGCTGACCGCCACCGGGATCGATGGCAACAAGCGCGCTCGCGACCTGACCGATGAAGAGATCGTGCAGCTGCGCGACTACATCGAGGCCAACTTCAAGGTCGAAGGGGACCTGCGCCGCGAGGTCCAGGCGGACATCCGCCGCAAGGTTGAGATCGGCTGCTACCAGGGCATCCGGCACCGCAAGGGCCTGCCCGTGCGCGGTCAGCGCACCCGGACCAACGCCCGCACCCGCAAGGGTCCGAAGCGCACGGTCGCCGGCAAGAAGAAGCCGGGCAAGAAGTAGTAGTCGGTCGGGTAGAGAAACCAATCTAGGAGCGCATAGAGAATGCCGCCGAAGGCTCGCGCCGGCGCGACCGCTGTCAAGAAGGTCCGGCGCAAGGAACGCAAGAACGTCGCCCACGGGCAGGCGCACATCAAGAGCACGTTCAACAACACCATCGTGTCGATCACCGACCCGACCGGTGCTGTCATCTCCTGGGCCTCGGCCGGCCAGGTGGGCTTCAAGGGCTCGCGCAAGTCGACGCCGTTCGCCGCGCAGCTGGCCGCCGAGGCCGCCGCTCGCCGCGCGATGGAGCACGGCATGCGCAAGGTCGACGTGTTCGTCAAGGGTCCCGGCTCCGGCCGTGAGACCGCGATCCGCTCCCTGCAGGCCGTGGGCCTGGAGGTCGGGCAGATCTCTGACGTCACGCCGCAGCCGCACAACGGTTGCCGTCCGCCGAAGCGCCGCCGGGTCTAAGGGAAGAGATAACAATGGCTCGTTACACAGGTGCCGACTGCCGTCGCTGCCGGCGCGAGAAGATGAAGCTGTTCCTCAAGGGCAGCAAGTGCGACGGGCCGAAGTGCCCGTTCGAGTCGCGTCCCTTCCCGCCCGGCCAGCACGGCCGCGGTCGCCCGAAGGAGACCGAGTACCTGCTGCAGCTGCGCGAGAAGCAGAAGGCCCGCCGCATCTACGGCGTGCTGGAGCGGCAGTTCGCCGGCTACTTCGACGAGGCTGTGGCCAAGCCCGGCAAGACCGGTGAGGAGCTGCTCAAGATCCTTGAGTCGCGCCTCGACAACGTGGTCTACCGCGCCGGCCTCGCCACGTCCCGTGACGCGGCCCGCCAGCTGGTGAGCCACGGCCACATCCAGGTCAACGGCAAGAAGGTCGACATCCCGTCGTACCGGCTGCGCGAGCACGACATCGTGCAGGTCCGGCAGAAGTCGCGGGAGCTCACGCCGTTCCAGATCGCTCAGGGCCTCGCGGGCAGCAAGACCGTCCCGGCGTGGCTGGAGTTCATCCCCAGCGAGCTCAAGGTCCTGGTGCACAGCCTGCCCGCGCGGCAGGTCATCGACACCCAGGTCCAGGAGCAGCTGATCGTCGAGCTCTACAGCAAGTAGCACGGCTTGACGGAGGCGGGGCGGTCACGCCCCGCCTCCTCGAAGCGCACGAAACAGCGTGTGTTTCTCGGAGCGCGTCAAATAGCGGGCGCGCAACGAATCGGAGGATCAGAAAGTGCTCATCTCCCAGCGTCCGAGCCTCGCCGAAGAGTCCATCAGCGAGACCCGGTCCAAGTTCACCATCGAGCCGCTCGAGCCGGGCTTCGGCTACACCCTCGGCAACTCGCTGCGTCGCACCCTGCTCAGCTCGATCCCGGGCGCGGCGGTGACCAGCATCAAGATCGACGGTGTCCTGCACGAGTTCACCACCATCCCCGGTGTCAAGGAGGACGTGGTCGAGCTCGTCATGAACGTGAAGGAGCTGTGCGTCAGCTCCGAGCACGACGAGCCGGTCTCGATGTACCTGCGCAAGCAGGGCCCCGGTGACGTCACGGCGGGCGACATCCAGCCCCCGGCCGGCGTCTCCGTGCACAACCCCGACCTGAAGCTGGCCACGCTCAACGGCAAGGGCCGCCTCGACATGGAGCTGACCGTCGAGCGCGGGCGCGGCTACGTGACCGCCAACCAGAACAAGCAGCAGGGTCAGGAGATCGGGCGGATTCCGATCGACTCGATCTACTCGCCGGTTCTGAAGGTCACCTACCGCGTCGAAGCCACCCGTGTCGAGCAGCGCACCGACTTCGACCGGCTCATCATCGACGTCGAGACCAAGGCGTCGCTGACCCCCCGCACCGCGCTGGCCTCGGCCGGCTCGACCCTCGTCGAACTCTTCGGCCTCGCCCGTGAGCTCGACGCGGACGCCGAAGGCATCGACATCGGCCCGTCGCCGCAGGACGCGCAGCTCGCTGCCGACCTGGCGCTGCCGATCGAGGAGCTCGACCTCACCGTCCGCTCGTACAACTGCCTCAAGCGCGAGGGCATCAACTCCGTCGGGGAGCTGATCAGCCGCACGGAAGCAGACCTCCTCGATATAAGGAATTTCGGTCAGAAGTCGATCGACGAGGTCAAGATGAAGCTCGCCGGGATGGGTCTGGGTCTCAAGGACTCCGCCCCGACGTTCGACCCGGCACACGTCGTGGACTCGTTCGCCGATGTTTCCTACGACGACACCGACGACTACCGCGAGACCGAGCAGCTCTAACCGGCTGCTGTTCGATTTGAGGAGCCCCAATGCCCACGCCCACCAAGGGTCCCCGCCTCGGCGGCAGCCCCGCGCATGAGCGGCTGATGCTGGCGAACCTCGCCACCTCACTGTTCAAGCACGGTCGCATCCAGACCACCGAGACGAAGGCCAAGCGGCTGCGCCCGCTCGCCGAGCAGCTCATCACCAAGGCCAAGCGCGGCGATCTGCACGCGCGCCGTCAAGCGCTCGCCGTGGTGCGCGACAAGGACGTGGTGTTCCAGCTGTTCGACCAGATCGCGCCGCGGTTCGCCACCCGCCCGGGTGGCTACACCCGCATCGTGAAGACCGGCCCGCGCAAGGGTGACGCCGCTCCCATGGCGATCATCGAGCTGGTCGAGGAGCTCGAGGTCGCCGCCGCGCCGGCGCCGCGCAAGGCCGCCGCTCGCAAGGCCGCCAAGGCCGACTCGATCGCGGTCCTCGCCGGCGACGACGCTGACGAAGCCCCCGCCGCCGCGTCGGCGTCCGCCTCGGACGAGGCCGCGTCGGAGTCGGCCGACGAGGCCGCCGCGGACGAGGACGAGCAGAAGAAGGCCTGACCACCGGCCTGAAATCGACGGCCCGGCATCCCGCTCGACGGGGTGCCGGGCCGGTTCTTTTGGAGAGTGTGCGTTGATCCGTGTCCGCCTCGACGTCTCCTACGACGGGACCGGCTTCTCCGGCTGGGCGGTCCAGCCGACCCGCCGCACCGTCGCCGGGGAGCTGACCACGGTCCTGCTGCGCCTGTTCGGCACCGTCGAAGGACTGACCGTCGCGGGCCGCACCGACGCCGGCGTCCACGCCACCGGGCAGGTGTGCCACGTCGACGTCCCCGCCGACCGCTGGGAGGCCCTGGCTCCGGCGCTGCTGCGCAAGCTGGCCGGCCTGCTCCCGCCCGACGTGCGGGTCAACGCGGCCACCGAGGTGCCGCCGGAGTTCGACGCCCGCTTCTCCGCGCTGTCCCGCCGGTACGAGTACCGCGTCACCGACGCCGTGGCGGGCGCCGCACCACTGCGCCGGCACGACACGGTGGCCTGGCCCCGACCGCTCGACCTCGACGCGCTGAACGCCGCCGCCGCGGGCCTCGTCGGGGAGCACGACTACGCCGCCTTCTGCCGCCGTAAGGAACACGCCACCACGATCCGGGACGTGAACCGCCTCGACTGGCGCCGCGACCCCGACGGCATCCTGGTCGCGACCGTCCAGGCCGACGCCTTCTGCCAGCAGATGGTCCGCAGCCTGGTGGGCGCCCAGCTCTTCGTCGGCGACGGCCGCCGCCCGCCGTCGTGGCCCGCCGGGCTGCTCAGCCGCAAGGTGCGCGCGGACGAGGTGACGGTCGCGCCGGCGCACGGGCTCGCGCTCGTCGAGGTCAGATACCCGGCCGACCCGGCCGAGCTGCGCCTGCGCTCCGAACTGACCCGCCGCCGCCGCGACGCCGACTGACGTCCGCTTGCTAGCTGGGCGGAGCTGAGCCTGGCAGGGACGCGGCGGGGGTGGCCTCCGGCTGGATGATCGCGCGGTTGCCGATGATGCCGTTCTCCAGGTAGGTCTCGACGATGTCGTACGTGATCTGGTTCGGGTACGGGTCGTCGGGCGCGAAGTCCTTCCCGTCGACCCTGGCGATCACGACGAACGCGATGAAGTGGCCGCGGTAGTTCCAGCCGAGCTGGGTGGGCGCGCGGACGATCGCGTCGGTGCCGGTGCCCGCGCCGACACTCATCCCGGCGAAGCGGCCCTTCTGCCCGTCGACGATGGGCTTGACGCCGTCGAACGCGGTCGCGGCCGCCTTCTCGGTGTCGAGGTTGAAGATCCCGGCGGTGATCAGGTATTCCTCGCTGGGGTTCTTCATCGTCGCCCGCACGACCTCGGAGCAGCCGGCGCCGGCCAGCAGCGTGGCCAGTTCGTCGGTCGCCGCGGTCTTGCAGTCGGGCGACGCCTGCGTCTTGAGGATCAGGTACGGCGGCTCGTCCGGGACCGCGATGATGCTGTTCTGCGGGAAGACCTCGGCCTCGGTGAGCGGGTTGGGGTCCACCTGGCGGCTGCTGATGTCGCGCTTCTTCGGGCCGGCCGGGGTGCTGGAGCGGGCCGACTCGGGCCCGTTCTTCTCGTCCTTGAAGATGAACCAGGAGCCCAGCCCGCACGCGGCGAGCAGGACGACCACGCCGATGACGCTGAGCGCGGCGATCCAGCGGTGCGGGCGGTGCTCGACCCGGCCCGCGTCGGCGCCGGTGCGGGCGTTGCCCGGGCGCCGGTTGTCGGGGCGTCCCGACGGCCGGCCGCCCTGCGACTTGCCCGGTTGCTTCTGCAACGACCGCTGGGTCCCGCCGGTGGTGTACTCGTCGCTGGCCCGCCCCCGCCCGCGGCGGCCGCTGGTGGTCGACGGCTCGTCGAACGGCAGGCCGTCGTCGAGCGGGCGCCGCTGGTGCGGTGCCTCGTCCGACGGTGGCCGCCGCCGGGTGGCGGTGCCGCTCGCCTCGAACGCGGCGCTCGCCGGCTCGTAGCCCGCGCCGGTCCGGTCGAAGCCGGGACCGGTGGGCTCGAACCCGCGCCGCCGCGCCGTCCCGGTGTCGTCGCGCCTGGCCGGTCCGTCGTCGAACCCGCGCCCGCGCCGCCCGGTCCCGGTGTCGTCGCGACGGAGCCCGGAGGTCTCGTCGCGGCGCAGGCCCGCGAGCTCGTCCCGGCGGAGCGACCCGGTGTCGTCCCGCCGCGGCCCGGGAAGGTCGTCACGGCGTAGCCCGGAGGTGTCGTCCCGGCGCAGCGCACCCGTGTCGTCCCGGCGGAGACCGGAAGTGTCGTCCCGGCGGAGACCGGAAGTGTCGTCGCGGCGCGGGCCGGTGGTGTCGTCGGGGGCGCCGGTGTAGAAGCCGCCGCGGCGTCCCGAACCCGTGTTGCTCTGCGAGCCCGGCCCGCCGAAAGCGTCCCGCCGGCCGGAGGAGTCGCGTCCCCCCGCGGCACCGGAGCCGGGGCCGGCGGGGACGTCATAGCCAGACCCGGTGGAAGGACCGAAGCCGGAGCCCGTGGCGGGACCACCGACGACGCCGGGGCCGGAACGCTGCCGTCCCACGCCCGTGTCAGGACCGGCCGGCTCGAAGCCGCCGCGACCCCGCCGGGACGTGCCGGTGTCGTCGCGCCGGAACGCGGCCGGGTCCTCGGCGGCGCGGGACCGCCGGCCCCCGGTGGTGTCAGCGCCGCGGGATCGGCGTCCAGGGCCCGTGTCGTCCTGTGCGCTGCCGGAGCCGCCGGCCGGCTCGTCGAACCGGCGGCGGGCGCCCGTCGACGTGTTCTCGGCCTCCTCGGCCGCGCGGCGGGCCCGGCGGCCGGTGGTGCCGCCGCTGGTCGGGCTGCTGTCGGGCCGCATCGTCGGGAAGATCGGCACGAGCGGCGGCGGCTCGGTCGTGGCCCCGGGCGGCGTGTAGTCCGCGAGTGGCTTGATGATGGGCTCGAGGGCGGGTCCGTGACCGTACGACTCCGAAGGGCGACCTTCCGCGGCGCGCCGGCCGCTGCCGGTCGGCTCGTCGTCGGTGCGCGCCCTGCGCCGCCCGCCGCGCGACTCGGTGGTCTCGACGGGCGGTGGCGGCTCGATCGCGGCGCGTGCCGGCGGCGGTGGGCCCGGACGGCCGAACACCCCGCTCGGCGAGTCACCCCGCCCGGCCCGGGGACCCGCGGGCGGCTCGTCGCGGACAGGGCGGAACGCGCCACCGGCGTCACCCTCGCGCAACGGCCGGAACGTCCCGCTCGGCGACTCCTGCGGCGCCCTGAAGGAACCGCTCGGGGATTCCTGCGGTGCCCTGAACGAGCCGCTGGGCGACTCCTGGGGAGACCTGAACGAGCCGCTGGGCGACTCCTGGGGAGACCTGAACGAGCCGCTGGGGGAGTCGTCACGCGGCCCGCGGAACGTCCCGCTGGGCGAGTCGTCCCGGGAACCCCGGGAGCCCCGGGAGCCCTGGGGACCCCGGGGGCCCTCCGGGCCCTGGGGGCCTCTGAACACCCCGCTCGGCGAGTCCTCGCCCGGCGGCCGGCGGCGACCGTCACCCGGAGGCGGCGCCGACGCCCTGAACGAGCCGCTGGGGGAGTCGTCACGCGGCCCGCGGAACGTCCCGCTCGGCGAGTCGTCCCGGGAGCCCTGGAGACCCCGGAACACCCCGCTCGGCGAATCGTCAGGACGCGAACGACCGCCCCGGCCGCCACGGAGGTCGTCGAAGGCCGGCTCGTCATACGCGGGCGGCGGCGGAGCGCTGAACGGGTCCGGTCCGCTGCCGCGGAGCCCGGCCAACCAGTTGTCGGCCTCGTCCGCCTCGTCCCGGCGGAACGAGT
Organism: Dactylosporangium sp. NPDC051087; assembly: GCF_055586325.1. Lineage (NCBI taxonomy): Bacteria > Bacillati > Actinomycetota > Actinomycetes > Micromonosporales > Micromonosporaceae > Dactylosporangium > Dactylosporangium sp. NPDC051087. Next base: position 309,410 of record NZ_JBVJIJ010000005.1, on the reverse strand, counting down.
CGGAGCGCCGCTTGCGGCGCTGCTCGTTCCCAGAAGTCATGTCGCACAGGGTAGCCGACCGTCCTGGGTGGTGGCTTGTCGGCGATGTTTCGCACAATCCGAACGAGTGGGCCGCGAGCAGGGCCGTTCACCTGCTTGGGGACAATGCGTTGCGGCACCGGTCAAGGGAGGGGCATCGTGTCCGGCGAGCACTACTTCACCGCCGAGCCCGCAGCGGCTACGGCGCGGCACGACGTCGTGTTCACCGTCGATGACCAGGAGTTCCGCCTGGTCGCGACGGGCGGCGTGTTCTCGGCCAGCAGGCTGGACCCCGGCACGTCGGTGCTGCTGCAGCGCGCGCCGCTGCCGGACAGGGCGACGACCGGCAACCTCCTGGACCTCGGTTGCGGGTACGGGCCCATCGCGACGGTCCTGTCCCGGCGCGCTCCGGACGCGACGATCTACGCGGTCGACGTGAACCAGCGGGCGCTGGAGCTCACCGCGGCGAACACCGGCCCGAACGTGGTCACCGCGCTGCCCGGCGACGTGCCGGAGACTGTCGGGTTCGCGCAGATCTGGTCCAACCCGCCGATCCGGATCGGCAAGCCGGAGCTGCACGCGCTGCTGCTGCGCTGGCTGCCGCGACTCACCCCGGACGGCACTGCGTGGCTGGTCGTGGCCAAGAACCTCGGCGCCGACTCGCTCCAGCGGTGGATCGAGGAGCAGGGTTTCAGCGCCGAGCGGCACGCCAACCACAAGGGCTTCCGGATCTTCAAGGTCCGAAAAGCGGGCGACGCCGGGCCGAACGACGCGCAGAATTCCTGACTCGTGGGATACGTGGACGTGGCAGGGGTCGGGCACACCCTCGCGGATGGCCGGGAGCTCTTCGCCGAGGTGTCGTTCCGGGTCGGTGAGGGCGCCAAGGTCGCGCTCGTCGGGCCGAACGGCGCGGGCAAGACGACCTTGCTGAAGATGGTGGCCGGCGACCTGCCGGTGCGGGAGGGCGCGATCGCCCGGTCCGGTGGGCTGGGGGTGATGCGCCAGTTCATCGGCATGATCGGCGACGACCGGACGCTGTACGACCTGGCGCTCCAGCTAGCCCCGGCCGGCCTCGCCAAAGCGGGGGAGCGCCTGCATCAGGCCGAGCTCGCGATGCACGCCGAGGGCACCGAGAAGGCGCAGCTGCGGTACGCGAACGCCCTCGCCGCATGGGGTGAGGCCGGCGGGTACGACGCCGAGGTCCTCTTCGACACCGTCAGCGTCGCCGCGCTGAACAAGCCCTGGGACGAGACCCGCGACCGGCCGGTGCGCACCCTGTCCGGCGGGCAGCAGAAACGCTTCGCGCTGGAGCTGCTGCTGCGCGGCGACGACGAGGTCCTGCTGCTCGACGAGCCGGACAACTTCCTGGACGTACCGGGGAAGCGCTGGCTGGAGGAGCGGCTGCGCGAGTCGCCGAAGTCGGTCCTCTACGTGTCGCACGACCGTGAGCTCCTCGCCAGGTCCGCGGACCGGGTCGTGGCGGTCGAGGGCGGCTCGGCGTGGGTGCATCCGGGTGGGTTCGCGTCCTGGCACGAGGCGCGGGTCGCCCGCCACGAACGCCTCGACGAGCTGCGCCGCCGCTGGGACGAGGAGCATCAGAAGCTCAAGGACCTCGTCCTCATGTACAAGACGAAGGCCGCCTTCAACGACGGGCTCGCGTCGCGCTACCAGGCGGCGCAGACCCGGCTGAAGAAGTTCGAGGAGGCGGGTCCTCCGCCCACGCCGCCGAAGGACCAGGACATCCGGATGCGGCTGTCCGGCGGCCGCACCGGCAAACGCGCCGTCATGTGCGAGCAGTTGGAGCTCGACGGGCTGACCTACCCCTTCGACCTGGAGATCTGGTACGGCGACCGGGTCGCGGTCCTCGGCGGCAACGGCACCGGCAAGTCGCACTTCCTGCGGCTCCTCGCGCGCGGCGGCACCGACCCGGACCCGACGCAGACCCCGATCGGGGTCGAGATCACGCCGGTCGCGCACGGCGGCCAGGTCCGGCTCGGCGCGCGGGTGCGGCCGGGGCACTTCTCGCAGACCCACGACCGTCCCGAGCTGCTCGACAAGACCCTGGTGGAGATCCTCTGGCGGGGCGACGACTGGCGCTCCGGGCTGCCGAGGCCGCAGGCGATGCCGGCGCTGTCGCGGTACGAGCTGGCGGCGCAGGCCGACCAGCGCTTCGGCACGCTGTCCGGCGGGCAGCAGGCCAGGTTCCTGGTGCTGCTGCTGGAGCTGTCCGGGGCGACGCTGCTGCTGCTCGACGAGCCGACCGACAACCTCGACCTGGCCAGCGCCGAGGCCCTGGAGGAGGGGCTGCGCAGCTTCGACGGGACCGTGATCGCGGTGACGCACGACCGCTGGTTCAGCCGGTCGTTCGACCGTTTCGTGCTGTTCCGCGCGGACGGTGAGGTCGTCGAGGTGCCCGAGCCGGTGTGGGAAGGGCGCGGCTGACGGACGCCGTGTCCGTGGCGGTGCGTCACCGGGTGCTCACATGGGCGGGTGGATCCTGCTGTTGTGCTCACCGTCGGCGCGTCCGACTCGTCCGGTGGTTCCGGAATCCAGGCTGACCTGCGCACCCTCGCCGCGATGCGGATGCACGGGGCGTCGGTCGTGACCGCGGTGGTGTCGCGGAACACGCGCGGCACCACCGACGTGTACCCGCAGCCGACGACCGTCGTGTCGGGGCAGCTCGGCAGCGTCCTGGAGGATCTGCCCGTCACCGCCGTGAAGACCGGCATGTTCCCCAACCCGGACACGGCGATCGCGGTCGCCGCCCGGGCCAGGTCGGGGGCGCTGCCGAACCTCGTCGTCGACCCGGTCCTGCAGACCACCGGCGGCGGGTCCCGCAAGGGCCTCGCCGCCGCGCTGGAGCGGCTGCTGCCGCACGCGTTGGTCGCCACCCCCAACCGGGAGGAGGCGTCGCTGCTCGTCGGGTGGGAGGTCGTCACACCCGCGGACATGGCGAAGGCGGCGGCGCAGCTGTCGGCGGGCGGCCCGCGGTACGTGGTGATCACCGGGGGTGACTTCATGGTCGGCGACGACGCGATCGACGTGATCTGGGCCGAAGGATCCGCCCGGCTCCTGCACAGCCCGCGGGTGACGAGCCGCAACACCGACGGCAGCGGCGCGACGTTCGCGACGGCGGTCGCGGCGCGGCTCGCGTTCGGCGACGACCCGGTCGAGGCGGTCACCTGGTCGAAGGGCTTCGTCGGCCGGGCGATCAGCGACGCGTCGGAGTGGCGGATCGGCGCCGGCACCGGGCCGATCGACCAGTTCGGCTGGTCGTCGCTCACCCTGCGGTAGTACCCCGCGGTGGTCACCGGGGAAGCGGGCACGATCGCGGCGCCGCCTCAAGGGAAGCGGGCATGATTGCGGCATGGACGAGAAGACGTTGATCCACCACATCTCGGCGCTTGTGGACGACGAGCACAAGCTGAGGACCCAGCTGCAGGCCGGCAAGATCACCGAGGACGAGGAGCACGAGCGGCTCCGCGCCATCGAGGAGCAGCTCGACCAGCTCTGGGACCTGCTGCGCCGCCGCCGGGCCGCGAAGCTGCAGGGTGTCGCCCCCGACCAGGTCGAGGCGCACGGCGTCGCCGAGGTCGAGCACTACCTGCAGTAACCGGCCACCCCCGGTTCTGTGGTCAGTCCACCCGCAGCCGGTAGCCACGCTTGACCACGGTCTGCACGAAGGCGGGACCGCCGAGCGCGGCCCGCAGCCGGGCGACGGCCATCTCGACCGCGTGCTCGTCGGCGCCGCGGGGGAGCTCGCGCAGCAGCGCCGCCCGGGACAGGACCCGCCCGGGCGACGCGGCGAGCGCCCGCAGCACCGCCATCGGGCCGGGGGCCAGGGGCTTGAGCGTGCCGTCGATGATCGCGGCGTGCCCGCGCAGCGTGACCGCGGCGCCCGCGACGTGCAGCGTGGGAGCCCGCTTCGGCAGCTCGTCGACGAGGATGCGCACCAGCGCGCCGAGCCGGGCCCGCTGCGGTGCCGCGACGGGCACGCCGAGGCGCTTCAGCGGCGCCGCCGTCACCGGGCCCACACACGCGGCGAGGACGTCGGTCCGCAGCGCCTCCAGGACGTCGGGTGCCTCGGCGCCGGCGACCCGCAGCAGCGAGCTGACCGCCGGCGCGGACGTGAACGTCACCGAGTCGACGAGCCGCGAGCAGATCAGGTCGACCAGCCGCCGCAGGGGCGCGGGATCGACGGGCGGCGCCCACCGGTACACGGGGATCTCCACGACGATCGCCCCGGCGTCACGCAACGCGGTCGTGAACTCCGGGTGCGGCTCGCCGTGCAGCTGCAGCGCGATCCGCCGGCCGGCGATCCCGCCCGGGAAGCCGCCGCCGAGCAGGAAGTCGAGGACCTCGTCGCAGCTCTCGGTGTCCGGGGACCAGGCCTCGATCATGCCGGCGGCGCGGACCGCGCCCTTCGCCTTCGGGCCGCGGGCGATCAGGTACGCGTCGGCGAGCCGGGACCGCAGCGACTCGCCGAGCCCCCAGCCCTCCGCCGCCTCGATCCAGCCGCGCAGGCCGATGCCGGTCGTCGCGATCACGATCTCCGGCGGGATCTCGACGCACGACACGGTCGCGGCCTTCAGCTCGGTGTCGTCGGCGACGGGCACGATCCGCAGCGCCGGCGCGAGCACGACCCGGGCGCCACGGCGCTCCAGCAGCGCGCTGAGCTCGTCGCGGCGCCGGTCCGCGGTCACCGCGACCGTGAACCCCGCCAGCGGAAGATCCTCACCGGACATGGGTCTGGACTCCAAAATGCTGCTCGCGCTCACGCCGTCACCTCCGCTGCGCTCCGGCGCCGGCCTGAGCCGAGCACTGCGCCCATGGTGAGCGGCCCTCCGCTGCGCTCCGGCCCGCTCACGTGACAGCCACTTCGACGACGCCGTCGCGGACGCGGACCGGGTACACCGGCACGCGGACCCCGGGCTGGTCCAGGCACTCGCCGCTGCGCAGGTCGAACACCTGCTTGTGCATCGGTGAGGCGACCGTCGGCACCTCGCCGCGGCTGCCCACGATGCCGCGGGACAGCACCGCCGCGCCGGAGATCGGGTCGAGGTTGCCGATGGCGTGCACGTCGCCGTCGTACACCCGGAACAGTGCCACCTGCGCCCCGTCGACCAGGGCGGCGACCCCGCGTTCCGGTTCGAGTCGGGGGTACGGGCAGACCACGGTCCACTTCATGAGCGCACTCCAAGGACGACAGGAACGGGCTGACCGCGTTCGGAAGCGAACGAGATCGTCGGGTCCGGGGTGTCCGGGGCGTTGACGAACGACACGAACCGGGCGAGGCGCTCCGGGTCGTTGATCGTGGCCTGCCACTCGTCGACGTAGGAGCCGACGTGGTGGGCCATCATGGTGTCGAGCTCGGCGGCGATTCCGAGGGAGTCCTCGACGACGACGGCCCGCAGGTAGTCCAGGCCGCCCTCCATCGCCTCGATCCACGCCGACGTGCGCTGCAGCCGGTCCGCGGTGCGGATGTAGAACATCAGGAACCGGTCGACGAGCGTGATCAGCTCCCCGGTCGTGAGGTCCGCGGCGAGCAGGTCGGCGTGCCGGGGGCGGAAGCCGCCGTTGCCGCCGACGTAGAGGTTCCAGCCGTTGTCGGTGGCGATGATGCCGAAGTCCTTGCCCTTGGCCTCGGCGCACTCGCGGGCGCAGCCGGACACGGCGGACTTGAGCTTGTGCGGCGCGCGCAGCCCGCGGTACCGCAGCTCCAGCTCGACGGCGAGTCCGACGGAGTCCTGCACGCCGTACCGGCACCAGGTCGAACCGACGCAGGACTTCACGGTCCGCAGGGCCTTGCCATAGGCGTGCCCGGACTCGAAGCCCGCCTCGACGAGCCGGTGCCAGATCGCCGGCAGCTGCTCCACCCGGGCGCCGAGCAGGTCGATGCGCTGCCCACCGGTGATCTTCGTGTACAGGTTGAAGTCGCGGGCGACCTCGCCGATCACGATCAGCTTGTCGGGCGTGATCTCCCCGCCGGGGATGCGCGGGATCACCGAGTAGGTGCCGTTGCGCTGGATGTTGGCGAGGAAGTGGTCGTTGGTGTCCTGCAGCGCCGCCTGCTCGCCGTCCAGGACGTAGTCGTTGTGCAGCGACGCGAGGATCGAGGCGACCGTCGGCTTGCAGATGTCGCAGCCGCGCCCGGTGCCGTGCTCGGCGACGAGCTGCGAGAACGTGCGGATGTCCCGGACCCGGATGATGTCGAACAGCTCGGCGCGCGACTGGGTGAAGTGCTCGCACAGCGCCTTGCTGGCGGTCACCCCGCCCTCGGCCAGGAGCTGCTTGAGCAGCGGCACGCACGAGCCGCAGCTGGTGCCGGCGCGGGTGCACGCCTTCAGCGCGGCCACGTCGGTGCAGCCCTGCTCGTGGATCGCCGCGGTGACCTGGCCCTTCGTGACCGCGTTGCAGGAGCAGATCTGGGCGTCCTCGGACAGCGCGGCCCGGGGTGCGTCCCCGGCCAGCAGCGCGAGCGGCGACGCCGGCAAGGGACCGCCGACGCTGGCCCGCAGCGTCGGGTAGGCGCTGGCGTCGCCGACGAGGATGCCGCCGAGCAGGGTCTGCGCGTCGTCGGAGAGGACCAGCTTCGCGTACGTGCCGCGGGACGGGTCGAGGTAGACGACGTCGAGCAGGTCGGTGCGCAGCGCGTCGCCGAAGCTGGCCACGTCGACGCCGAGCAGCTTCAGCTTCGTCGACGTGTCCGCGCCGGGGAACGACGCGTCGCCGCCGAGGAGCCGGTCCGCGACGATCTCCGCCATCGCGTAGCCGGGCGCGACCAGCCCGTAGCAGCGGCCGTCGATCTCCGCGCACTCGCCGATCGCGTACACGGCCGGGTCGTCGGTCCGGCAGCCGGCGTCGACGACCACCCCGCCGCGCGCCCCCGTGGCGAGGCCCATCGCGCGGGCCAGCTCGTCGCGCGGCCGGATCCCGGCGGCCACCACGACGATGTCCGCCGGGATGTGCGCGCCGTCGGACAGCGTCAGCGCGAGGGTGCCGTTGACGGCCTTCGTCGGGCGGATCGCGGTGGTCGCCGCGCCCAGGTGCACCCGGACGCCGAGGTCCTCGACGTACTTGCGCAGGACCGCGCCGCCGGCCTCGTCCACCTGCACCGGCATCAGCCGCGGCGCGAACTCGATCACGTGCGTGCGCAGGCCCAGCAGGCGCAGCGCGTTCGCCGCCTCCAGGCCGAGCAGGCCGCCGCCGATGACCGCGCCGACCTCCCTGCCCTCGGCGTGCGCCCGGATGGCCTCCAGGTCGTCCAGGGTCCGGTAGACGAACACGCCGGTCTGGTCGACGCCGGTGATCGGCGGGACGAACGCCGACGAGCCCGTCGCGAGCACCAAAGCGTCGTAGGAGTACATGCCGCGGGCGGTGGTGACCTTGCGCGCGGCCCGGTCGATCGTCAGGGCCGGCTCGCCGAGGTGCAGGTCGACGCCGTCCGGTACGTCGTACGTGAGGTCCGCCGCGGACGCGCCGTCGAAGAACGCCGACAGCCGCACCCGGTCGTACGCGGACCGGTCCTCCTCGGCGAGGACGGTGATCTCCCAGGCGTCCGCGGTGTCGCGGGCGCGCAGCGCCTCCACGAACCGGTGCCCGACCATGCCGTGGCCGACGACGACGACCTTCACCGGACACCGCCGTTGCGCGGGCATGGCGACATGGTTTCGGCGCTGTTACCGCCGGACACCGGCATGACGCCGGGTGGCGAGCTTGCGATGGCGACCGCTTCGGACATGGCCAAAAGGCTGCCGCCGGGCGGTTTCGCTCCAAAGTCCCGAATGTTTCACGCCTGCTAAGAGCGCCTCACACGGCAGGTGAGCGGGAAGTTACCGCACTGCGTCGACGGTGATCGATCTATCAGTGCAGGTGAACGGTGTGTCACAACCCCCGGGATAAGGTTCGGCGATCTGCTCGCGGGGGTAGACAGTAACGGACCCCGATATGAGGAGGAACCAGATGCGCTCGACCGCCAAGGTCACCATCGTGGCCATGACGGCGCTCGGCATGGGGCTCGCCGGGTGCAGCGACGGCGCCGGCACCCCCAGCGCCGGCGCCAGCGGCAAGACCTCGGCCGGCGCCTCGGCGGCGACCACGTCCGGTGCCCCGGCCGGCACGTCCGAGACCGGCGCCGCGGCGCCGTGCCTGGTCGGCACCTGGAAGGCCACCGGGCTCGACGGCAAGCTCAGCGGGCCGGTCACCGGCACCTTCGGCGGTGGCGGCGGCACCCTGCTGACGATCGACTCGGCCGGCAAGGCCCAGGTCGACTTCGGCTCGATGCAGCCGGTCACGTTCGCGTTCACCGTCGCCGGCGGCGACGTGAAGGGCAGCTTCGGCTACGGCGGCAAGGTCAACGGCACGGTCAAGACCCCGACCGCGGCCACCGGCACCTGGGAGCCGACCGGCACCGTCGACTTCAGCACCCTCACCGTCACCGTCGACCTGACCAGCCCCGCGGCGGTCCGGGTCGCCGACAAGACCTCCATCGCGGACTTCGCCGGCACCGGCACCGCCGACACCGGCGGCGCGGTCGACGCCCAGCCCGTCCTGAAGAAGAGCAGCTACGACTGCTCCGGCGGCAGCACCCTCAAGCTCGGCCCGCCGCAGGGCGGCCCCGACACCGGCACCTGGACCTTCACGAAGGCCTGAGGCAGCGCACCACGGCGGCCGCCCGGATCTCACAACCGGGCGGCCGCCGCCGTGGGGGAAACGTTGCGGCGAGGACAAGAACCGGTGCGAGGGATGGAAACGTGGCGCCCATACCTTGCCCACCATGACTCTCGCCGTGGAAACCACCGAGCCGGGCGCGCAGCCCCCGCGCCCCCGCCGCGGCCGCTGGATCACCGACTGGCGGCCCGAAGACCGCACCTTCTGGGAGGACGGCGGCGCGAAGATCGCCCGCCGCAACCTCGTCGTCTCCATCCTGTCGGAGCACATCGGCTTCTCCATCTGGAGCCTCTGGTCGGTCTTCGTGCTCTTCCTCGGCCCGCAGTACGGCTTCGACCCGGCGCAGAAGTTCCTGCTCACCAGTGCCCCCACGCTCGTCGGCGCGGTGCTGCGGCTGCCCTACACCTTCGCGGTCGCCACCTTCGGCGGCCGGAACTGGACCATTTTCAGCGCCCTGATGCTGCTGGTCCCGAGCGTCCTGGCCGGCATCGTGCTGGAGCCCGGTGTCTCCTTCACCACCCTGCTGCTCGTCGCGTCGGTCGCCGGCGTCGGCGGCGGCAACTTCGCCTCCTCGATGGCGAACATCAACGCCTTCTACCCGCAGCGGCTCAAGGGCTGGGCCCTCGGCATCAACGCCGGTGGCGGCAACATCGGCGTCCCCGCCGTGCAGCTCGTCGGCCTGCTCGTGCTCGCCACCGCCGGCGCGGCCCACCCGCGGCTCATCATCCTGATCTACCTGCCGCTGATCGTCATCGCGGCCGCGCTCGCCGCCGTCTACATGGACAACCTCACGCACGCCTCGAACGACCGGCGGGCCATGCGCGACGTCATCAAGGACCGGCACGCGTGGATCATGTCCCTGCTGTACATCGGCACCTTCGGATCCTTCATCGGCTTCGGCTTCGCGTTCGGCCAGGTGCTCCTGGTGCAGTTCAAGACCGACTTCGACACCCCGGTGAAGGCGGCCTACCTCACCTTCCTGGGCCCGCTGCTCGGCTCGCTCATCCGCCCAGTCGGCGGCCTGCTCGCCGACCGCTTCGGCGGGGCGAAGATCACCTTCTGGAACTTCGTCGGCATGGCGCTCGGCGCGACCGGTGTGCTCGTCGCGTCGCGGCAGCACTCCCTTCCGCTGTTCCTGACCGGCTTCATCTGCCTGTTCATCTTCAGCGGCATCGGCAACGGCTCGACGTACAAGATGATCCCGGCGATCTTCCGGGCGAAGTTCCCCAGCGACGAGAACCAGTCCCGACGGCTCGCCACGGCACTCATCGGCGTGGCCGGGGCGATCGGCGCGGCCGGCGGCGTCCTGGTCAACCTCGCGTTCCGGCAGTCCTTCCTCGCGTACAAGACGGGCGACGGCGCCTACATCGCGTTCCTCGCCTTCTACGCCGTCTGCTTCGCCGTCACCTGGTTCGTCTACCTGCGCAAGTCACCCGACCGGCTGGAAGGTGTCTGAGGGGCCGTTTTGACCGCACAACAGCGGCCCGGTATCGTGGACCGCTGTTGTGCGATGACAAGGCGTCCCCCTCGTTCGGGTACGCTAGGTGGTCGTGCGCCCCTTAGCGCCGCCATGAGAGCGCACCCCAGAACCGACGACGTGGAAGACAAGGTAGACCTGTGGGTACGTACAGCCCGAAGCCGGGTGAGATCGAGCGCGTGTGGCACGTCATCGACGCGTCGGACGTCGTGCTCGGCCGTCTGGCCACGCACGCCGCCACGCTGCTGCGCGGCAAGCACAAGCCGACGTTCGCCCCGCACGTGGACACCGGCGACTTCGTCATCGTGATCAACGCCGGCAAGGTGGCGCTGACCGGCAACAAGCGGCAGACCAAGGTCGCCTACCGGCACTCGGGCTTCCCGGGTGGCCTCAAGGCGGTCGGCTACGAGGAGCTGCTGACCAAGAACCCGGAGCGCGCGATCGAGCTGGCCGTCAAGGGCATGCTCCCGCACAACCGCCTCGGTGCCCGGCAGATCCGCAAGCTGAAGGTCTACGCGGGCGCCGAGCACCCGCACGCCGCGCAGCTGCCCCAGCCGTTCGAGATCAAGCAGATCGCGCAGTGAGCGCGGACGAAGGACTGAGCGTGACCGACGAGACCGTCGAGACCATCGACACCGAGGCCGCTGAGCCGGCCGCCGCTGCTGTCGCCACCGTCGAGACCCCCGCCGTTGAGACGACGGCCAAGGTTCCGACCCGTTCCCGCCGCGCCGGCCAGCCGATCCAGACCGTTGGCCGCCGCAAGGAGGCCATCGTCCGGGTCCGCCTGGTCCCCGGCACCGGCAAGTTCCTCCTCAACGGCCGTGAGCTGGAGAACTACTTCCCCAGCAAGGTCCACCAGCAGTCCGTCAAGGAGCCGCTGGTCATCGTCGAGAAGCTCGAGCAGTTCGACGTCTTCGCCAACCTGCGTGGCGGCGGCACCACCGGCCAGGCCGGCGGCCTGCGCCTCGCGATCGCCCGCGCGCTCATCGAGAACGACCCCGATGACCGCCCGGCGCTCAAGAAGGCCGGCTTCCTCACCCGGGACGCCCGCGCCACCGAGCGCAAGAAGTACGGTCTGAAGAAGGCCCGCAAGGCCCCGCAGTACTCGAAGCGCTAAAAAAGCTTCTCGGCCGGGTGCACCCTGGAGGTGTACCCGGCCGATTTGCGTTCGCGGCCTAAAGCTCAACGGAGGTATCGCAGTGGGGCGACTCTTCGGCACCGACGGCGTCCGCGGACGCGCCAACGCCGACCTGACTCCCGAGCTGGCCATGGCCGTGGCCATCGCCGCGACCCAGGCGCTGTTCGAACGGGACCACTCCCACGCCCCCCTCGCGGTCGTCGGCCGCGACCCGCGGGCCAGCGGCGAGATGCTCGAAGCGGCCGTCGTCGCCGGGCTCACCAGCGCCGGCGCCAACGTCGTCCGGGTCGGTGTCCTGCCCACCCCGGCCGTTGCGTACCTCACCGGCGTCCTGGACGCCGACATCGGCGTGATGCTGTCCGCCTCGCACAACCCGATGCCCGACAACGGGATCAAGCTGTTCGCCGCCGGCGGTCACAAGCTCCCCGACGACGTCGAGGACGAGATCGAGCGGCTCATCACCGAGGGCAGCAAGACCCGGCCCACCGGCGCCGGCGTCGGCCGCGTCACCGACCTCGCCGACGGTGAGGACCGCTACGTCCGGCATCTGCTGACGTCGCTGCCCGGCCCGCTCGTCGAGCTGAAGGTCGTCGTCGACTGCGCGAACGGCGCCGCGTCGTCCGCCGCTCCCGAGGCGTACCGCCGGGCCGGCGCGCACGTCATCGCGATCAACGCGGACCCCGACGGCCTCAACATCAACGAGGACTGCGGCTCCAACCACCTCGACCAGCTCCGCGCCGCCGTGGTCGAGCACGGCGCCGACCTCGGCATCGCGCACGACGGCGACGCCGACCGGTGCCTCGCCGTCACCGCCGACGGCGCCGAGGTCGACGGCGACCAGATCATGGCCGTCCTCGCCCTCGCGATGCGCGACGGTGGCCTGCTCAAGGACGACACGCTCGTCGCGACCGTCATGAGCAACCTCGGCCTGAAGATCGCCATGGCCGACGCCGGGATCCGGCTGCTGGAGACCCGCGTCGGCGACCGCTACGTCCTCGACGAGCTCCGCGCGAAGGGCCTGGCCCTCGGCGGCGAGCAGAGCGGCCACATCGTCATGCCGGCGTTCGCGACCACCGGCGACGGCGTCCTGACCGCCCTGCACCTCATGGGCCGTATGACTGGCACCGGCCGAACGCTCGCCGACCTCGCCGCCGTGGTGCGGCGCCTGCCGCAGGTCCTGATCAACGTGCCCGTCGGCGACCGGGCCGCGGCCGCGAAGGCCGCCCAGGTCCTCGACGCCGCGAAGCAGGTCGAGGCGGAGCTCGGCGGCGCCGGCCGGGTCCTGCTGCGGCCCTCGGGCACCGAGCAGCTCGTCCGGGTCATGGTCGAGGCGGCCACCCTGGAGGTCGCCCGCGAGGCCGCCGAGCGCATCGCCGGCATCGTCCGCACCGTCTCCCCCGTTCCCGCGTGATCCGATTCTCGTGTTGCTCGTGATCCGGTGGAGAAGTTGTCGCCCTGGCGGCGAAAAGTCTTCCGGATCATGAGAGGGGCGGCGGCTACCCGGTAGTAACGTGCGGCGCATGACTGACGCCCGCACCGTTCTCGTCACCGGCGCCTCCCGCGGCATCGGCAAGGCGACCGCCGTCGCCTTCGCCGCGCAAGGCTGCAACGTCGTGCTCACGTCCCGCGACCAGGAGGCGCTCGACGCCGTCGCGGAGGAGATCCGCGCCGCCCACCCGTCCGCTGGGGTGCTCGCGCACGCCGCGCACGCCGCCGAGCCCGACCAGGCGGGCGCCGCCGTCGACGCCGCGATGGCCCGATTCGGCGCGATCGACGTCCTGGTCAACAACGCCGGCACCAACCCGTACTTCGGGCCGCTCATGGACATCGACCCGGTCCGCGCGGAGAAGACCGCCCGGCTCAACCAGTTCGGCCCCGTGCTGTGGAGCCAGCTGGTCTGGAAGGCGTCCATGTCCAGCCGGGGCGGCGCGATCGTCAACGTCGCCTCCGTCGGCGGCCTGCTCACCGAGCCTGGCATCGGCTACTACAACGCCACCAAGGCCGCGGTCATCCACCTCACCCGCCAGCTCGCCGCCGAGCTCGCGCCCGCCGTCCGCGTCAACGGCGTCGCCCCCGGCATCGTGCGCACCAAGCTCGCCCGCGGCCTGTGGGAGAACAACGAGCAGTACCTCAGCGACCACCTCCCGCTCGGGCGCATCGGCGAACCCGACGACATCGCCGACGTGATCACGTTCCTCGGCGGGCCCGCGTCGCGGTGGATGACCGGCCAGACCCTCGTCATCGACGGTGGCGCCCAGATCCGCTCGTCCCTCGCCTGAGACGGTCGCCGCGTGCTACCCCTCCGTCGCGATGGGTAGCACGCGGAACGGGAAGCCGCAATCGTCTCACTGTGCGCATACGTGCTGCGCAATCACGACAGTTTCGAGCAGGAGCGGTGCTCGAAGTTCTGCTACGGTACGGGCATGTGCGGAATCGTGGGGTACGCCGGCGCGCGCCCGGCCCTGACCATCGTCCTTGACGGCCTGCGCCGGCTGGAGTACCGCGGCTACGACTCCGCAGGGGTCGCCATCGTCGACGACGTGCTGCGCACCGCCAAGCGGGCCGGCAAGCTCGCCAACCTCGAGAAGGCCCTGCAGAACGAGGAGGGCCTCGACACCGGCACCACCGGCATCGGCCACACCCGATGGGCCACGCACGGCGGCCCGACCGACCGCAACGCGCACCCGCACCGCTCGCTCGACGGCCGCGTCGCGGTCATCCATAACGGCATCATCGAGAACTTCGCGAAGCTGCGCGCCGAGCTCGAGCAGCAGGGCGTCGAGTTCGCCAGCGACACCGACACCGAGTGTGCCGCCCATCTGCTGAGCGCCGAGCTCGACACCCTCGCCGGCGCGTTCGCCGACCCGGCGGAGCGGCTGGCCGAGGCGATGCGGGCCGTCTGCCGCCGCCTCGAAGGCGCGTTCACCCTGCTCGCCGTCGACGCGCAGGCGCCGGGCGCGGTCGTCGGCGCGCGCCGCAACTCGCCGCTCGTCGTCGGGCGCGGCCAGGGCGAGAACTACCTCGCCAGCGACGTGTCGGCGTTCATCGAGCACACCCGCGAGGCCGTCGAGCTCGGCCAGGACCAGGTCGTGCTGATCACGGGCGACGCCATCGTGATCACCGACTTCCTCGGCAACCCCGCCGAGGGCAAGGACTTCCACATCAACTGGGACATCTCCGCCGCCGAGAAGGGCGGCTACGAGTACTTCATGCTCAAGGAGATCGCCGAGCAGCCGCACGCCGTCGCCGAGACCCTCCTCGGCAGGCTCAACGAGCAGGGTGACCTGCTGCTGGACGAGGTGCGCCTCACCGACCAGGACCTCCGCGACGTCGACAAGATCATCATCATCGCGTGCGGCACCGCGTACCACTCGGGCATGGTCGCCAAGTACGCCATCGAGCACTGGACCCGCATCCCCTGCGAGGTCGAGCTCGCCAGCGAGTTCCGCTACCGCGACCCGGTCCTGGACCGCTCCACGCTCGTCGTGGCGATCTCCCAGTCCGGGGAGACCATGGACACCCTGATGGCGCTGCGGCACGCCAAGGAGCAGAAGGCGCGCGTCCTCGCCATCTGCAACACCAACGGGTCCACGATCCCGCGCGAGTCCGACGCCGTGCTGTACACCCACGCCGGCCCCGAGATCGCGGTCGCCTCGACGAAGGCGTTCCTGACCCAGCTCGTCGCCTGCTACCTCGTCGGCCTGCACCTCGCGCAGGTGCGCGGCATCAAGTACGCCGACGAGGTCGGCGCCGTCGTCGCCCAGCTGCAGGAGATGCCGCAGAAGGTCGAGCAGGTCCTGACGATGATGGAGCCGATCCGCAAGCTCGCCCAGGAGCTCGCCGACGCCAAGAGCGTGCTGTTCATCGGCCGGCACGTCAGCTACCCGGTGGCCCTCGAAGGCGCGCTGAAGCTCAAGGAGCTCGCCTACATGCACGCCGAGGGGTTCGCCGCCGGCGAGCTGAAGCACGGCCCGATCGCGCTGATCGACGAGGGCACGCCGGTCGTGTGCGTGGTGCCCTCGCCGAGGGGGCGCGGCGTGCTGCACGACAAGGTCGTCTCCAACATCCAGGAGGTCAGGGCCCGCGGCGCCCGCACGATCGTGATCGCCGAGGAGGGCGACACCGCGGTCGAGCCGTACGCTGACCACCTCTTCCACGTGCCCGTCACGCCGACGCTGCTCGCGCCGCTGGTCACGACGGTGCCGCTGCAGGTCCTGGCGTGCGAGATCGCGTCGGCCCGCGGCCACGACGTCGACCAGCCGCGCAACCTCGCGAAGTCGGTCACCGTCGAATAGCCCGTTTCCGGGGGTGCGCATCACCCGCAGGATCGGCCGGGTGTTCGTCGCCGTGGATCGGCAGGTGTGAAAGGCTGAGCGGCGTGATCGTGTCATGAGAGCCGCCTGGCGGGTGGCGCAAGTCCGTGCGGCCGAAGAGGCCCTCATGAAGACCCTGCCCGGCGGTGCGCTCATGCAGCGCGCCGCCGCCGGCCTCGCCAGGCGCTGCGCGCAGACGCTGCCCAGGGTGTACGGCAGCCGCATCCTGCTCCTCGTCGGCCCCGGCAACAACGGCGGCGACGCGCTTTACGCCGGTGCCATGCTCGCCCGCCGCGGCGCGCACGTGACGGGGCTGGTCCTCGACCCGGACCGGGTCCACAGCGGCGCCGCCTTCGCCCTGCGTGCCGCCGGAGGCTCGCTCACCCGGACCGTGCCGCCCGCCGTGGACCTCGTCGTCGACGGCATCCTCGGCATCGGCGGCCGCGGCGGGCTGCGCGAACCCGCCGCGAGCCAGGTCGCCGAGGTGTCCGGCACGCTGCGCGGCGCCCCCGTGATCGCCGTCGACGTGCCCTCCGGCGTCGATGCCGACACCGGCGCCGTCACCGGCATGGCGGTGCACGCCGACATCACCGTCACGTTCGGCGCGCTGAAGCCCGGCCTGCTCGTCGGCGCCGGCGCCGTCCACAGCGGACTCGTCGAGCTCGTCGACATCGGCCTGGGTGAGTTCCTGGACGGCGACCCGGCCTGCTACGTCCCCGACGCCGACGACATCGCCGCCTGGTGGCCCCGCCCGGTCGCGAACGACAACAAGTACAGCCGCGGCGTCGTCGGCGTCGCGACCGGCTCCGACGTCTACCCGGGCGCCGCGGTCCTCTCCGTCTCCGGCGCGCTGGCCGGACCGGCCGGGCTGGTCCGCTATGCGGGCGGCGCCGCCGACGCGGTCCGCGCCCACCACCCGCCCGTCATCGCCTCCGACCGGGTCGCCGACGCGGGCCGCGTCCAGGCCTGGACGTGCGGCAGCGGCCTGGGCACCGACGACCGCGCGTACGCCGAACTGCGCACCGTCCTCGGCGCGCCCGTCCCCGCCTGCCTCGACGCGGGCGCGCTCACGCTGCTCGTCGACGCCCGCATGTCCGACTGGCTCCGCGACCGCGATGCCCCGACGGTCGTCACGCCGCACGACGGCGAGTTCCAGCGCCTCGCGGGCGGGGCGCCGGGCGACGACCGGGTCGCCGCGGCCGTGCACCTCGCCGACCAGATGGACTCCGTCGTCCTGCTCAAGGGTGACCGGACGATCGTCGCGACCCCCGACGGCCGGGTGTTCGTCAACCCGACCGGCACCGCGGCGCTCGCCACCGGCGGCACCGGCGACGTCCTGGCCGGGCTGCTCGGCTCGCTGCTCGCCGCCGGGCTGCCGGCGGAGCAGGCCGCGGTCGCCGCCGCGTTCGTGCACGGCCTGGCCGGCCGGCTCGCCGCCGCGCGCGGCCCGGTCACCGCCGCCGACGTCGCCGACCACCTCGGGGAGGCCGTCGTCTCCCTGCGCCGCTGACGCCTTCCTGAGGGACCGCTTAGGCTTAGGCGCATGTGGCAGGCTCAGGTGCGGATCGACCTCGACGCGATCCGGCACAACGTGGCGACCCTCCGTGGGCTGCTGCGACCCGGGACCGCCCTGATGAGCGTGGTCAAGGCCGACGCGTATGGGCACGGGATGCTCCCGGTCGCGACCGCCGCCGTCCAGGCCGGCGCGACCTGGCTCGGCGCCGCCACGCTCGACGAGGCGCTTGCCCTGCGTGGGCACGGCATCACCGTGCGGATCCTGTCCTGGCTGCACAGCCCCGGCCGGCCGCTGCACGAGGCGGTCGACGCGGGCATCGACCTCTCCGCGTCCTCGATCGCCGCCCTGGACGAGATCGTCGAGGCCGCGCGGCGGTCGCGCCGGACCGCCGCGGTGCACCTGAAGATCGACACCGGGTTGTCCCGCAACGGCGCGGCCCGGTCCGACTGGCCGGCGCTGGTCACCGCCGCGGCGAAGGCGCAGGCCGGCGGGGACGTCGAGATCGCCGCGATCTGGAGCCACTTCGCCTGCGCCGACGAGCCCGGGCACCCGTCGATCCTGCGGCAGCAGCTCGCGTTCGACGACGCGTTCGACGTCGCCGCCGGGCTCGGGGTCGAGCCGCCGCTGCGGCACCTCGCCAACTCCGCCGCCGCGCTCACGCTGCCGGAGAGCCACTTCGAGCTGGTCCGGGTGGGCCTGTCGACATACGGGCTGTCGCCCATTCCCGGCGCGGCGCCCGATCTGCGGCCGGCGATGAGCGTCCATGCCCGCGTCGCTCTGGTGAAGCCCGTCGCGGCCGGTGAGGGCGTTTCCTACGGGCACACGTACAAGATCCTCAAGGACACCAATCTCGCGTTGGTGCCGGTGGGTTACGCCGACGGCGTGCCCCGGTCCGCGAGCAGCCGCGGCCTGGTCGAGATCGGCGGGAAGGTCCGCCGCGTCGTCGGCCGGGTGTGCATGGACCAGATCGTGGTGGACTGCGGCGACGACGACGTGCGCGCGGGTGACGAGGCCGTCCTCTTCGGCGCTGGCACGCGCGGCGAGCCCACCGCCGACGACTGGGCGACCGCCGCCGGCACCATCAACTACGAGATCGTCACCAGGATGGGCAGCAACCGCACGCCGCGGGTGTACGTGGGGGAGGACGCATGACCGGATCGGAGCGCAGCGGAGGGGCCGGTCATCATCGGCGGAGCGCAGCGGAGGTGACGGCATGACCGGTAATGAGGTCGAGGCCAAGGGCAGCAGCCGGCGCCGGAAGGTCGGGATCATCGGCGCGATCCTCGGTGTGGCCGCCGCGGGTGTCGCCGCCGGCGTCGCCACCGAGCGGTATCTGGTGCACCGCTCCAAGAGCGCCGACGACGTCTACTCCGACGAGGAGTTCGGCGTCTGGGACTTCGACGAGGAGCTGACCGTCACCACCGACGACGGCATCGACCTGCACGTCGAGATCGTCGACGGCCCCTCCACCGACGACGCCGCCCCGACCTTGGTGTTCGTGCACGGGTTCTGCCTCGACATGGGCACGTTCCACTTCCAGCGCAGGGCGTTGCAGGGCAAGCACCGCATGGTCTTCTACGACCAGCCCGGCCACGGCCGCTCCGGCAAGCTCCGCAAGGGCGAGTATTCCCTCGACGCGCTCGGCGCCGGGCTGCGCGCAGTCCTGCAGGCGACCGCCCCGACGGGCCCGGTCGTGCTGGTCGGCCACTCCATGGGCGGCATGACGATCATGGCGCTCGCCGAGCAGGTGCCGGAGCTGTTCGAGTCGCGGGTCGAGGCGGTCGTGCTCATCTCGACGTCCGCCGGCAAGCTCGACCAGGTCAACTTCGGCCTGCCCGAGGTCGTCGCGAAGTTCCGCCGCCCGCTGCTGCCCGTCGTCGGCATCGCCGGCCCGATCAGCTCCGGTGTCGTCGACCGGGCCCGCCGTGCCTCCACCGATCTCGCCTGGCTGCTGACCCGGCGGTACGGCTTCGGCACCGCCCGGCCCAGCCCGGCGCTCGTCTCGTACGTCGAGAAGATGAACACGACCACCTCGACGGACGTGATCGCGCGGTACCTGCGGACCCTCTACACACACGCGCGGCTGCTCGTCCTCGGGCCGCTGCGGACCGTGCCGGTGCTGCTCATCTGCGGCGACCGGGACGTGCTCACGCCGCTCACCCACACCCGCGAGATCGCCGCGGTCCTGCCGGAGGCCGAGCTGGTCGTCGTCGCCGAAGGCGGCCACGTCGTCATGCTCGAGCACGCCGAAGAGGTCAACGACGCGATCGAGACGTTCCTCAAGCGGATCCTGTCCCGGTGACCGTAACCCTGCCCACGGTCGCCGACACGCACGCCTTCGGCCGGCGGCTCGCCACGGTGCTGCGCGCCGGTGACCTGGTCCTGCTCACCGGGCCGCTCGGCGCCGGCAAGACCGCGCTCGCCCAGGGCGTCGGTGCCGGCCTGGGCGTGCAGGGCGCGGTCACGTCGCCGACGTTCGTGATCGCCCGCGTCCACCGCCCCGCCGTCGCCGGCGGCCCGGCCATGGTGCACGTCGACGCGTACCGGCTCGGCGACGTCAAGGACCCGCTCGGCGAGATCGACGCCCTCGACCTCGACGCCACCCTCGAGGACTCGGTGACGCTCGTCGAATGGGGCGAGGGCCTCGTGGAGCAGCTCGCCGACGACCACCTCGAGCTGCGCCTGACCCGCCACGACGACGACTCCCGCACCGTGGACCTGGTGCCGCACGGCGCCGCGTGGGAGACCAGGCTAGGCGGGCTGCAGGACCTCCCACACGTCGACTGACGTGCCCTCGTCGTCGGTGCAGCGGGCCAGCAGGTGGCGGCCGTCGTGGCAGAACGCGGTCCGGATCTGGCGGGCCGGGGACAGGTCGGCGCGGAACACCTCGGCCTCCGTCTCGACGTCGCGGACGCTGACCGCGCCGTCGTGGACCGCGGCCCGCAGCCGGCCGTCGGGGCTGGCCATCTCGGTGGCGAACGCGTCCGCGCTGCTGCTGCCGGTGTACCCGGTGAAGCGCCGCTTCAGGTCCTCCCCGACGATCCGGTCGAGCCGCTCGCCGGTCGCGAGGTCCCAGACGGTGGCCACGTCGCGGCGGTACCGGCCGACGCTCGCCGCGCCCTCGCCGGTGGCCACCAGGCGCCACTCGCCCTCGTTGACGAGGACCGCGTCGGGCCGGTGCGCGTCGGAGAAGCTGCTGGTCATGCGGCCCGTCAGCACGTCCCACACGCTGAAGTGCCCCTCGGCGTCCCAGGTGACCAGCGACAGCTGCCGGCCGGGGCCGAGCGCCACCTGGCCGTGCTCCGGGCGGCCCGCGCCACGCCCCGGGCGCAGCTCCGTGACGAGGGCGCCGCTGTCGATGGAGCGGACCTTCACGTACTCACCGGTGCGCGAACACTCGACGAGCATCCTGCGGTCCGGCATGAGCAGCCAGTCGCCCGTCACCCGCAGGTGGTGGCGCTTCGTCAGCTGGAACCGCTCCACCGGCGGGGAGATCCGCGCGTGCGCGGCCGCCGCGCCGGACACGACCATGCCGCCGGGCGGCACCCGGTGCTCCAGCAGGACCCCGCCGGTGCGGCCCGCGGTCAGGTCGAAGACCCGGTCGTCGGCGGTGCGGACCTGCGCGAGCGGCGCACCCGGCTGATACGCCCCGCCCTCCTTCGCCAGCCAGCGGATGAGCCGCCCCCGGCCGCCGGGGACCGTCCACGCGAGCGGCTCGACCCGCCACGGCGCCGGGTCCGCGGGCAGCGACCGCCCGTCCCGCCCACCGATCATCCGCGCGGCGCCGCGCAGCACCGACAGCTCAGGCTCCGGCGGCCGGGTCACCACCCGCCCCAGCCCCTGCTGCAGCGCCGGGGCGACCCCCGGCAGGTGCGCGCAGCCGCCGACCAGCACGACCGCCGCGACGTCGGCGGGCACGATCCCGGCCCGCGCGATCACCGCCCGGCAGCTGGCGATCAGCCACCGGTTCGCCGGCTCCGTCAGCTGCTCCAGCAGTTGGCGGCCGATGGTGTACGGCGGTGCGCCCGGCTCGACCTCGTCCGTGGCCTCCGGCGCGCCGGCCAGCCGGTGCTTGAGCCTGCGCACGATGTCCAGCGCGTGGAAGCCGGCCCGCACGCTGACGTCGCCGCCGGCCGCGAACGCGGGCTCGACCCATTCGGCCAGGCGCGCCCGCAGGTCCGCGGCGAGCATCACGTCGAGGTCGCGGCCGCTGCCGGAGCTCTCCTGGCTCAGCGGCACGGGCACGCCGTGCTGCAGCTGCGTGAGCGTCGCGCTCCAGGTCGCGCCGAGGTCGCAGACCAGCACGTACCCACCCTCGGGGATCTCCTGCGACGCGAGCGGGTCCAGGGCCGCGGCGGACGGGTCGTGGATCAGCTCCACGTCCGGGAACCCGACGACCGACGCGGCCGACACCAGCACCTCCCGGCGCGGGTCGTGGGTGCGGTACGCGGCCGGTACGGTCACCGCCAGCCGGCCGATCGGCCCGTGCAGCCGCCGCGCCTCCTCGAGGATCGCGTCGAGCGCGGCCGTGACCAGCTCGCCGCCGTTGACGAGCTGGTCGCCGAGCCAGATCGGGGCATTCGCGTCGACGGCCCGGCGCACCCCGTCGACATAGTGCCGCGGATGCTGGTCACGGGCACGTTCAGCGGCCGCGCCGGCGGACAGGCGCGGACGGCCGGGCGCCGGATCGAGGCTCGCCCCACCCGGCCAGCGGGGCGAGCCGGTGACCGGCTCCCGCACCAGGTGCAGCTGCTCACGCACGACGACGGCGGCGGACATGGCCCACGAGCCCATGTCGACGACCAGGACCGGTTCAGTCATCCGTACTCCCGACGCGCACCGCGTAGATCTCGGCCGATGCTAGGCCCGGTTCGTTGCGGACCGGTTAACTGATCCGGATGACGACCTCCGGGAAGTGTCGGACCCGGTCGGTAGAGTTGGCGCCGTGCTGGTGATGGTGGTGGACTCCTCGACGCCCGCGGTGACGGCCGCGCTCGTCCGCGTCGGCGACGACCCGTCCGTCACCGTTCTCGCCGAGCGGGTCACCGTCGACGGCAAGGCGCACGGGGAGCTGCTCGCCCCGCAGATCCAGGCGGTCCTGGCCGAGGGCGGCGCGGCACCCGGCGACCTGGCCGCGGTCGTGGCCGGCACCGGGCCGGGGCCGTTCACGGGGCTGCGGGCCGGCATGGTCACCGCGGCCGCGCTCGGGCACGCCCTCGACATCCCCGTCTATGGGGTCTGTTCCCTCGACGGGATCGGCCGTGGCCGGCCCGGGCGGGTGCTCGTCGCGACCGACGCCCGGCGCAAAGAGGTTTATTGGGCCGTCTATGACGACGGCGTCCGGGTCTCGGGTCCGGCGGTCGACCGTCCCGCGGCCCTCGGGCTGGACGACGCCGCCGTCGACGGCGCGGCCGGCGACGGCGCGGAGAAATATGCGGAGGTGCTCGGGCTGCCGGTGCTGCCGCCGTTGTATCCGTCCGCGCGGGCGCTGGCCGAGCTGGCGGCCGACCGCATCCTCGCGAAGGCGCCCGGCGAGACCCTGACACCCCTGTATCTGCGGCGGCCCGACGCCGTCGCGCCCGGCGAGCGGAAGCCGGCCCTGCCGTGACGGTCGTGCTCGCCGAGCTGCGGTGGTTCCACATCGAGCAGTTGCTGCCCATCGAGGACGAGCTGTTCGGTGAGGAGCGGTGGTCCGCCGGCATGTTCTGGAATGAGCTGGCCAGCGGCCATCACTACATCGCCGCGCTCGACGGCGACCGGGTCCTGGGCTATGCGGGCCTGGCCCTCACCCCGCCCGAAGAGGCCTGGATCCAGAACGTCGGCGTGCGCAGGGACGCCCAGCGGCGCGGGATCGGGCGGCAGCTCCTCGAAGCGCTGCTCGCCGAGGCGGCCCGGCACGGCAGCCGGCAGGTGCTGCTCGAGGTGGCCGTCGACAACCTGCCCGCGCAGAAGCTGTATGCGACCTACGGGTTCGAGGGCGTCGGCGTCCGCAAGGGCTACTACCAGCCGAGCAACACGGATGCGTTGGTGATGAGACGTGAAGACTGAGCCCCTGGTGCTCGGCATCGAGACCTCGTGCGACGAGACCGGCGTCGGCATCGTCCGCGGGCACACGCTGCTCGCCGACGAGGTCGCCTCCAGCGTCGCTGAGCACGCGCGCTTCGGCGGCGTCGTCCCCGAGGTCGCCAGCCGCGCCCACTTCGAGGCGATGGTCCCGACCGTCCAGCGCGCCCTCGACAAGGCCGGGATCACCCTCGCCGACGTCGACGCGGTCGCCGTCACCGCCGGCCCCGGCCTCGCCGGTGCGCTGCTCGTCGGGGTCGCTGCCGCGAAGGCCTATGCGCTCGCCGCCGGCAAGCCCATCTACGGCGTCAACCACCTCGCCGCGCACGTCGCCGTCGACACCCTGGAGCACGGGCCGCTGCCCGAGCCGGCGATCGCGCTGCTCGTCTCCGGCGGCCACTCCTCACTGCTCAAGGTCGACGACCTCGCCGGCCGCGTCGAGCCGCTCGGCGCCACCATCGACGACGCCGCCGGCGAAGCGTTCGACAAGGTGGCCCGGCTGCTCGGGCTGCCGTTCCCCGGCGGGCCGCCCATCGACCGCGCCGCCCGCGACGGCCAGATCGTCATCCCGTTCCCGCGCGGGCTCACCGCCGCCCGCGACCTCGTCGAGCACCGCTTCGACTTCTCGTTCTCCGGCCTGAAGACCGCCGTCGCCCGCTGGGTCGAGGCCAGGCAGCGCGCCGGCGAGCCCGTCCCCGTCAATGACGTCGCCGCGAGCTTCCAGGAGGCGGTGTGTGACGTGCTGACCCGCAAGGCCGTCGACGCGTGCCTCGCCGGCGGCGTCAGGACCCTCGTCATCGGCGGCGGCGTCGCCGCCAACTCCCGCATCCGCTCCCTCGCCCAGGAGCGCTGCGACAAGCACGGCATCACGCTGCGCGTCCCGCGCCCCGGCCTGTGCACCGACAACGGCGCGATGGTCGCCGCGCTGGGCTCGCACCTCGTCGCCGCGGGCGCCGCCCCGGGCCGCCTCGGCCTCCCCACCGACTCCGCCATGCCGATCACCCTCGTCACCGCATGACCCCTCGGCCCCCGCCGGACCGCCCGGCCCAGGGCGTGGTGGGCTTGGGCCGTGTTGGATGGTCTGGCGCGGGGCGGGCGGTGTCGCGGTGGAGGGGAGAGGACGGAGTGATTCGATGGGAGTAGAGTCCAGCGCCGTGATCGTGCGCATGTGGGAGGTCCGGGCGCACCCGGAGGCGTTCGACGAGCTGCTGTCCTGGGTGTGCGAGGCGATGCTGCCCAAGGTCGAGGTCCACCCGATGCATATGAGCAGCGAGGTGTATTCGTCGACCGACCACCGGCTCGTCGTCATCTCCAAGTGGCGGGGCAGCACTCCGGAGGAGTTCAGCGACCCGCCGTCGCACCTCGTCTCGCGGCGTCCGCAGGCCTGGGACTTCACCGAGGTCGACCGCTGAGCGTCGCTCGTCGCCGGCGGAAAATGTAAGGCGCTGGAGGTCTCCGCCGGGTTACCGTCGGCTGGCCATGAAACGGTTACCGCTCGATGAGCCAGGTGAGCCCGACAGCAGGTCCGCAGCCCGGTATCTGTTGTGGATCCTGCGTGGTCAGGTGCCGACGATCGTCGCGGGCATCGGGCTGGGCATCGTGTGGATGGTCAGCCAGGCGCTCGTGCCGGCCGCGCTCGGCGCCGGGGTCGACGCGCTCACCAGCCACGACCGGTCCGCGCTGCTCGGTGCCGGTGGGGCGCTGCTCGGGCTCGGCACCGTCACGGCGATCAGCGGCATCATGCGGCACCGGTTCGCGGTCACCAACTTCCTCGGCGCCGGGTTCCGGACGATGCAGGTCACCGCGCGGCATGCCACCCGGCTCGGGGCGACCCTGCCGAAGAAGGTCGCCACCGGCGAGGTCGTCAGCATCGGCACCACCGACTTCGACCACGTCGGCTACGCCATGGACGTCAGCGCCCGCACCGGTGGCGCCGTCGTCGCGATCATCGTCGTCTCCGTCCTGCTGCTCGACGTGTCCGTGCCGCTCGGGCTCGTGGTCGTCATCGGGGTGCCGCTGCTCGTCGGTGTCGTCGGGTTCCTGCTCAAACCGCTCCACCAGCGCCGCCGCGCCCAGCGGGAGCTCGCCGGCGCGCTCACCGGCAGGGCCGCCGACATCGTCTCCGGGCTCCGGATCCTGCGCGGGGTCGGCGGCGAGGACGTCGTCTCCGGCCGGTATCGCGCCGAGTCGCAGCAGGTCCGCGCCGCGGGCATCCGGGTCGCCAAGGTCGAGACGGTCCTCGAGGGCGCGCAGATCCTGCTGCCGGGCCTGTTCGTCGCGCTCGTCACCTGGCTCGGCGCCCGGTTCGCGGTCGCCGGGAAGATCACGCCGGGTGAGCTGGTCGCGTTCTACGCCTACGCGGTGTTCCTCGTGAGCCCGCTGCGGACGCTGACCGAGTTCGCCGAGAAGCTGACCCGTGGCCTGGTCGCCGCCGGTCGCGTCGTGTCCCTCCTGCGGGTCGAGCCCGAGCTGCACGACCCCGCCGAGCCCGCCGCCGTCGCCGCCGGTGACCTCGACGACCCCGGCTCCGGTTTCACCGCCGGGCACGGCCGGCTCACCGCGATCGCCGCCGCCCGGCCCGAGGACGCCGCGGCCATCGCCGACCGGATCGGACTGCTCGGCCCGGACTCGGACGCGCGGCTGTCCGGCGTACCGTTGCGGCAGCTGCGGATCGACGAGGTCAGATCCCACATCGTCGTCGCCGACAACGACGACCGTCTCTTCCGCGGCCGCCTCCGCGACGAGCTCACCGGCGCCCGCGCCACCGCTGACGGCAGAGCTCGCGACGCGGATGTCCTCGCCGCGCTGGAGACTGCCGCGGCGCTGGACATCGTCGACGCGTTGCCCGACGGGCTCGACGCCGGGATCGCCGAGCGCGGGCGGGACTTCTCCGGCGGGCAGCAGCAGCGGCTCCGGCTGGCCAGGGTCCTCGCGCTCGACCCGCCGGTCCTCGTCCTCGTCGAGCCGACCAGTGCCGTCGACACCCACACCGAGGCGCTCATCGCGCAGCGGCTCCCCGCCGCCCGCGCCGGGCGGACCACCGTCGTGTGCACCACCAGCCCGCTGCTGCTCGACCACGCCGACACCGTCGCGTTCGTCGGGGACGACGGGCGCGTCGCCGCCACCGGCACGCACCGGGAGCTGCTCGACACCTGCCCCGAGTACGCCGCGACCGTCACCAGGGAGGAGGACGGCTGATGCTGCTGCCGATCGCCACCGGCGCCGACGTCCGGGCGTACCTGCGCAGGCTCGTCCGGGAGCACCCGCGGATGCTCGCGCTCGTCGTCGCACTCCACGTGAGCGCCGCCGTCGCCGGGCTCGTCACGCCCCGGCTGCTCGGCGACCTGGTCGAGAAGACCTCCGCCGGCACCACCACCTGGACCGTCGACCGGATCGCCCTCATCATCACCGGGTTCGTCGTCGTCGTGGCGGTACTGGTCCGCTACGCCAGACTTGCCTCCGCCCGGCTCGGCGAGCAGGTGCTGGCGAAGCTCCGCGAGGAGTTCGTCGACCGGGTGCTCGCCCTGCCACCGTCCACGGTGGAGCGGGCCGGCACCGGCGACCTGCTGACCCGCGCGTCGCGCGACGTCGAAGGCACCTCCGACACGGTGCGCTTCGCGCTGCCCGAGGTCCTCGTCGGTGTCCTGCAGGTGGTCCTCACGCTCGGCGCCGTCGCGCTCGTGTCACCGCTGCTGCTGGTGCCCGCGGTCGTCGCCGTGCCCCTCCTGTGGGGCGGTTCGCGCTGGTACTTCCGGCGCGCGCCCGCCGGCTACCTCGCCGCGAGCGCCGCCTTCGCCGAGCTCACCGACGGTCTCGCCGAGACGGTCGAGGGCGCCCGCACCGTCGACGTCCTGCGCCTGCGGCACCGCCGGGTCGAGCGCACCCAGGAGCAGCTGCGCGGCCTGTACGGCAGGAACATGTACACGCTGAAGCTGCGGACCGTCTGGTTCCCGCTGACCGAGTTCGCCTACGCGCTGCCCGGCGCCGTCACGCTCGTCGCCGGCGGGTGGTTCGTCGTCGAGGGGTGGGCCACCGTCGGGCAGGTCACGGCCGCCGTCCTGTACTTCGTCGCGCTCATCGACCCGCTCGACCGGGTGCTGTCGTGGTTCGACCACCTGCAGGTCGGCTTCGCGTCCTTCGCCCGCATCGTCGGCGTGCAGTCGGTGCCCCTCGCGAAGCCGGCGGGCGGCGCGTCCCCGACCGACGAGCGGATCGTCGCGAGCGGCGTGCGGTACTCGTACGTCGAGGGCCGCGACGTCCTGCACGGCATCGACCTGGAGATCCAGCCCGGTGAACGGCTCGCGATCGTCGGGCCGTCCGGTGCGGGCAAGTCGACCCTCGGCCGGCTCCTCGCGGGCATCCACGACCCGGGTGCGGGCACCGTCACCATCGGCGGCGTGCCCCTGTCCGACCTGCCGCTGTCCTCGCTGCGGCGGCACGTCGCGCTGGTCACCCAGGAGCACCACGTCTTCCTCGGCACCGTCCGCGACAACCTCATCCTCGCCCGGCCCGACGCGACCACGGCCGACCTGCGGCACGCCCTCACCACGGTCGACGCCCTCGACTGGGTCGACGCGCTGCCCGGCGGCCTGGACGCCACGCTCGGCGAGCCGCCGTTGTCACCGGCGCAGGCGCAGCAGCTCGCGCTGGCCCGCCTCGTGCTCGCCGACCCGCACACCCTCGTCCTGGACGAGGCGACGTCGCTCATCGACCCGCGCGCCGCCCGGCACCTCGAACGCTCCCTCGCCGGTGCCCTGCACGGCCGTACCGTGATCGCGATCGCGCACCGGCTCTTCTCGGCGCACGACGCGGACCGGGTCGCCGTCGTCGAGGACGGGCGCATCACCGAGCTCGGCACGCACGACGAGCTGGTCGCCGCCGACGGTGCCTACGCCGCGCTGTGGCGCTCCTGGCACGGCGACCGGCAGCCGGCCGCGGACACCGTCTGACCGGGGCGTCCCGTCCTCAGTGGAAGGCGGCGTAGACGACGCCGAGCAGGACGGCCGCGATCAGCGCGACCGCGAACACCCACAGCACGTGCCGGTCGTTCGAGCCGGCGGCGGCGACCGGCGGGGGTGGCAGCGCGGGCAGGTCCCGGGTGGCGGCGCGCAGCTCGTCGAAGGTCTTCGCGGCGAGGACCGTGTCGCAGCGCTCGGAGAACTCGTCCAGCGTGAGGCGACCGGCCTGGGTGTGGTGCTGGAGCTCGTCGATGACCCGCCGGCGGTCCTCGTCCGAGGCGCGCATGGTCAGCCGCCCGCGGTGCTCGTCGGAGGCGGACCCGCTCATCGTCAGCGGGTCGCGATGTCGGCGAGGACGGCGCCGGTGACCTGGACCAGGTCGTCGGGGGTGAGCTCGATCTGCAGGCCGCGCCGGCCGCCCGAGACGTACATCGTGGACAGTCCGGTCGCCGACGCGTCGATCACGATCGGCAGCCGGGACCGCTGACCGACCGGGGAGATGCCGCCGGTCACATAGCCGGTGGCGCGCTCGGCGGCGGCGGGCTCGGCCATCGCGGCGCGTTTGCCGCCGACCGCGGCCGCGAGGGCCTTGAGGTCAAGCGACGCGGAGACGGGCACGACACCGACCGTGAGCTGGCCGTCCACGGTGGTGACGAGGGTCTTGAAGAGTCGGTCGGGCTCGACGCCGAGGGCGGCCGCGGCGGCCTCGCCATAGGAGGCGGCCCGGGGGTCGACCTCATAGGTGTGCGGAGTGAACGCGATCTTCTGCCGCGCCAACAGTGCGGTCGCCGGGGTGCCCTTGCTCGCCACTGGCCCACAATAGCGAGATGCAGATCGGTGCCGTCCAGATGTACCTGGGCTACGGGCACATCTTCCTGGGCGCCACCAGCGGCCGTGACATGTCCGTCTTCGACGGCGACGGACCGGTCACCGCGACGGACCGGCACGTCCGGGTCGCCGCCCGGCCGCAGGTCGGGCTGGTCAGGGTCCGGCTGTGGCAGGGGGCCGGGCCGCGGGTCGGGCGGCTGGTGTTCGACGGCACGCTGGACCTGCCCGACGCGAGGTTCTGCGTGGAGGAGGCGACGGGACTGTCGCGCTTCGTGACGAAGGTCAGCTCGGTGGAGCCGCGGGTGCTCGTCGCCGTCGACGACCCGGGCCATGCTTCGCGGATCGACGTGGTGCTCGAGCCGGAGTTCGTCCCGCGCAGCGCCCAGGTCTGGACGTCCGGCGACCCGCCGTTCCCGAAGCTGACGGTCGCGCCGACGGCGCCCCGGCACCGGGCGGACGTGTTCGCCGACGCCCTCGCCGGGCACGACTTCCCGCGCCGGCGGCTGGCGGCGGCGCTGACGGTCATGGGGGAGGAGCGGCGGGTCCGGGGCTCGGAGCAGATCGTCGCGTTCTTCATCAACGACGTCGTCGAGTGGCTGCGCTGGCTGCACGAGCGCGTCACGTGGGACATGTGCCGGGAGTCGGGGCGGATGCTCACCGAGCAGCTGGGCCGCCGCCCGCCGGAGGACCTCGCCGACGACGTCCTCATCGACCTGCAACGCCGCCTGGGCCAGCAGCTCTACTGAGCGGGGTCCGGGGCGCGGCCGAGCAGGAGGACGGCGGGGGCGCCGGCGACCCGGGTCAGGGCGATGGTGGCGGCCCGGCCGCCGGACAGGCGCAGCGACCTGCGCAGCTCCTCCACGTCCAGGGCCGAGCCGCGCTTCAGGATGGTCAGCGAGCCGACGTCGAGGGCGCGCAACGCGGTCCGGAGCCGCTTCAGCGCGACCGGCAGCTGGTCGAGCACCTCGTAGCAGCGCCCGAACGGGGTGGGCACGTGGGTGGAGGTGTGGACGTACGCGATGGTCGGGTCGGCGAGCGTGCCGTCGACCGTCGCGGCGAACTCCGCCACGAGATGCGAGCGCACCACCGCGCCGTCGGGGTCGTACATGAAGTTTCCGACGTGTCCGACCGGGGCGGTGTCAGTACCGCTGCCGGTCAGGGAGACGACGGACGATCCCTGGAACAGCGTCGCCCGGCGGGGGGACGAGGCCAGCGGGCCGCACCACGCCGCGGCCTCGACGACGTCGCCGTCGACGGAGACCCATTCGCCTTCCGCGCCCGGCGGGAGCAGGGCGTGGTCGATGCCGGGGGCGAGCTTCAGGACCGTCATCGGCACGCGCGCCGCGAGCCCGGCGACGAAGTCCCACGGCGGTGAATAGGAGCGGGGGTCGAACACGCGGCGCCCGCCCGTTGTCCGCCGGGCGGGGTCGCAGAACACGGCGTCCACCTCGTCGAGGGGGACGGTCGTGGCGTCGCGGGCTTCCACCAGTACATCCGCCGCCAGACCCAGGGCGAGGACGTTGGCCGACGCGGTCGCGGCCGTTTCGGCCGAGGCGTCGACCGCGTGCACCCGCAGGCCCGCCCGGGCGAACGCGATCGTGTCGGCCCCGATCCCGCAGCCGAGGTCGGCGACCCGGGTGGCGCCCGCGGCGGCGAGCCGGGCCGCCCGCCTGGCCGCGACGGGACCACGGGTCGCCTGCTCCAGGCCCTCGCGGGTGAAGTGCATCACCGCGGCGTCGGCGCCGAACTTCGTGACCGCCTTGCGGCGCAGCGCGACCTGGGTCAGCGCGGCGGCCGCGAGGTCCGGCGGGAAGCCGGCCGCCCGCAGCGCCGACGCGGCCGCCAGGGGATCGCCTTCCGGCAGGGCCGCCGCGGCCTGGAGCGCCTGTTCGAGCACGCCTCAGGATATGCCGGTGATGCCGCCCGACTTGCCCAGGCTCTTCTTGACCTTGAACGTGTAGCTGTCGCCCGCGTTGGACGAGCCGTGGACCAGCCAGTAGTCGCCCTTGTCCTCCTTGGGCTGGCTCTCCGTCCAGTTCGGCGGGGCCTTCTTGCCGCCGTAGTTGCTCGCGATCGAGCTGCTGGAGTAGCTCGCCATGCGCTGGGTGTTGCCGTTGTACCAGGCGTTGATGAAGCCGCTGACGTAGCTGGACGGGTCCGAGGGATACTCGGTCTTCTGGATCACGACGTCGGTGACGGCCTGCGGCTTGCCGAGATTGTGCTCGTCCACGGTGACCTGCAGCTCGTCGCCGTGGTCGTTGCGCAGGACGCACTCGTTGCCGTTCTTCTTCACGTACTTCCAGTTGTTGTCGGCGCCCTTTTCGATGAACTGGAAGTTGGACACCGCGCCGTTGCCGGCGAGCTGCTTGATCCGGTTCATGTCGTTCTTGGTCCAGGCGCTGACGGCGGCCTGGCAGTAGCCCTTCGCGTCACCCGGGTAGGTCGGGCCGGAGTTTGAGCTCTTGTCCGTCGCGGGCTGGCTGCCGCCCGCGCTGCTTCCCGCGGACGCGCCGCCGCCGCCCGGCCCTTCGCCGAACGCGGCGGAGTCCGACGGGCCGGTGCTGGTGGCCGCCTCGGGCGTGGCGGCGCCGCCGTCCTTCTTCCCGCAGGCGGTGAGGGATCCCACGGTCAGGGTGGCGACGAGCAGCGTGCCGAGCAGCCTCTTCATGGAATCGAGCGTAGATCGCCGTCGTGACCCGCGCCGCTGTCCGTCGCCTAGCCGACGACGGGGGTGATTTCGTGGCGTGTTTGGCACTCTCCTTGACGGAGTGCTAGCCAGCGACATAACCTCCGATTAGCACCCTCGACATGAGAGTGCCAGCCAACCGGCTGGAGCCGGCACCCGCGACGACGGCTTCACCGGGCACTCGATAGCGTAAGAATCAATACCCCAGGAGGGTATGCCCGTGACTACCGCGACGAAGGTTGCGATCAAGCCGCTCGAGGACCGCATTCTGGTCCAGGCCAACGAGGCTGAGACGACCACCGCCTCGGGCATCGTCATCCCGGACACCGCCAAGGAGAAGCCCCAGGAGGGCACCGTCCAGGCTGTGGGCCCCGGTCGCATCGACGACAAGGGCAACCGGGTCCCGATCGACGTCAAGGTCGGCGACACCGTCATCTACTCGAAGTACGGCGGCACCGAGGTCAAGTGGGGCGGCCAGGAGTATCTCGTGCTCTCCGCCCGTGACGTCCTCGCGGTCATCGAGAAGTGACCCAGACCAAGTAGAGCAGTGGCCACCGCCCCGGACCCGTGCGCAGGAGCGCTTGCGGCCGGGGCGGTGTCGCTTTGAAGGGACATCACACGCATGGCGAAGATCCTGAGCTTCTCCGACGAGGCGCGCCACCTGCTGGAGCACGGCGTCAACCGCCTGGCCGACACGGTCAAGGTCACGCTCGGCCCCCGGGGACGCAACGTCGTTCTGGACAAGAAGTTCGGTGCCCCGACCATCACCAACGACGGTGTGACGATCGCGAAAGAGATCGAGCTCACCAACCCCTATGAAAACCTCGGCGCCCAGCTCGTCAAAGAGGTCGCCACCAAGACCAACGACGTTGCCGGCGACGGCACCACCACCGCCACCGTGCTGGCCCAGGCGCTGGTCCGCGAGGGTCTGCGCAACGTGACCGCCGGCACCAACCCGGCGGGCATCAAGCGGGGCATCGACCTGGCGACGGCCGCCGTCGTCAAGGCGCTCAAGGAGAAGGCGACCCCGGTCGCCAGCCACACCGAGATCGCCCAGGTCGCCACGATCTCCGCGCAGGACGCCACCATCGGCGACCTGATCGCCTCGGCGATGGAGCGGGTCGGCCGCGACGGCGTCATCACGGTCGAGGAGGGCTCCACCCTCACGACCGAGCTCGAGGTCACCGAGGGTATGCAGTTCGACAAGGGCTACATCTCCCCGCACTTCGTGACCGACGCCGAGGCGCAGGAGGCGGTGCTCGAGGACACCTACGTCCTCGTCACCACCCAGAAGATCGCCGCCATCGAGGAGCTGCTGCCGCTGCTGGAGCAGATCGTCAAGGACAACAAGCCGCTGCTGATCATCGCCGAGGACGTCGAGGGCCAGGCCCTGTCGACCCTGGTGGTCAACGCCATCCGCAAGACCTTCAAGGTCGTCGCGGTCAAGGCGCCCGGCTTCGGCGACCGCCGCAAGGCGATGCTCCAGGACATCTCGATCCTCACCGGCGCCGAGCTCGTCGCCCCCGAGCTGGGCTACAAGCTCGAGTCGGTCGGCACCGAGGTCCTCGGCAAGGCCCGCCGCATCGTCGTGGGCAAGGAGCTCACCACGATCGTCGACGGCGCCGGCGAGCAGAGCGAGGTCTCCGCGCGGGTCGAGCAGCTCCGCAAGGAGATCGAGGCCTCCGACTCCGACTGGGACAAGGAGAAGCTCAACGAGCGGGTCGCCAAGCTCGCCGGTGGGGTCGCGGTCATCAAGGCCGGCGCCGCCACCGAGGTCGAGATGAAGGAGCGCAAGCACCGCATCGAGGACGCGATCTCCGCGACCAAGGCGGCGGTCCAGGAAGGCATCGTCCCCGGCGGCGGCGCCGCCCTGGCCCAGGTGCTCCCCGTCCTCGACGGTGACCTCGGCCTGACCGGCGACGAGAAGGTCGGCGTCTCGATCGTGCGCAAGGCGCTCGTCGAGCCGCTGCGCTGGATCGCGCAGAACGCCGGCTTCGACGGCTACGTCGTCGTCGGCAAGGTCGGCGCGCTCGACTTCGGCCACGGCCTCGACGCCGCCACCGGCGAATACGTCGACCTGGTCAAGTCCGGCATCGTCGACCCGGTGAAGGTGACGCACAGCGCGGTCTCCAACGCCGCGTCGATCGCCGGCCTGCTGCTCACGACCGAGAGCCTGGTCGTGGACAAGCCGGCCGCCCCGGAGCCCGCCGCCGGTGGCGGTCACGGCCACGGGCACGGCCACGGCCACTCGCACGGCCCCGGCTTCTGACCCGGCCCGCACTTTTCCGGGCAGGCACCTCGGCCCGCGGCGCGTCCTTCGCGCCGCGGGCTTTGCCGTTTCCAGGGCTCTGCGATTTCCCGTGGCACGGGCCTTTGTGGGGCGCGGGCTTGTGTGGTTTGCCGTCGTGCGGCGGTCGCTCGTGAGGCGCCGCGACCGTCGTCGTGGGCTTCGAGCGCCGTGCAGCGGTCGCTTGTGAGGTGCAGCGACTGTTGGCGCTGCGGGCGCCATTGGTTTCGGGTCCCGTGCACCGGCGGCTCGTAGGGTGCGGCAACCGTCCGCGCAATGGGCGTCGTGGGAGCGCGGCGACTGTTGACGCTGTGGACGTCGTGGGTTCCGGGTCCCGCGTTGTGGGCGCCGCCGGCGACCGTGCGCGCTGTGGGATTCATGGTTCGGGCCCCGCACAGCAGGTGGCGTGGTCTCGTGGGTTCCGGGCGCTGCTCGGCGGCAGTTCGCGTAGCGGGCAGAGCCGGTTCCGGGGCGCACTGAACGGCCGCCGGTGACGAGCCGGCAGCCGGAGTTCTTAGGGATCGATTACCGCACTTGGTGCGCGTTGATCCACGGCGCAGACTGGAGCCGTGCTCACCAAACGGAACGCGGCGTTCGCCGGGCTGGCTGCCGCAGGGGTGGCGCTCGGCGTCGCCGAGGTCGTCGCGATCCTGACCGGCGCGTCCACGTCGCCGCTGGTGTCCGTCGGTGGGGTGGTCATCGACGCGGTGCCGGCGCCGGTCAAGGACTTCGCCGTCGCGGTGTTCTACACGTACGACAAGCTGGCGCTGCAGGTCGGCACGCTGCTGATCCTCGCCGTCTTCGCGGCCTTTGTCGGAATTCTGGCGACAAAGCGTCTCATGTACGGGTACCTCGGTATCGGCCTGTTCGCCCTGGTCGGTGTGGTGGCGGCGGTGACCCGGCACGACGCGCCCTGGTATGCGTTCGTGCCGACGCTCGTCGGGGCCGCGGCAGGCGCCGGCGTCCTGCGATGGCTGTTCGTGCGGCCGCCGATCGAGACGTACGAGCAGCGCCGCTTCTTCCTGCGAGCGGCCGGCGGCACCCTCGCCGCCGCGTTCGTCGCCGGGCTGGCCGCGCGCTGGTGGGCGACCCGCCGGGGGGTCGAGGCGGACCGCGCCGCGGTGCGGATCCCCGCCGTGCCCGACACCGCCGCGGCGCTGCCGCCGGAGGTCGACGCGGGCCTGCCCGACCTGGCCCCGTTCGTGACCCCGAACAAGGACTTCTACCTCATCGACACCACCCTCGTCGTGCCGCAGGTGTCCCCGGACGACTGGACGCTGCGCATCCACGGGCGGGTCGACAAGCCGCTCACCCTGAACTTCAAGGAGCTGCTCGAGCGGCCCATGATCGAGCGGTACGTGACGCTCGCCTGCGTGTCCAACGACGTCGGCGGCGGGCTGATCGGCAACGCGAAGTGGCAGGGCGTGCGCATCGCCGACCTGCTCGACGAGGTCCGCCCGCAGCGCGGCGCCGATCAGGTGGTGAGCAGGTCGGTGGACGGGTTCACCGCCGGCACCCCGACCGCGCTGCTGCGTGACGGGCGGGACGCGATGCTGGCCATCGCGATGAACGGCGAGCCGCTGCCCATCGAGCACGGATTCCCGGTCCGGATGGTGGTCCCCGGCCTGTACGGGTACGTCTCGGCCACGAAATGGCTCGCCGAGCTCGAACTGACGTCGTTCGCCGATTTCGACGCGTACTGGATCAAGCGTGGCTGGTCGCGGGAAGGGCCGATCAAGACCCAGTCGCGGATCGACACGCCGCGCGACGGCGGCAGCCCCGCCGCCGGGCAGGTCACGATCGCCGGGGTCGCCTGGGCGCAGCATCGCGGCATCTCCAAGGTCGAGGTCCGCGTCGACGAGGGCCCTTGGGAGCAGGCGAAGCTCGCCGCCGTGCCGTCGATCGACACGTGGCGGCAGTGGACGCTGCCGTGGACGGCGACGCCCGGCAAGCACCGCATCACGGTGCGGGCCACGGACAACGGCGGCGACACCCAGACAGACGCCTTGGCGCCGCCGGATCCCGACGGCGCCACTGGTTGGCATTCGGTGCAGGTGGAGGTGCGCTGACCCCGGTCAGCGAGCCCGATCAGGGAGGCCGGTCAGCGAGCGGCCGGCCGGGCGCGGTCGGCACCCGCCCGCCGGCGCTGGGCCGGCACGCTGGGCGCGGGATGCGTGCGCACGGTGCGCAGCGGGATCAGAGGCGGCGACGGACGCAACCCGAGCTTCGCCTCCAGCCGCGGCACGTCGACCGTGGTGCGGCTGCGTTCGGCGCAGTCCTCCCAGCCGACGGCCAGCAGTCGCAGCCGCTCGCCCTCGCTGAAGCCGCCCCACACGCCGTACGGCTCGCGGGTCGCCAGGGCCTGCGCCGCGCACTGCGCGCGGACCGGGCACGCCCGGCAGACGTTCTTCGCCGCTGTCTCACGCCGGCCGCGCGACGCGCCGCGCTCACCGTCCGGGTGGAAGAACTGCGCGCTGTCCCGGCCGCGGCACAGCCCGAGACGCTGCCAGTCCCACATGTCCGCGATCGGGCCGGGCAGTCGAGTCACATTCGTCATTCGCCCCTCCTTCCTAGCTTGCGGACTGGAATTCGTGAGTCGCACAATCCCTGTACAACGCACGAGACCGCCGCAGGTAACGGGATGTCGTCGGTCAATTTCTCGTAGGCCAATCGCGGCGAAACCACGTCTAGATCTCGCCATTTCGTGTTTCTCTCTTTGAGAGAGAGGAGCACGACGGTGCGTACGATTTTGGTGTGTGTGCGAACACAGGTCGCGGCACAGACGGTCGCCGCAGCCGCGGCCAGGCTCGGGGTGGCACACGCGGTGCGGACCGCCGTCACGATGGTCGAGGCCTTGGCCCGCCTGAGTGAGCAGCCCGCGGACCTGGTGCTGGCCGACCCGACCCTTGCCCGGCCCGACAGCGCGGAGTTCTCCCGCCGCGTCCTGGCGGTGTCGCCCGGCTCGACGGTGGTCTTCTTCGGCACGGAGGAGCCGCGCGCCGCGGCCGCGGCCATCGCGGCGGGCGCGAGGGCGGTCATCCGCGTCGACACGGCGGACCCGGTCACGACGCTCGCCAAGGCGGTGCTGCTGGTGCTGAGCCAGGTCGGCCGGGCCAACGGCGACCCCGTGCTGCCCGCGCGGGTCGGCACGCCGGCCCAGGCGGGCAGCGGAGTGCTCCCGGCCGGCCGGGGGCTGCCAGGGGCGGCGAGGACCGCGGTGGGCCTGCCGAACGCGCGTGTCGCGGGCGCGGGCGTGCCGCAGCAGCGCGGCGACATGCCCGGCGAGGCGCCGCGGCGGCGCGTCGAACTGACCGAGCGCGAGCTGCAGGTGCTACGCGGCATGGCGGACGGCAAGAGCAACGCCGAGATCGGCAGGGAGCTCTTCGTCTCCGAGGACACGGTCAAGACGCACGCTCGCCGGCTGTTCCGGAAGCTGGGTGCACGCGACCGGGCACACGCCGTCGCGGCGGCCTTCCGTGCCGGGTTGGTGAGCTAGCGTCGCGTGCCATGCCGCGTCGGTACCCCACCCGCGGCAAACCTAAACGAGGGCGCCGACGAACTCAGCCTTCGTTGTCGTCCGTGGCACTCGCGAGTGCGTCATGGACCCCGTCAGCGTAACCCCGCGCGTATTCCCATGTGACGTAATGGTCCGGGTCAGGGTCGAACGCCGGCTCGTGCACCCGGGGCCGGCCCGACGTGAGCAGGTGCTTCAGGTTTCCCCGCAGCAGGTCCCAGTCGAAGTAATGCGGCTCGTGGCAGTCCTCACACTCGATGACGAGCCCACGGACGCCGATCGCCGTGAGCAGCGCCTGGTAGATCTCGAGGTCGGCAAGGTCCTCGAGAACGTCCTGGCGCTCGGCGGCGGTCAACGGGTCGTCGGCACCGCTGTCGTCGAGCTCGGCCGAAGGATCGGCCGGGTCACCGGCGAACGGGTCGATGGGCTCTTCGTGCACGCCTCAACGGTAGCCCTAATACCCGCGCGTGTGGGGCTCGGTATGCAGAGCGGTAGTAAGCCAGGGCACGTCCGGCGATGGCGGAGGGGTGCGCCGTCGGGGCGGAAGTACGATGAGACGCACCCGCCGGACGACCGAGAGCTGGGATGCGCTTCATGGATTTCTCGACGCGACCTGACGTGCTGCCTTTGGGCCTGACCTTCGACGACGTGCTGTTGCTGCCGGGCGAGTCCGACGTCGTGCCGAGCGCCGTCGACACGTCCAGCCACGTCACCCGCAACATCACCCTGCGCATCCCGCTGGTCTCCAGCGCGATGGACACGGTGACCGAGGCCCGGATGGCGATCGCCATGGCGCGCCAGGGCGGCATCGGCACCCTGCACCGCAACCTGTCCATCGACGACCAGGCGCAGCAGGTCGACCTGGTGAAGCGGTCCGAGGCCGGCATGGTCACCAACCCGGTGACCTGCTCGCCCGACGACACGCTCGGCGAGGTGGACAAGCTCTGCGGGCGGTATCGCATCTCCGGCGTCCCGGTCGTCGACGCCGCGGGGCAGCTCGTCGGCATCGTCACCAACCGCGACATGCGCTTCGTGTCCGACCCGGCGACGCCCGTCCGCGACATCATGACCGTCACCCCGCTCTACACGGCGCTGGTCGGGGTCAGCAAGGACGAGGCCCGCGCGCTGCTGCGCAAGCACAAGGTCGAGAAGCTGCCGATCGTCGACAGCTCCGGCAAGCTCCGCGGCCTCATCACGGTCAAGGACTTCTCCAAGAGCGAGAAGTTCCCGCACGCCACCAAGGACGACGCCGGCCGCCTGCGGGTCGCCGCCGCCGTCGGGGTCGGCGACGACTCCTACAAGCGCGCCCGCACCCTCATCGACGCCGGGCTCGACATCGTCATGGTCGACACCGCGCACGGGCACAACCGGCAGGTCGTCGAGATGGTCGCCCGGCTGAAGAAGGAGACCACCGTCGACGTCGTCGGCGGCAACGTCGCCACCTATGCGGGCGCGAAGGCGCTCGCCGAGGCGGGCGCCGACGCGGTCAAGGTCGGCGTCGGACCGGGCTCCATCTGCACCACCCGCGTCGTCGCCGGCGTCGGCGTGCCGCAGATCACCGCCATCATGGAGGCCTCCCGGGCCTGCGCGCCGCTCGGCGTGCCCGTCATCGGCGACGGCGGCATGCAGTATTCCGGCGACATCGCCAAGGCGATCGTGGCCGGCGCCGACACCGTGATGCTCGGCAGCCTCCTCGCCGGCTGCGAGGAGAGCCCCGGCGACCTGATCTTCATCAACGGCAAGCAGTTCAAGTCCTACCGGGGCATGGGCTCGCTCGGCGCGATGCAGTCCCGCGGCCAGGCCCGGTCCTACTCCAAGGACCGCTACTTCCAGGACGACGTCCTGTCCGACGACAAGCTGGTGCCCGAGGGCATCGAGGGCCAGGTCCCCTTCCGCGGCCCCCTCTCCGCGGTCGCCCACCAGCTCGTCGGTGGTCTGCGCTCCGGCATGGGCTTCGTCGGCGCCGCCACCGTCCCCGACATGCACGAGCGGGGCCAGCTCATCCGGATCACCGCGGCCGGGCTCAAGGAGAGCCACCCGCACGACATCCAGATGACCGTCGAGGCCCCCAACTACCACTCGCGGTGACACACCCCCAAGCAATGGCAGGAGCGGCAAATGCGTGACGTGGTCGAGATCGGGCTGAGCAAGAGCGCCCGGCGTGGCTACCACCTGGACGACATCGCGATCGTCCCGACACGGCGCACCCGTGACGTCGACGACGTGTCGACCAACTGGCAGCTCGACGCGTACCCGTTCAAGATCCCGTGCGTGGCGCACCCCTCCGACGCCATCATGAGCCCCGCGACCGCGGTCGAGCTCGGCCGGCTCGGCGGGCTCGGCGTGCTCAACGTCGAGGGGCTCTGGACGCGGTACACCGACCCGACCAAGATCCTGGAGGAGCTCTCCGGGCTGGAGGACGACCCGCGGGCCACCCGGCGCCTCCAGGAGGTGTATGCGGAGCCCATCAAGCCCGAGCTCATCGGTGAGCGGGTCAAGGAGATCCGCGACGGCGGCGTCACGGTCGCGGTCCGCGTCTCGCCGCAGCACACCCTCGCGCTCGCCCCGGTGATCCTCGACGCGGGCGTCGACCTGCTGGTCATCCAGGGAACCCTCGTCTCCGCCGAGCACGTGTCGACGACCGACGAGCCGCTCAACCTCAAGGAGTTCATCGCCGACCTGGACCTGCCGGTCATCGTCGGCGGCTGCACCAACTACCAGACCGCGCTGCACCTCATGCGCACCGGCGCGGCCGGCGTCATCGTCGGCATCGGCGCCGACGAGTGGTCGACGACCGACCGGGTCCTGGGCATCCGCGTCCCGATGGCCACCGCCATCGCCGACGCCGCCGACGCCCGCCGCGACTACCTCGACGAGACCGGCGGCCGCTACGTGCACATCATCGCCGACGGCAACCTGCAGACGTCCGGCGACATCGCCAAGGCCCTCGGCTGCGGCGCCGACGCGGTCATGGTCGGCGAGCCGCTGTCCCGCAGCACGTCGGCCCCGGCCGGCGGCGCCTGGTGGCACTCCGCCGCCAGCCACCCGAAGCTGCCGCGTGGCTCGTTCGGCGCCGCGGAGGAGTCCCTCGGCACGCTCGACAAGGTGCTGTACGGGCCCTCCGAGGACCCCGACGGCGTGCTCAACCTGTTCGGCGGTCTGCGGCGCGCGATGGCCAAGTGCGGCTACCGCGACCTGAAGGAGTTCCAGAAGGTCGGCCTGGTCCTCGACCGCTGACCCTGCGACAAGCGCGAAAGCGGCCCGGACCACTGGTTGGTCCGGGCCGTTGCCGTTTCCACGAGGGAAGCGGCGATCAGCGGGGGAGGGCCTGCTGGAGCTCGGCGCGCAGGGCCGGGGTGAGCATCTCGCCGGCCTGCTTGGCCAGGCGGGCCATCTCGTAGCCGACGACGCCGATGTCGGCCTCGCGGCCGGCGAGCGTGGCGAGGATCGAGCCGTCGCGGATCGTCATGACCAGGAAGAAGCCCTGGCCCATCTCGACCACGGTCTGCTTGACCTCGTCGCCGTCGAAGATGCGGGCGGCGCCGCTGGTGACGCTCACCAGGCCCGACGTCACGGCGGCCAGCTGGTCTGCGCTGTCGCGGGGCAGATGGTCCGACACCGCGACCAGCAGGCCGTCGGAGGACACCACCACCGCGTGCGCGATGCCCGGCACCCGTTCGGTGAAGGCGTTGATCAACCAGCTCAGGTCCCGTGCTTGTTGGCTCAGGGTCACGCCGTGCTCCCTCGATGATCGTTGATCGGCACCGTGGGTACCTCGTCCTCATTCGCGGCCCGGTGCACGCCACTGTAGAACCGGGTGAGCATGCTGCTGACGCTCGCGGGGTCCGGCTCGGTGTGCGACGCGACCACGAGCGGCTGCGTCACGTCTGGCCTGTCCGTCTGTCCGGTGTCACCCGGCAGCTGGGCGAGCGGCACCCGGATCGGCAGGCCGCTGGCGCTCGTGCCAGCGGTCACCGGGGTGCGCTGCGCGGGGACCACCGGCGCCGACGGGGCCGGCGCGTCGCCCGCGCCGCCCCGCGACCACCAGCGGGTGCCCTTGGCGGGCGGCGCGGCGTTGCCCCGCGCGGCCGCGCCGATGATGTCCTCGGCCCGGCTCGGGCCGCGGCGCTGGGAGGTCCCGGCGGGTCCACCGTTGGCGGCCCGCTGCGCCGGAACGGCGCCGGCGTCGGCGGCGGCCGGAACGGCACCCGGCACCCCGGACACGGGCACCGCGGAGACCGGCATCCCGGAGACAGGCACCCCGGACACCGGCATCCCGGAAACGGGCCCGCCGGACACCGGCGCACCCGGGACGGCGCCGTTGGAGGGCACGCCCGAGACCGGCACCCGCGGAGATCCACCGGACACCGGCACCCCCGACACGGGAACGCCGGACACCGGCGCACCCGACACCGGAACCCCGGAGACC
The DNA here is from genome assembly GCF_055586325.1 of Dactylosporangium sp. NPDC051087. NCBI lineage: Bacteria > Bacillati > Actinomycetota > Actinomycetes > Micromonosporales > Micromonosporaceae > Dactylosporangium > Dactylosporangium sp. NPDC051087. The sequence goes on along the minus strand of NZ_JBVJIJ010000005.1, from coordinate 267,513 downwards.
GGCACCGCCGAGACGGGCACCCCCGGCACGACCGGAGCGGCGCCGCCGGGGACCGGACCGCCGGAGACCGGTGCGGTCGCGGCGCCGTTCGTGGCGGACGAGGCGACCGGCCAGGTCGGCAGCGCGACCGGCGCAGACGGCAGCGGCGGCGCGGCGACGGCCGGCACGTCCCCGTCGGCCCCCGCACCGTTGGGCCGGCTGGGCAGCGCGGGCAGGACGGCCGTCGGCGCGTCCTCGGCGGTGATCACGCCGGAACCCGGACGGGCCTCGCCCTCCGCGGAGATCGGCAGGCGCGACATGCCCGCGATGCGGTTGCCGCTGCCGTGGTAGAGCCCGGCGCCCTCGGGCGGGGCCGCGAGGAGGCGGGCGGGCAGCGTCACGTAGGCCGTGACGCCCTCGTCGGTGGCGTCGAGGCGGACCTGGACACCGTGCCGCGCGGCGAGGTGGCCGACGACGACGAGACCCATCCGCTCGGACGCGGCGACGTCGATGGCGATCGGGGCCGACACGCGGTCGTTGGCGTCGACGAGGCCGGACTCGGTCATGCCGAGGCCGCGGTCCTCGATGACGATGGTGGCTTCCTTCGTCTGCTTCGAGGGCCAGCCGGCCACGGTGACGACCGTGTCCGGCGGGGAGAACGTCGTGGCGTTCTCCAGCAGCTCGGCGAGCAGGTGCACGATGTCGGCGACGGCGTGCCCGACGACGAAGATGTCGGTCGCGACGTCGTGGCGGATCCGCGCGTACTGCTCGATCTCCGCCATCGCCGCGAGGGTGACGGCGGACAGGGACACCGGCTGCGCCCACCGCCTGGTCGCCTCGCTGCCGGCGAGGACGAGCAGGTTCTCGTCGTTTCGCCGCATGCGGGTGGCGAGGTGGTCGAGGCGGAACAGGTTGGCCAGCTGGTCGGGGTCGGTCTCCGCGGACTCCAGCTGGTCCAGCAGCTGCAGCTGGCGCTCGACGAGCGTCTGCGACCGGCGGGCCAGGTTGACGAACATCGAGTTGACGTTGCGCCGCATGACGGCCTGCTCGACGGCGAGGCTGACCGCGCTGCGGTGCACGGCGGTGAACGCGTCGGCGACCTCACCGATCTCGTCGGTGGATCTGACCCGTGTCGTCGTGTCGACGGTGACCGTCTCACCGCGGGGGAGCGTCCGCAGCCGCTGGATTGCCTCGGGGAGGCGGTGCTGCGCCACGTCGAGGGCCTGCGCCCGCAGCTGCCGCAGCGAGCGCGCCATGGACCGGCCGATGAGCCACGACAGCAGCAGCGCGACGAGCATGACCAGCACGATCACCGAGGTGGCGACGATGGCGTCGGTGCGCTGCGAGGCGCTGCGCTGGGCGGCGCCCTCGATCGCGTCCTCGAGCAGCTCCTGCTCGATGGTGCGGATGTAGTCCAGCTCGCTGGTCGCGGCCAGCCACCACTCCTCGGGGGTCACGCCGACGGCGGCGCCCCGGGCGCGGGAGATCACCTGCTGCTGGAGCCGGGCGACGGTGCCGACCGAGGTCTGGCGCAGGTTGCGGTCGTAGAGGGCGAGGTGCCGCGGGCTGGCGGAGCCGCGGAAGCGCTCGACGGCGGCCACCTGCCGGGCCTGGATCTCCGAGAACGTCTCGAAGTCGTCGGGGGCGAACTTGCCCGCGCTCGCGGCGGCGAAGATCCGCCCGCGCAGCTGGTCCTTGAGCTCCTTGGCCTGCGCGAGGTCCATCAGGGAGGAGACCTCGGTGACCGACTGGGAGTCCCCGCCGATGTCGGGCCGGTCGGGGACCAGCTCGAAGAGGTGCTGGATGGTGGAGGTGTACTGGTCGAAGACCGCCTCCTCGCGCAGCCACCGCGACTTGACGCCCTCCCGGACCAGGAAGAGGTCCGCGAAGTCGGCACTCACCCTGTTCTGCGACTGGTTGAAGATCGGGTTGGCCAGCAGCGGGCGGGCGGCCTGGGAGAAGGCGGCGAGCGCCGCGTCGGTCGCCGCGTAGTTGGCCGACAGCTCCTGATTGCTCGAAGTCGATCCACTCGTCGCCTGCACGGTGGTCGACTTGGCGAGAACTCCAGCCGTTCGGTCCCTTTCCAGCTGCAGGTAGTGGATCAGATTGGTCAGTTGGCGGCCGACTTTGACCCCTTGGGCGAACTGGTCCAGCTTGGAGGCGTCCTGCACCGAGGCGTTGATCTGCACGCCGGCGATGACGAGGAAGGCGACGGCGGGCAGCACGAGGACGGCCGCCAGCTTGGTCGGCACCCGCCAGTCGCGGACCCGGAACAGCGACGCGCTGCGGCGCTGCGGCTCCCCTGGCCTGCGCCGCCGGTGGCTGTTCACCTTCATGACGACGGCGGGAGCCCTCGATGAAGGTGGCGAAGCGAAGGTCTGCACCCCTCACACCTTTCGCATGCGTCATCGCGCTGCCTGAGCAGCGTGCGAGCTTTATCAAACCAGGGTTGCGACATCTGTCCAACCACGTCATTGTGGTGCAGGTCACATTACGCGAAGCTCGACTCCGGGGTTGAAACGCATCGACCAGACGGGAAGGATACGCACCGTCCGACCAGCCGCGCGTCCCAAGGAGCCACCTGTCGTGCACATCCTCGGCCGCCGGCCCGCCGTGGCCGCGTTCGCGGTGATCACGGCGCTCCTCCTGACCGCCTGCACGAGCAAGGGCAACCCCGCGCCGAAGGCGCCGGCGACCGTCGCGATCGGCCTGCTCGTCTCCACGACCGGGCCCAACGCCGCGATCGGCCAGCAGGCCCAGCTCGGCGCGAAGCTGGCCATCGAGCTGATCAACAACGACGTCAAGGACCTGCCGGTCCCCCTGCCGCTGAGCGCCGGCGTCGGCCTCAAGGGCGGCACCAAGCTCACGCTCGTCGTCGGCAACACCGAGAGCGCGCCGGAGAAGGTCGAGAAGGAGGCGTCGCGCCTCGTGCACGACGGCGCCGTCGGCCTGGTCCTCGCCGACACCCTCGACGTCGCCGCGCCGGCCGGCCGCGAGACCGACACCATCGGCGTCGCGCTCGTCGACGCGCTGAGCACCGCGGACACGTTCGTCGACCTCAACCGGGCGGCGCACTTCCGCATCCAGCCGAGCGACCGGCAGATGGTCTCGACCGCCCTCGCCCTGCTGTACCGGGAGCGCGACACCGGCGACGAGTTCAAGCGGATCATCACCGCCTCGGGCAAGGCCAGCGGCGCCACCGGCGACGAGATCGCCAGCGCGCGCGCCTCGATCGAGGACCTCAGCCTCGCCGCCGGCTACGAGATCGGCGGCAAGCAGCAGATCACCCTGGCGGCCGACGGCGCCGGCGACAGCAGCTTCGTCGAGAAGGGCGACGCGGTCGTCGCGATCGTGACCAGCGCCCAGGAGGCGGGCGCGGCGGTGGAGCTCGCCGGGCGGCTCAAGGGCAAGGCGCCGGTCATCGCGCTCGGCCCGGGCGTCGGCGCGCTCGACGCCGTCAAGGGCAACAACCAGGTGCTGCGGGCCTCCGGCTGGTCCGGCGAGTTCGCCGGGCGCAACCCGATCGCGAGGGTCGTCGGCGGCCTCTTCGAGCAGGCGTTCCACGCCAAGATGACCGACGTCGCGGCGGCCGCGTTCACCGCGACGATGCTGCTCGCCCTGGCGATGAACACCGTCAGCGACCTGAGCCCGCCGGTGATCCGCAACGCGGTGCAGCAGCTGTCGCTGCCGGCCACCCAGACCGTCATGCCGTGGAACGGGATCCGCTTCGACGGCAGCGGCTACAACCAGCTCGCCGCCGGCGTCGTCGAGCAGCACGCCCCCAACGGCTACCTGGTGATCCACCCGATCGAGCTGGCGGCGACCCCGACGCTCAGCCTGTAGCGAAGAGCTCCCGCAGCTCGTCGGGCTTCTGGTACAGCTCGTTCAGGTCGAGCACGTCGCCACCCGTCGACACCAGGCGGCGGGCGACCAGCGGGTGCTCCCGCCGCCAGCCCTTGCCCAGCAGGGTGGATTCGACCAGCACCGACAGCAGCACGACACCCATCCATGACGGGGCGGGCTGATCGTCGTCGTGGGCGGCGCCGGTCTCGCCCCGGCGGGCCCGCTCCACGTCGACGGGCCGCCGCAGCAGGGTCCCGGCGAGCTCGCCACGGCCGTCGGGGTCCCGGCCGAGGACCGTGCGCACCGCCTGGACGTATTCGCGGGCCTGCCGCTCCACCTCGGCGCCGTACACCTCGACGGGCAGCTCCTCGAAGCGCGTCCAGTCCCCGTCGCCGTCGATGACCCCGGCGGCCAGGGCCAGCTCCTCGTCGGCGGTCAGCGTGTCCAGGACGACGGCGTCGCCGGCCAGTCCCGGCCTCGGCACCTCGGTCAGCGCCCGAAGCTCGGCGGCGAGCCCGGGGTGCCGCAGCGGCACCTCGTCGAGCAGCGCCCCGCCGTCGACCGTGGGGGCGCCCCACCGCTCCAGCCGTAGCCGCCAGCCGGCGTGCAGGTCGGCGATCCGCACCGTGACCTTCTCAGGCGTGACCCCGGCGAGAGCCGTGGCGTCACGGGTGATGCTGTGCCGGCCCTCGCTCGCGGCGAACGCGGCGAACGCGGCCTCGATCGTCGCGGCCCGCAGCAGCGCCGCGGCGGCGTCCTCGACGCCGGACAGCCCGCCACCGCCGGCGGCGATCGCGGCCGCGTCGCGGACCTGCTCGACGGCGGCTCGCAGCGGCCCGGTCGCGGCGAGGACCTTGGCACTGCCGGCGCCGCTCTCGGCGGCACTACCGGCGGCGGCGAGGAGGCCGCGCACCAGGTCGGGGTGCTTCGTGTCCGGCAGCGCCAGCTCGTGTGCCAGCACGATGCGCAGGTGGTCGGCGGGCAGCCCCCACACCAGGGGCAGCCCGACGTGCAGGACCCCGCCCGAGGACCGGACCGTGCCGGACCCGGTGAGGGCGACCCCGGCCGGTGGGTTCGTGTCCGCGTACTTCGCCGCCTCGATCACCAGCGAGTGCAGGGCGGCGTGCCTGACGGCGCCCACGGGAACGCTCACGGTGGCGGTGTCAGGGCCGCCGGCACCGCGCAGCAGCCGGCGACCACGCCAGGCGGCCAGGCCGCCGGGAAGTCTCGCCATGCGCCTCAGTGTGCCGCACCCGGTGCCGCCGCCCGGGGAGGCGCTCCGGGCAAAACTGACACCGGCCGATGCCGAACTCGGTACTTCCCAGTAAGTTACTCGTGAGTCACCATGAGGCGTGCGATATGACGTGGTGGTCATCGGTTCCGGGTTCGGCGGCAGCGTGACCGCGCTCCGCCTGGCCGAGAAGGGCTACTCGGTCGCGGTCCTGGAGGCCGGCCGGCGCTTCGCCGACGACGAGTTCCCCAAGACGTCGTGGGACGCCAAGCGCTTCCTGTGGGCGCCGGCCCTGCGCTGCTTCGGCGTCCAGCGGCTCACCCTGCTGCGCAACGTGCTGGTCCTGTCCGGCTCCGGCGTCGGCGGCGGGTCGCTGATCTACGCCAACACGCTCTACCGGCCACTCGAGCAGTTCTACGACGACCCGCAGTGGCGCGGCATCACCGACTGGCGCGCCGAGCTCGCACCCTTCTACGACCAGGCCGAGCGGATGCTCGGCGTCAGCGTCTACCACCGCATGACCCGCGCCGACGTGGCGATCAAGGCGGTCGCGGAGAAGATGGGCGTCGGCGACACCTTCCACCAGACTCCCGTCGGGGTGTATTTCGGCAGGTCGGGCGTCGACCCGTACTTCGGCGGCGCCGGTCCGCTGCGGCACGGCTGCGAGCACTGCGGCGCGTGCATGACCGGCTGCCGGGTCGGCGCGAAGAACACTCTGGTCAAGAACTATCTGCACCTGGCGGAGCGGCTCGGCGTCGAGGTGCACCAGTTGACGACGGTGGCGTCGGTGCGCCCTGAGGACGGCGGCTACCGGGTCGACACCCGGGGCACGGGACGCCGGCGGGACCGGCGGACGTTCCACGCGGCGCAGGTCGTGTTCGCCGCCGGCGCCCTCGGCACGCAGGAGCTGCTGCTGCGGATGCGCGCCGACGGCCACCTGCCCGGCGTGTCGGCGCGGGTCGGCACGCTCACCCGCACCAACTCGGAGTCGATCGTCGGCGCCCGGTCCCTGCGCAACGACGTCGACTTCACCGATGGGGTGGCGATCACCAGCTCGTTCCACCCCGACGCGCACACCCACATCGAGCCGGTCCGCTACGGCCCGGGCTCCAACGCCATGGGCCTGATGCAGACCGTGCTCACCGACGGCGGTCCGTGGCGGCCGCTGCGCTGGTTCGGCGCGTTCTTCCGGCACCCGATCCGGCACGCCCGGGTGCTGTCCGTGCGGCGCTGGTCGCACAAGACGGTGATCGCGCTGGTCATGCAGTCGCTGGACAACTCGCTCAACGTGCGGCTGCGCCGCGGCTGGACCGGCCGCCGCAAGCTCACCACCTCGCAGGGCCACGGCGAGCCCAACCCGACCTGGATCCCCGCCGGCAACCGGGCCGTGCGCCTGCTGGCCGAGGAGATCGGCGGGATGGCCGGCGGCAGCTGGTCGGAGGTCTTCAACATCCCGATCACCGCGCACATCCTCGGCGGCGCGCCCATCGCCGACTCGCCGGAGCGCGGGGTCGTCGACGCCTACCACCGCGTCTACGGCCACCCCGGCCTGCACGTCGTCGACGGCGCCGCGGTCAGCGCCAACCTCGGCGTCAACCCGTCGCTGACGATCACCGCCCAGGCGGAGCGGGCCATGTCCATGTGGCCCAACCGTGGCGACGCCGACCCGCGCCCGCCGCTCGGCGAGGCCTACCGGCAGGTGGCTCCCGTCGCACCGGCGAACCCGGCCGTGCCCGCCACCGCTCCGGCCGCGCTGCGCCTCGTCTCCGCGCGGCCGGGGGGCGCCGCCGTACCGACGCCGAAACCGCCGCAAGAGCAACCCTGAGGCGCAGGTCACGTCGGGGCGCCGACTACGCTCGTCGCATGACCACGCCGCCGCCGGTTCTCGTCGTCGACTTCGGGGCCCAATACGCGCAGCTCATCGCCCGCCGGGTGCGTGAGGCGCACGTCTACTCCGAGATCGTCCCGCACTCGATGCCGGTCGCGGACATGCTCGCCAAGCGTCCCGCCGCGATCGTCCTGTCCGGCGGTCCCTCTTCCGTGTATGAGGAGGGCGCCCCGCAGGTCGACCCGGCGCTGTTCGAGGCCGGCGTGCCGGTCTTCGGCATCTGCTACGGCTTCCAGGCGATGGCGGTCGCGCTGCGCGGCGAGGCGAGCCACACGGGCCTGCGCGAGTTCGGCGGCACCCCGCTGAGCATCGCCGCGGACGGTGGCGTGCTGCTGCGCGGCCTGCCCGACGCGCAGTCGGTGTGGATGAGCCACGGCGACTGCGTCACCGCCGCCCCGGCCGGCTTCACGGTCACCGCGGGCTCGCCGGCCGCGCCGGTCGCCGCGTTCGAGGACGTGTCGCGCCGCCTCGCCGGCGTGCAGTTCCACCCCGAGGTCGCGCACACCCCGCACGGCCAGGAGGTGCTGCGCCGGTTCCTCTACGAGATCGCCGGCATCGAGCCCACCTGGACGTCCAACAACATCATCGAGGAGCAGGTCGAGGCGGTCCGGGCCCGCGTCGGCAGCAAGCGCGTGCTGTGCGCGCTGTCCGGCGGGGTCGACTCCGCCGTCGCCGCGGCGCTCGTGCAGAAGGCCGTCGGTGACCAGCTGACCTGCGTCTTCGTCGACCACGGCCTGCTGCGCGCCGGCGAGGCCGAGCAGGTCGAGAAGGACTACGTCGCCGCCACCGGCATCAACCTGAAGGTCGTCGACGCCTCGGCCCGCTTCCTCGGCGCGCTCGCCGGGGTCACCGACCCGGAGCAGAAGCGCAAGATCATCGGCCGGGAGTTCATCCGGGTCTTCGAGCAGGCCGCCCGCGACCTGGAGGCCGAGGAGCACGTCGAGTTCCTCGTCCAGGGCACGCTCTACCCCGACGTGGTCGAGTCCGGCGGCGGCACCGGCACCGCCAACATCAAGTCCCACCACAACGTCGGCGGCCTCCCCGACGACCTGCAGTTCGCCCTGGTCGAGCCGCTGCGGACGCTCTTCAAGGACGAGGTGCGCGCGATCGGCGCGGCGCTCGGCCTGCCCGAGGAGATCGTCATGCGGCACCCCTTCCCGGGGCCGGGGCTGGCGATCCGGATCATCGGCGCGGTCGACGAGGAGCGCCTCGAGATCCTGCGCGCCGCCGACCTGATCGCCCGCGAGGAGCTCACCGCCGCCGGGCTGGACCGGTCGGTCTGGCAGTTCCCCGTGGTGCTGCTCGCGGACGTGCGCAGCGTCGGCGTCCAGGGCGACGGCCGCACCTATGGTCACCCGATCGTGTTGCGCCCGGTCTCCAGCGACGACGCCATGACCGCCGACTGGTCCCGGCTGCCGCACGAGCTCATCGCCAAGATTTCCACCCGGATAACGAACGAGGTCCGGGAGGTCAACCGCGTGGTCGTGGATGTTACGTCCAAGCCGCCGGGCACCATTGAATGGGAGTGAATCCCGTTTCACGGGTCTGTCGCCCTTGCGACTGGCTTGAAATGCCGGACAATTTATCTCCGTGACTCCAGCGTTACAGCCGCTCCGACGCATCGCGGCCTACTGCGTCATCGCCGACTCCGACGAGTTCCTGCTGGTCCGGGCGTCGGCGAAGTCCGGCACGCCTGGAGTCTGGTCGCTGCCCGGCGGTGCCGTCGACCACGGTGAGCAGCCCGTGGACACCGTCGTGCGGGAGACCGCCGCCGAGACCGGCCTGTCCGTGGCCGTGTCCCGGCTGCGCGACGTCCTCGCCGACATGCGGGCACTGCCCGACCGCGGCGTCACGATCCACACCGACCGCCTCATCTACGAGGTCACGGTGCGGGGCGGCGCGCTGCGCGACCGGGTGGGCCAGCCGACCGACCTGGCCCGCTGGGTCACCCGCGAGGAGGCGGAGCAGCTGCCGCTGCGCCGCTTCACCGCCGACGCGCTCGGCCTGCGCGAGGCCGCCGTCGACCTGCGCCCCGACGGCGTGCCCGAGGTGCCGTCCTTCTACGCGGTGCCCGGCCCCGACGGGCTGCACCGCGCCCAGCGGTTCGCGGCCTACGCCGTGTGCACCGACCGGCGCAGCCGTGTCCTGCTGACCCGGATCTCCGACGGGTATCCGGGTGGCGGCTCCTGGCACCTCCCCGGCGGCGGGACCGACTTCGGCGAGCAGCCGGGCGTCGCGCTGATCCGCGAGCTGGTCGAGGAGACCGGCCAGGAGGGCCGGATCGTCGAGCTGCTCGGTGTCGCCTCGCACCGGGACGCGGCCCAGCTCGGGCCGGAGGGGTATCCGATCGACTGGCACGGTGTCCGCGCGTTCTACCGCGTCCACGTGGCCCGCTCCAGCCGTCCCGTGATCCACGACGTCGGCGGGTCGACCGCGGAGGCCCGCTGGTTCGACCCCGAGGACCTCGACGAACTGCAGCTGACGGAGGTCACCGAGGAGGCACTGCGGGGGGCGGGCCTACGCTGAGCGCCATGAGCGCATCCCGGGTGATCACTGTGTACGGCCGCCGGCCCGGAGGCACCGACGACGTCGGAGGACCGATCCGGCACGGCGAGAGCCCCACGACCGCGATGGTCCGGCACTTCGTCGAGCAGGCCGACCTGTCCATCGTCGTGCTGTCGGTGCTCGACGTCCACGCGATCATCACTCCCGAGCTGCACGAGGACCGGGTGGTCTTCGAGGTCGCCGAGGCGGTCGGCGCGGCCGTCGGCGACTTCACCGAGCGCGCCGACCCCAACGGGCTGCCGACCGGGCAGCGCTTCGCCGCGTACGGGTTCGTCACCGACCCCGCCGACCGTGTCCTGCTCACCCAGATCTCCTCTGGTTACCCCGGCGCGGGCAGATGGCACCTGCCGGGTGGTGGCACCGACCCCGGCGAGCAGCCCGGCGAGGCCCTGCTGCGCGAGCTGGTCGAGGAGACCGCCCAGCACGGCGAGATCACCGAGCTGCTCGGCGTCACCCATCGGCGTAATCCGGGTGCGATCGGCCCGGAGGGGTATCCGATCAACTGGCACGCCGTCCGGGCGCTCTACCGCGTCCTGGTGCCGTCGCCGACGCCACCGAGAGTGACCGAGGCCGCCGGCGGGTCCACCGCGGCCGCCGCCTGGTTCGACCGGGCGGAGCTGCCCGGGCTTCAGGTCACCGAGGTCGTGCAGTGGGCCGCCTCACTTCCGCGACGAGGCAGTGATCGTGGTCGTTAAGATAAATTACAGGTGAATTTGGGGCTACGCTGAGTAGTCCGAGGTCAGTCCTGGAAGAGCATGTTTCTAGGCGGGTTCCTATCTGAGCCATCGCCAAGCGCGACACGATATGCGATGGTGTAGATCGCGAGGCAGTCTCGCGAAGACGGACACAGTGGGGCAAACGGCCCCGGAATGCGACCGTAGGAACCCCGTTCCTGCATGGAGGATCAGTGCCGAGCACACCTTGGCAGCGACGACGCACCACGGACAGTCCGCGCCCCGGGGGCAGCAGACAGTGGGCAGGACGCCTGCGGCGCAGCGGTTCGCTAGCCCGCCAGGTGCTCTTCGCCGGGCGGGTCGGTCGCCGCGGTGACGGCAACGTCGCCGGTGCCACCTCACTGCTCATGCCGCCGCCCACCGAGACCGAGGCCCGCCAGGGCAGGGTTCGGCTGCCACGCCTGCGTATGCGCCGTCGTGACGGACTGTCACGTGACGTGGTGTCGGTCGTCCCGGTCAGCCCCGCCGTCCCGCCGCTCGCCGCGGGTCCGGACGACGGCCCGGGCCTGAGCATCCCGCTGCTGCCCGGCGAGCGCACCGTCGCCCGGCGCATCCGCTTCGCCCTCGTCAACGCCTGCACCATCAGCAGCCTTGTGCTGGGCCTGTGCGCGATCTTCGTCGCCGTCAACCACGGCGACGTCCGCATCGCGGCCGCCCTGCTGATCGCCTGCGTCGTCTTCGACGGCATGGACGGCTTCCTGGCCCGCCGGCTCGGCGTCGCCAGCCCGTTCGGCGCGCAGATGGACTCCCTGGCGGACATGTGCTCCTTCGGCCTGGCCGCGCCGGTCGTCGTCTATTCGTGGCTCAACGACTCGGCCCCGGCCGCCGTCCTGATGCCCGCCTGTGCCCTCGTGGCCGCCTGCGCCGCGATCCGCCTGGCCCGCTTCAACGTCTCCCCGAAGGACGGCCGCTTCTTCTGCGGCGTGCCGACCACGATGTGCGCGGCGGTGCTGGCCCTCGCCACGCTCATCGCCCCGGAGATGCCCCCGGTCCTGCGTGTCGCCGGCGTGGCGCTGCTCGGCCTGGCGATGGTGTCCAGCTTCCCGTATGCCAAGCTCGCCCGCCTGGCGAAGCTGCCGCCGTGGCTCTTCGCCCTGCCGGTGATCGGCGCTCTGGTCGACTTCCGGCTGACGTTCGTCGCGGTGGTCATGGCGTACCTGGTGAGCGGCCCGGTCCTGTGGCTCCGCCAGCGCCGCCACGTGACGGCCTGACGCACTTCGCACCACCAGCGCCCCGCCTTCCGGTGTCCCCGGACGCGGGGCGCTTCCGTGTGCGCCTCTCACGCCCCCGCCGCGACGGCGCCCGGACCGCGTCCCGGGGAGTGCGGTCGTCGCGCCGTGTCGGAGATGGAGCTGGCCGAAACGGCTGGTGCGACGGCGTCCGGACCGCGTCCGGGGAGCGCGGTCGCGGTGCCGCGTCCGTCGGTGGCATCGCCGGAACGGCCGAAGGACGGATCCGGTGACCGGATCCGTCCTTCGACGAGGTGCGCGACGAGCTGGTGGGTCAGAGCCAGGTCGCGATGACCGTCGAGCCACCGACGACGCGGTCGCCCGGGGCCACGGCCGGGGCGGCCTTGTCGGCCGGGAGGTAGACGTCGGTGCGGGAGCCGAAGCGGATCAGGCCGAAGCGCTCGCCCTTGGCCAGCAGCGAGCCGACCGGCGCGCGCTGCACGATGCGGCGGGCGATCAGGCCGGTGCGCTGCACGACCGCGACGGGACCGTGAGCGGTCTCCAGCAGCGTGTACGCCGCGACGTTGTGCTCCGCCTCCGGCTTCATCGCGGCCGCGTAGCCACCGTCCTCGACGAAGTAGTCGACGACCTTGCCGGCGACGGGGGCGCGGTTGACGTGGACGTCGAGGACGGACAGGAAGACCGCGATGCGCAGGAACTCCATGTCGCCGAAGCGCTTGTCGTGCAGGCGCTCGACGCCGAGGACCTTGCCGTCGCTGGCGGCGACCACGGCGCTCGCGTCGTCGGGCACGTCGCGCTGCGGGTCGCGGAAGAAGGCGGCGACGGGGGCCGCGGCCAGGGCGGGGACCAGCCAAAGCTTCGACTTCGGGCGGGCGGCCTTGGCGATGGCGGCGAGGCCGAGCGCGATGCCGGCGGCAGCGACACCGTTGGAGTCGATGTGCATGCCCCGGGTCAGGGGGACGCTGGAGGGGCGCAGCGCCGGCAGCAGGTTGTGCGCCGCGGCGTGGTGGGCCGGGGTGTGCCGCAGGCGGTGCACCCGCACGGGCGGCACGTTGCGCAGCACGAGGTCGCTGCCCACCCCGTACAGCGCGGCCTGGCGCTCCACCTCGTCGGCGGCGCCGCTCGGCAGGCGGGTCGCCGGGACGACGACGGTGAGGACACCGCCGGAGGTGACCAGCTTGGTCAGGTCGGCGAGGACGGCCCGCGCCTCGTCGGCGCCGCCCGCGAGGGGCTCGGCCAGGATCACGACGTCGGCCGGCTCGGCCTCGGCGAGGGACTCGACGACCCGGGTCCGGTCGGTGACCCAGCGGCCCTGCCGCTCGACGTGCTCGCGCAGCGCCGCGGCCGCGCCGGTCGAACCGGACACGACGGTCAGCCGGTCGTCGGGCAGCAGCGCGTCGATCGCGGCGGCCAGGGTGGCGGAGCCGGCCGCGGCGCCGACCAGGAGGCCGGTCTTGGGTCCGCCGTGACGGGCGAGCTCGGAGGCGAGGACCCGGGCGGCGCGGTCACCGATCTGGATCGGGCGGCGGGAGACGCCGGACGCGCCGCCAACGGGAAACTGGGTCATGTCTGAAGGGCTCCTCAAAATGAGATCGGGCCGGCGGGAGACGTTCCCCGCCGGCCCAGCATATTCCGTGTCTAGTCGATGTCGTCCGAGTCGGGCGCGGGCGGCCCCGAGGACGTCGGCGCCGAGGTCGGGGACTTGTCGGAGCGCAGGGCGCCGAGCAGGCCCAGCAGGCCGAAGACGATCAGGCCGACGGCGACGATCCAGCCTGCGTTGAGGTTGACGTCCACCGCCTGGTTGAAGAGCCAGACGACCACGATGCCGAGGAAGATCAGGCCGAACGTGAGGGAGAGGCCATCGGTGCGGTGCGGCTTCACCGGGTCACCTCCAGGTTGCCGTAACGAAGGTCGAGGTCGAGGTTCAGCTTGCCGCCGCCCGCGCCGTCGGCGCCGAGGTCGGTGAACTGGTTGGTCTGGTTGAACCCACCGCACTCGCGGCCGAGGATGCGGCAGTCGCCGCCCTCGACCCGGACCTGGATCGTGACGTCCACGTTCGGCGGCAGGATGATCTCGATGTTGCCGCCGTACCGGACGCTGAACCTGATGTCGACGTCCTCACCGGTGAAGTCGACCCGGCTGAGGTCGGCGTGGACGTTGCCGAAGTCGGTGCGGTAGCTCCCGTCCAGCTCGTTGACGCTCACCGGGTTGATGTTGATGTTGTCGTAGTCGTTCGCGCGGCCGCCCTCGACCGTCGACGCGGCCGAGATGGCGAGGGCGAGGCTCAGGACGACCCCCAGCAGGATCATGAGCCGGGCCCGGCCGAACCACGCGCCGACCACCAGGCCGATCCCGACGATCGCGAGCGGCACCGCGAAGAACGTGCTGACCAGGAAGTTGGCGACGGTCACCTCGAGCGCGGCGAGCACGCCCAGGGCCAGGCAGATCAGCGAGAAGATCACCCGTCCGAGGCGCGACTTCGGCCGGGGCGGCTTCGGCGGTTTCGGCGGCTTCGGGGCGAGTCCCGGATACGGCGTGCCGGGCCCGCCGGTCTGGTAGCCGAGCGTCGCCGCGTAGGGGCTCTGCCCGCCGAAGGGACCATGCGGTGCGAACGGCGGCCGGTACCCGGTCGGCGGCATGGGCGGCAGCGGCGGCACCGGCGGGGGCGGCGGCACGACCGGTCGCGCGGCGGGGGCGAACGCCGGCTGCGTCGCGGCCGGCTGGTGCCGCAGCCACGCCGGGTGCACCTGCGGCGCCCCGGTCTTCGGTTCGCTGCCGCCGCCGGTGTACGACGGTGCGGCCGCGGTCTGGAACGGCGGCACCGACGGCGGGAACGGTGCCGTGGGGGCCGGCTGCGGCACGAACGGGCCGGGCGGCGGGCCGGGCCGCTCGCCGAACGGGCCGCCCGGCTGGTCCGGCTGCGGGCCGGCCGGCAGGTTGCCCTGCCCGCGGACGAGCAGCGCGACCACGCCGATGACCACGGCCAGCCCGACCGCGGCGGCGCCGACGTTGCGCGACATCACCAGCAGGAACGCCAGCACCGCGCCGACGCCGATCACGATCGCGACGGGCGCCGACGTCGTCGACCGGCCCCGGCCGAGGAGCGCCTCCAGCGGGGAGCCCGTGTCGCCCTCGGCGGGCAGCAGGAGCCAGCCCAGCAGGTACGCGACGATGCTGACCCCGCCGGCGAGCGTCAGCACGGCGAAGATGACCCGCCAGAGCGTCGGGTCGGTGTTCGTCGCCCGCCCGATCGCGGCGCAGACGCCGGCGACGTACCGGCCCTGCTGCGGCCGCACGAGGTTGCTCCGGTTGAACCCGCTGCCGAACGGCGGCACCCCTCCGGCCGCCGTGCCGAACGGGCCCGGTCCTCCTGGTCCTCCCGGCCCACCGGGGCCGTTCGCTCCCGAACCACCCGGCGGCGGTCCGAACGGTCCGCCGCCCGAGGGGGCACCGGGCGGCGGCCCGGCCGGACCGGCACCGGCGGGTGCGGCCGGCGGCAGGTCACCGTACGGAGCGCCAGCGGATGGCGGTACATCAGCGGCCGCCGGAGCCTCGAAGACGTCCGTGGCGTCAGGGGCGGGCGGCACGGACACCGGCTCGTCCCGCTCCACCTTGGTCAGATCGAACCTCGGCCCGGCGGGGACCGTCGGCGCCTCCGCGGCCAGATCGCGCGTGTCGGCGGGCGGCGCACTGGCCGGCGCGCCGCTCACCGGTGCCGCGCTGACGGGCACGCCACTGACCGGCGAGTCGTCGGCCGGCGCGCCGCTCACGGGGGAGGGGTCGGCCTCGCCGGCGGGGGCGGCGCTGACCGGGGCGGCACTCACGGGGGAGGCGCTCACCTGGTCGGACCGGTCGGCGTCGGCGTCGGACCCGTCGCCGGGGAGGTAGTCGGCCGCGTAGCTGGGCGCCGCGCGTACACCATCCGGCTCTTGATCTTCTGCGGTTGCTTTTGCGGCCGCCGGCTCGTCGGCGGCAGGCGGGTTCGTCATACCACCGATCGTCGCCGACGGGAGGTCCTGCCCGCCTCAGGCATAGACCCTGACACCACCCTGATTTGCCGGTTCCGGGGTCGCTCGGAGTGGTCCGGGCCGCTGCCGACGTGTGACGATCTGATGGAACGCATTCCCCAGCGCCGACCGAGACGAGCCTCATGACCAGCCCAGCGCCGATCCGCCGCCTCTACCGCGAGCCCGCAGACCGGGTCGTCGCGGGGGTCGCCGCGGGCATCGCCGAGCATCTGGGCGCCTCCGTGGTGCTGGTGCGGGTGGCGTTCGTGGTGCTCGCCGCGTTCAACGGGCTCGGCGCGCTGCTCTACGCCGCGTTCTGGGCGGTGCTGCCGATGCCGCCGCACGTGCGGTCCGGCCGGCGCAACGTCAACCAGCTCTTCTCGTTCCTCGCGCTCGGCGTCGGCATGATCCTGCTGGTCCTCATGGCGGGACCCAGCGACGGCATCCAGGCGGTGATCGGCTGGCTCGCCGCGGTCATCGCGCTCGGCGCCGGCATCATCTGGCACCAGGCCGACCCGAAGCGCCGCGAGCGCTGGTCGGCGACCGTCCCCGGGATGCCGTGGCTCGGCGCCGTCATGGACAACAACCGCAAGTCCTACCTCGTGCGGTTCATCGGCGGCGGCCTGCTCGTCGTCGTCGGCATCATCGGCACGTTCGTCGTGGGGGTGCCGCTCGCCGGCGCGACGCTCGCCTCGATCGGCTACGGGCTCGGCTTCGCGGCGGTCGCCCTCGCCGGGGTCGGCCTCGCCCTCGCCCCGCTGCTCTACCGCATGTTCACCCAGCTCAGCACCGAGCGCGAGGCGCGGGTGCGGGAGCAGGAGCGGGCCGAGCTCGCCGCGATGGTGCACGACCAGGTGCTGCACACCCTGGCGCTGATCCAGCGCAACGCCGGCGACGTCAAGGAGGTCCAGCGCCTCGCCCGCGGGCAGGAGCGGACCCTGCGAAACTGGCTGTACAAGCCGACGGCGTCGCCGACGGAGAAGTTCAGCGCCGCCCTGGAGGAGGCTTCGGCCGAGGTCGAGGACACGTTCGCGATCGCGGTCGAGACCGTCGTCGTCGGTGACGTCGACGTCGACGAGCGGGTCGCGGCGATCGTCGCCGCCGCCCGGGAGGCCCTCGTCAACGCCGCGAAGCACGCCAAGGTCGAGACCGTCTCGCTGTACGCGGAGGTCGAGCCCGACTGCGTGAGCGTCTTCGTCCGCGACCGCGGCGTCGGCTTCGAGCTCACCGCCGTCGAGGACGACCGGCACGGCGTCCGCGGCTCGATCCTCGCCCGCATGCGGCGGCACGGGGGCAAGGCGGAGATCCGCAGCACACCGGGCGACGGCACCGAGGTGCGGTTGAGCCTGCCCATCGATACGGAGAAGTGATGACTGACGAGACCCAGCGCCTGCGGGTGTTCCTGGTCGACGACCACGCCATGTTCCGGGCGGGCGTCCGTGCCGAGCTCGGCGTGCACGTCGACGTGATCGGCGAGGCGAGCGGGGTCGCCGAGGCGGTGCAGAAGATCACCGTGCTGGAGCCCGACGTCGTGCTGCTCGACGTGCACATGCCCGACGGCGGCGGCCGCGCGGTCCTCGACGCGATGCGCCGGGCCCGGCCGCAGGTGAAGTTCCTGGCGCTGTCGGTCTCCGACGCCGCCGAGGACGTCATCGGGCTGATCCGCGCCGGGGCCCGGGGATATGTCACCAAGACCATCTCGCCGGACGAGCTCGCCGGTGCGATCCGCCGGGTCGCCGAGGGCGACGCCGTGTTCAGCCCGCGCCTGGCCGGGTTCGTGCTCGACGCGTTCGCCGCGCGCCCCGACGCGCCCGTCGCCGACCCGGAGCTCGACCAGCTCACCAACCGCGAGCGCGAGGTGCTGCGGCTGCTGGCGCGCGGGTATGCGTACAAGGAGATCGCGAAGGAGCTGTACATCTCCATCAAGACCGTCGAGACCCATGTATCGAATGTCTTGCGCAAGCTGCAGATGTCCAACCGCTACGAGCTGTCACGGTGGGCAGCGGATCGCCGCTTGGTTTGATTTTTTTCTCGGTATATACGGACAAACCGGTGTGACTGGTGTGACTGGTGTGACTCCAGAGGTGACAGGAGGCCCCTCGGACCGCTAGAAACGAGCGTCCCCCTGATTCTCGTCAAAGGTGGTCCAGTCACCGTGTCACACCGTTCCCGTCTGGCCGGTCTGGCCGCAGCGGTGCTCGTCGGGGGTGTCGTCGCCCTCAGCGGAGCCGGCGCCGCCCACGCCGAGTCCGTCACCGGCACCCAGGTCTACCTCGATGACCCGAAGAGCGCCGTCAAGGTCATCAACTCGAAGGACACCAAGGGCAACCCGAACGGCAACGAGACCGGCGCCCCGCGCCTCGGCCTCAAGGTCGCCGGCGCGTCCGAGCCAGTCCTGGCGTATTGCATCGACTTCGCGCGCGACATCACGCACACCGCCTACGTCGAGGCCGCCTGGACCGCGAACGAGAACTCGTCGCCCACGCCGGCCGAGCTCGGCCAGGTCCAGTGGGTGCTGACGCACGCCTACCCGACGGTGGGCGCCGAGGCGCTCCTCGCCGCCGCGAAGGGCACCAAGCCGGCCGGCATCAGCGCCGAGCTGCTCAACAAGCTCGTCTACGCCGGCACGCAGAGCGCCGTGTGGAGCATCACCGACCCGGACCTGTTCGCGCTCCGGGCGACCAACGACGGCTTCAACACCGGGACCACCGCTGAGCAGTACGCGGTGATCGTCGCGGTCAGCGAGTACCTCGTGAAGGCCTCGAAGAACCCGGCCGCCGACCCGCAGCCGAAGCTCGAGATCAACCCGAACACCCTGTCCGGCGAGGCCGGCAAGAAGATCGGGCCGTTCACCGTCGTGTCCGGCGGTGGCACCGCCACCCTCACGGCGACCGGCGGCAAGCTCGTCGACGCCGACGGCAAGGACGTCACCGAGCTGCCCAACGGCGGCAAGTTCTGGGTCGTCGCGGAGGCCGCGGGCACCGTCTCGATCCAGGCCAAGGGCAGTGGCTCCGTGCCGATCGGCCGGATGTTCGTCACGTCCAAGGACCCGAACAAGACCCAGAAGCTGATCATCGCCGGCGTCGCCGGCACGAAGCTCGAGGCGTCGGCCACGGTCACCGTGACCCCGCCCGTGCCGCACCTGCCGGTCACCGGCGTGAAGCTCACCGGCGCGATCACCGCGGGTGTGCTGCTCGTCGCCGGCGGCGTGGCCCTGCTGCTGGTGGTCCGCCGCCGCCGGGTCCGCTTCACCGCCTAGTTCTCGAAACGGGGGCGTTCTCGGTCGTTCACGCTGTGTGGAACACCGAGAACGCCTCCGCGAGTCTGTCCGGGGTCCCTGACGTGGCCTGGAGCCGCGCCCGGAGCATCCCGTCGAGGTCGTCCAGGTGGGACGTCTGCGACACATGGGCCCGCAGAGCTTTGAGTTTCCGCTCGTACGTGTCGGTCACGTCGACCAGATGATCGGGGTCCGGTCCGCCGGAGTACCAGATCTCGCGGACCGTCCAGGCCGGCAGGCCGAGATCCTCGAACGTGAACGGGTTGCGCGCGTCCGGATAGACCGCGCAGGTCGTCGCCTCCCCGGCCGCCAGATGATCGGGATGGCTCGGCCCGGCGATCCGGTCCCAGCGCCGCAACGGCGAATTGGTCAGCACCCGGTCGGGCCGGAAGCGCCGGATGGCGGCGGTGATGTCACGCCGCAGCTCGATCGACGGCGTGAGGACGCCGTCGCGGTATCCGTCGAGGAACTCGACGTGGCTCACGCCCACGACCGCGGCCGCCGCGCGCTGCTCCGCCTCCCGCAGAGCCGGCATCCGGTCCCGCGGGGTGTCGTCGAAGCCGCCGGCGTCGCCGCGCGTCACCAGCAGATATCCCACCTCGAGCCCGGCTTCGACCCAGCCGGCGACGGTGCCGCCGGCGCCGAAGTCGACGTCGTCAGGGTGGGCGAACACGCACAGGACGCGCTGGACGTCCTGTAGCGGCGTGGCTGATCTCGGGAAGCTCATGCTCCCTGTCTACAGGGTTCTTCGTTGCAGGCCGCTTTTGCAGGGGCCTGTCCGCTTGCAGGCCGCTTTACAGGGGGCCGCGGCCCGCGCGGAGGATCAGCAGGGCGAGCTGGGTGCCGTCGGCGCCGAGCTCCGCGGAGAAACGCTCCAGGATCTCCCGCTCCCGGGACAGCACCAGGCGGGTGCCACCGGCGGCGACACGGGTCGCGCCGACCTCGCGGGAGATCGCGGCCCGCTCCTTCCAGAGCGCGACCAGCGCCGCGTCGATCTCGTCGATCCGGTTGCGCAGGCCGGCGATGTGCTCGTCGGCGGCGGGCTGCTGTTCCATGGTGATGGCGGCCATTCTCTCGTCCTTGTCAGCTTTGGCTCTGGTGCCCCGCCCCGGGAACGCGAACGCCCCGGGCTCGGGAGCCCGGGGCGTCGGTAGGTTTCAGCGTTCAGGCGCGACCTACGGCTGCCGGACTCCCGGAGCCGTAAAAAAAGTAGGGGCGCACCTGCTCGATCACGTCACCGAGTATGGCACGGCCTTCTCAGCGACGTGAAGTCCTCCGGCGGTTTTCTGTCAGTGGGTCGGCATAGACTCGCCGGTGCGATGCATGCTCTCTTCGATCTTCCCCAGTCCGAGCCTTCCGGCGTGACCGCTCCCGCCCCGGCTCAGCCGTCCCGCCGCCGCGACCCCGAGGCGCTCCTCGAGGGGCTCAACGGTCCGCAGCGCGACGCCGTGACCCACGAGGGCGCCCCGCTGCTCATCGTGGCCGGCGCCGGCTCGGGCAAGACCAAGGTGCTGACCAGCAGGATCGCCTATCTGCTCGCCGCCCGGCACGTGCACCCGGGCGAGATCATCGCGATCACCTTCACCAACAAGGCCGCGGGCGAGATGAAGGAGCGCGTCGCCAACCTCGTCGGCGGCCGCGCCCGGCTCATGTGGGTGTCCACGTTCCACTCCGCGTGCGTGCGCATCCTGCGCGCCGAGCACGACCACGCCGGCCTCAAGTCGACGTTCTCGATCTATGACGCCGACGACTCGCGGCGGCTCATGCAGCTCGTCATCCGCGAGCTCGACCTCGACCCGAAGCGCTATCCCGCCCGGGGTCTCGCCGCCCAGGTGTCCAACCTGAAGAACGAGCTGGTCGACCCCGAGACCTTCACGGCCAGGGCGGTCGGTCCCGCGGAGCGCACCCTCGCCGAGGCCTACACGCTCTATCAGCAGCGCCTCACCGAGGCTCACGCGCTCGACTTCGACGACCTGATCATGCGCGTCGTGCACCTGCTGCAGAGCCACCCCGAGGTCGCCGAGACCTATCGCCGCCGCTTCCGCCACGTCCTCGTCGACGAATACCAGGACACCAACCACGCGCAATACATGCTGGTGAAGGAGCTCGTCGGCAAGACCGGCGAGCTGTGCGTCGTCGGCGACGCCGACCAGTCGATCTACGCGTTCCGCGGCGCCACGATCCGCAACATCCTGGAGTTCGAGCGCGACTATCCCGACGCGCGCACCATCCTGCTGGAGCAGAACTACCGCTCCACCCAGACGATCCTGTCCGCCGCCAACGCCGTCATCGGCCGCAACACCGAGCGCAAGCCCAAGCGCCTGTGGAGCGACCAGGGCGCCGGCGAGCAGATCGTCGGCTATGTCGCCGACACCGAGCACGCCGAGGCCGACTGGGTCGCCCGCGAGATCGACCGCCTCTCCGACAACGCCGGCGTCCGCCCCGCCGACGTCGCCGTCTTCTACCGCACGAATGCGCAGTCCCGTGTGTTCGAGGAGATGTTCATCCGCTTCGGCCTGCCCTACAAGGTCGTCGGCGGCGTGCGCTTCTATGAGCGCAAGGAGGTCCGCGACGCCCTCGCGTATCTGCGCGCCGTGGTCAACGACGACGACACCGTCAGCGTCCGCAGGATCCTCAACACCCCGCGCCGCGGCATCGGCGACCGCGCCGAGGCCTGCGTCGAGGCCCTCGCCTCCCGCGAGCGCATCTCCTTCGGCGCCGCGCTCCGCCGCGCCGCCGAGGCCCCCGGCATCTCCACCCGCGCCGTCAACGCGATCGGCGACTTCGTCGCGTTGCTCGACGAGCTGCGCACGATGACCGAGACCGCGCTGCCCGAGGAGGTCCTGGAGGCCGCGATCGAGCGCTCCGGCTATCTCGGCGAGCTGGAGGAGAGCACCGACCCGCAGGAGGTCGGCCGGGTGGAAAACCTGCAGGAGCTGGTCAGCGTCGCCCGCGAATACACCGAGCGCGCCGAGGCCACCATCGCCGTCGCCGCCGAGCAGGGCGACGCCACCGCCGCCCCGCTCCCGACCGTCGCGGGCTTCCTGGAGCAGGTCTCCCTGGTCGCCGACGCCGACCAGATCCCCACCGACGACCCCGACCACACCGGCGTCGTCACCCTCATGACCCTGCACACCGCCAAGGGCCTCGAGTTCCCCGTCGTCTTCCTCACCGGCCTCGAGGACAGCGTCTTCCCCCACCAGCGCTCGATGAGCGACCGCAAGGAGCTGGAGGAGGAGCGCCGCCTGGCCTATGTCGGCATCACCCGGGCCCGCCAGCGCCTCTACATCTCCCGCGCCGTCACCCGCTCCGCCTGGGGCCAGCCCGCCTACAACCCGCCGTCGCGCTTCCTGGAGGAGCTCCCACCCGAGCTCGTCCGGTGGGAGCGCACCGACGCCGCCTACACCAGCTGGTCCGGCGGCGGCGGCCACGGCGGCCGCAACACCGGCCCCGCCCAGTCCCGCACGTCCTCCTTCGTCGGCGGCACCCCGAAGGCGGCACAGCTCGCGGCGAAGCTCGGCCTGGACGCCTCCAAGCTCTCCACCGCCAGCGAGCTGTCCCGCGACATCCCCGCCCTGTCGGTCGGCGACCGCGTCAACCACCAGCGCTATGGCCTCGGCCGCGTCCTGGCGGTGGAGGGCGCGGGACCACGAGCCCAGGCCCAGGTCGACTTCGGCGACCAGGTGATGTGGATCGTCCTGCGCCACGCCCCCATCGACAAACTCTGACCCCCCCCGACCTCCGTCCACCACCACCGGCCGCTCTCCGCTCACGGGACAGGCCGCCTTCGGGCACGAGCTCATCCGCCGCCTCGCCGGCCGCAGGAGGTGCCTCGCCGCCCGGACCGGCTCCCCGCCCGGACCGGACCAGCTCGCGGCACGGGCCGGACCAGCTCGCGGCACGGGCCGGACCAGCTCGCGGCACGGACCGGACCGGCCCCGTACGTGTGCTGGACCGGCCTCGCGCACGGGCCCGGGTCGGCTTTCAGCGCGGGCGCCGGACCGGCTTCTCGCACGGCCAAACTGGCTTCCCGCGGGCCCGGACCGGCCTCCCGCGCGGGCGCTGGACCGACTTCCATGCGGGCCGCTCCTGCGCATGGCATGTCCTGTTCCGTCGCCGGTTCTGCTCGCCACCAGAACCGCACGGGATCATGAAGCGCACCAGCGGCGAATGCGGATGCCAGCGCGCCCGTGATCCGGAAAGCGCCGCCACCGGCAGCAGATCGGCGTTTCTCCCATGATCCGGAAGAGATTTCGTCGCCCTGACGACCAAAAGTCTTCCGGATCACGGAAACCAGCCCTTCGCCCGGCGGCTGGTCGGGGTGCTCCCATGATCCGGAAGACTTCGTGTACCCAGGGGTGCACAAGGTCTTCCGGATCATGGAAACCAGCCCGGCCCAGCCCAGCGGCCGGCCCCGATCGTGGAAAAGGCGCGGCGGGAGCCACCGGGGATGGCACGCGGATGCGTAGGAAGCTGCCGCGCGCCTTGCGCGCTGGCAG
Source organism: Dactylosporangium sp. NPDC051087 (assembly GCF_055586325.1). NCBI lineage: Bacteria > Bacillati > Actinomycetota > Actinomycetes > Micromonosporales > Micromonosporaceae > Dactylosporangium > Dactylosporangium sp. NPDC051087. Next base: position 244,300 of record NZ_JBVJIJ010000005.1, on the reverse strand, counting down.
TGCGTCGCGGAGCGGCGCATTGGGGGGCTCCGGGGGTGAGAATCCCCCCGGCGGGACCCGCGCGAAGCGTGGGGCAGCGAGCCCTATCGCCGGAGGCGACAGAGCGGGAAACAGTACAGCTAGCCGTAGATGGCTTCTGTGTGTTTCTGGATGTCTACGCCGTTCTTGCGCATGAAGGCCAGCGGCTCGATCGGCTTGTCGTGGTCGCGGACCTCGAAGTGGAGGTGGGCGCCGAACGAGTGGCCCGTGTTGCCGGTCAGGGCGATCCTGTCGCCCGCCTTCACCAGCTGGCCTTCTTTGCACAGGAGTTTGGAGGCGTGCCCGTACACGGTGACGATGCCGTCGCCGTGGTCGATCATGACGTTGTTGCCGTAGCCGCCGTTCCAGCGGCAGAGGATGACCTTGCCGGCGGCGACGGCGGTGAAGGGGGTGCCTTGCGGGGCGCCCAGGTCGACGCCTGGGTGGAGGCGGCCCCAGCGTTCGCCGTAGAAGGACGTGAGGGTGTAGCGCTGCATCGGCAGGATCCACACGTCGGGGGCGGGCATGTTCGACATGGGGTTGCTGGTGCGGGAGCGGCTGGCGCGGTCGGTGTCGCCGCGGACGCTCACGTCGTCGAAGTTGCCGCTCGCCTCGAGAGACAGGTCGTTGCGCGGCTCGGGCAGTGCGGTGGAGACGCCCAGGGCGACGATGCCGGCGCCGACGACGGCGGTGGTGAGCACCGCGGCGTAGCGGGTGTGGGCGGCCTGTGCGCGGCGGCGGCCGCGATATGCACCGCCGGGCGGCCGGGCATCTTCCATACGTCCGCACCCCCACCTATTCGTCGCATTCCGGGAAATGGCTTCTCAATGTGAACCGCAGGTCACCGTAGCCAATTCGGAATGTGCGCCACAAGCCACGACAGGCTTGTCGGTCAATGAGTGCCCGGGCGGTTGGTTGTGCGTAACCCGGCGTGCGCAAGGTCGTTGCGGGCGGGACATGCGGTACCTTCGGCCGAGATGGGCGCCACAACCGAGCGGGCGCCGCAACGGGAAGGATGGTGAGGATGAGCGCGAGGACCCGCGTCGTCATCGCCAAGCCCGGCCTCGACGGGCACGACCGAGGCGTCAAGATCGTCGCCAGGGCGCTCAGGGACGCCGGCATGGAGGTCATCTACACGGGCCTGCATCAGACGCCGGAGCAGATCGTGGAGACCGCCATCCAGGAGGACGCCGACGCGGTCGGGCTGTCCGTCCTGTCGGGGGCGCACATGACACTGTTCCGGAAGGTCATCGAGCTGCTCGCCGAGCGCGGCGCCGAGGACATCCTGGTGTTCGGCGGCGGCATCATTCCCGACGACGACCTGCCGGAGCTGGAGCGGCTCGGGGTCAAGAAGATCTTTACGCCGGGCGCGACCACACAGTCGATCGTGGAATGGGCGCAGGCGCACATCGCGATTGACGCCCGTACATAAGAAATACGAATACAAAGGGGGAGAGGCCGGACGCACCCCTCACACGTCCGGCCTCTCTATCGCACGATGCCCCGCCGCCACCCCTCGACCGACAGGGCATCGGCCGCCTTTGGTGCCGGCCCTACCCCTGCGGGCGGGCCGACACTGCACTCAACGAAGGGCCGAGAGGTCGGTTACGCGGGTCCCCCAAAAGTGGACCCGACGGCCAAGCCGACCGCTGAGCCGGTTGTGGAATCCGGCACACCCCGCACCCGCCAAGTCGCAGCCTGTTCAGACCTGGTTAGGCTGCGAGCGTTGAGCCGTCCTCGCGATGGGGCAGGCGGCACGGTTGACGGAACGGGACCACTGTGGACCTGTACGAGTACCAGGGGCGCGCCCTCTTCGCCAAGCACGGCTTGCCGGTGCTGGGCGGCGGCGTCGCCGAGACCCCTGAAGAGGCCCGTGCGATCGCCGAGGAACTCGGCGGCCGGGTTGTCATCAAAGCCCAGGTGAAGGTCGGCGGCCGCGGCAAGGCGGGCGGCGTCAAGCTGGCGGAGGGGGCCGACGAGGCCACCACCCACGCGACCAACATCCTCGGCATGGACATCAAGGGCCACACGGTCCACAAGGTCATGGTCACGACCACGGCCGACATCGCCGAGGAGTACTACTTCTCGTACCTGCTCGACCGGGCGAACCGCACGTTCCTGTGCATCGCCAGCGTCGCCGGCGGCATGGAGATCGAGACGGTCGCGCACGACGCGCCGGAGAAGGTCGCCAAGGTCGCCATCGACGCGGTCAAGGGTGTCGACGAGACCCTGGCGCGCTCGATCGTCGAGCAGGCGCAGTTCCCCGCCGACGTCGCCGACCAGGTCGTGTCGATCGCGGTCAAGCTGTGGCAGGCGTTCATCGCCGAGGACGCCACGCTGGTCGAGGTCAACCCGCTCGCCAAGACGACCGACGGCACGGTGCTCTGCCTCGACGCGAAGGTGACCCTCGACGAGAACGCGGGCTTCCGCCACGCGGAGCACGAGGAGCTCGAGGACAAGGCCGCCGCCGACCCGCTCGAGCAGGCGGCGAAGGCCAAGAACCTCAACTACGTGAAGCTCGACGGCAACGTCGGCATCATCGGCAACGGCGCGGGCCTGGTCATGTCGACGCTCGACGTGGTCGCGTACGCCGGCGAGGGCGTGGGCAGCAAGCCCGCCAACTTCCTCGACATCGGCGGCGGCGCCAGCGCCCAGGTCATGGCCGACGGTCTGGAGATCGTGCTCGGCGACCCCGACGTGAAGAGCGTGTTCGTCAACGTCTTCGGCGGCATCACCGCCTGCGACGCCGTCGCCAACGGCATCGTGCAGGCGCTGCAGCTGCTCAAGGACCGCGGTGAGACGGTCTCGAAGCCGCTCGTGGTCCGCCTCGACGGCAACAATGCCGACGAGGGTCGCCGGATCCTCGACGACGCCGCCAACCCGCTGATCGAGCGGGTCGACACGATGGACGGTGCGGCCCGCCGCGCCGCCGAGCTCGCAGCGAGTGGGGTGTAACGACCATGGCGGTATGGCTGACCGAGTCCAGCAAGGTCATCGTCCAGGGCATGACTGGTGCCGAGGGCTCCAAGCACACCCGGCGGATGCTCGCCGCGGGCACGAACGTGGTCGGCGGCGTCAACCCGCGCAAGGCGGGCACGCAGGTCGACTTCGACGGCACGAAGCTGCCGGTGTTCGCCAGCGTCGCCGAGGCGATGGAGCAGACGGGCGCCGACACCAGCGTCATCTTCGTCCCGCCGGCGGGCACGAAGTCCGCGACGCTGGAGGCCATCGACGCGCAGATCCCCCTCGCGGTGGTCATCACCGAGGGTGTGCCGGTGCACGACACGGCCAACTTCTGGGCGCACCTGCAGGCCAGCGGCGGCAAGACCCGGGTCATCGGCCCGAACTGCCCCGGCATCGCCAGCCCCGGCAAGTCCAACGCGGGCATCATCCCGGCCGACATCACCGGCCCCGGCAAGATCGGGCTGGTCAGCAAGTCGGGGACGCTCACGTACCAGATGATGTACGAGCTGCGTGACATCGGCTTCTCCACGTGCATCGGCATCGGCGGCGACCCGGTCATCGGCACGACGCACATCGACGCGCTCGCCGCGTTCGAGGCCGACCCGGAGACCGCGGCGATCGTCATGATCGGCGAGATCGGCGGCGACGCCGAGGAGCGCGCGGCCGACTTCATCAAGGCCAACGTGCGCAAGCCGGTCGTCGGGTACATCGCGGGCTTCACCGCGCCGCCCGGCAAGACCATGGGCCACGCCGGCGCGATCATCTCCGGCTCGGCGGGCACCGCCGACGCGAAGAAGCTCGCCCTGGAGGCCGCCGGCGTCCGCGTCGGCAAGACCCCCACCGAGACCGCCAACCTGATGCGGGACCTCGTCAAGGCGCTGTAACACCACAGATCAATGAAGATTGGGACGGCCGGGGTGAGTGACCGGCCGTCCCGTCTTTGACAGAGTAAGAGCGATGCCCACCACCCCAGAGGAACCAGACGAAGGGGCGCAGACCCGGCTGGCCGATCGGGAGACCGTCCGCCTGCCGATCCAGCGGCGCTCCACGCGGGGCCGGCCACCCGGCCGGCGCCCCGCCCGGCGTGCCCCGCTGGTCCTTGCCGCCACCGTCACCACCCTGTGGGCGGCCGTGGTGACGCTCGTGCCGACGCTCGTCGTGGTCTGGCTCCTGCACGCCATGGACAGCTCCGGCGCGCCGCTGACCCAGATCCTGCGCGTCGGCGCGGCGGGCTGGCTGCTCGCGCACTGGGTCCCGCTCTACACCGGGATCGGTCCGCTGTCCCTCGCCCCGCTCGGTCTGACGGCCGTCGCTGTTTGGCGGGTGTACCGCGCCGGCGTGCACACCGCACGTGCCGTCGGCGCCCGGGCCCGCCCGAGCGGTGGGTCCTGGACGCCGTGGCCGGCGGCACGCGCCGCGGGGTGCATCGCCGTCGTGTACGGGCTGCTCGGCGCCGTCCTCGCGCTCGTCGCGGGCCACAAGGGCGTGGAGGTGTCCGCCGTCGGCGCCGGGTTCACCCTCTTCGGGTTCGGGCTGCTGGCGGGGGGTCTCGGCGCGTTCGTCGAGGCCCGTGGCATCGCCCGGCTCGTCGGCCGGCTGCCCGGCGTGATCCGCGACGCGACCCGGACCGGGGCCGTGGCCGCGCTGCTCATCCTGGGCGCCGGCGCGGCCGTCTCGGGGATGGCGGTCGCGGTCAGCGGCGGCGACGCCGGCCAGATCATCGACGACTATCACACCGGCGTGGCCGGGCAGATCGGTCTCGTCGTGCTGTGCGGCTTCCTCAGCCCCGACGTGACCGTGTGGAGCGCCGCGTACCTGGTCGGGCCCGGGTTCAACATCGGCGCCGAGACGACGATCAGCGCCGCCGAGGTGTCGATGGGCCGGCTGCCGGCGCTGCCGCTGCTGGCCGGGCTGCCGTCGACCCCGGCGACCGGGTGGGCGCCGCTGCTGCTCGGCCTGCCGCTCGCCGCCGCGCTCATCGCGGGCTGGCTGCTCGCCCGCCGGTCACTGCGCAACGACCCGGGCCGCGGCTGGCTGCCGCTGCTCGGCGCGGCCGCACTCGCCGGGCCCTGCGCGGGGCTGCTGCTCGGGCTGGCGTCGGTCGCGGCGAGCGGGTCGGCCGGCAGCGGCGGGCTGGAGCAGATCGGCCCGCGGGCCGGCGAGGTGGCGTTCGTCGCGATGCTGATGGTGACGATCGGCACGGTCCTGGCCACCGCCGCGACGAAGATCGCGCTCCGGGTCCGGCAGGGCGGCACCCCGTAGCCCGCCGCACCGGATGGTGCGTCCGGCCCCGGACATCGCGTCAGCCCGATCGGTCCGGCGCTTCGTCGACGGTACCAACTGGGAAAACGCAAAATGCCCGGCTGCTGCGAACAGCATGCCGGGCGATTGCGTCGGGTGTTAGTAGACGAACCAGCCGCTCGCCGCGCCCGCGAAGTAGAGGACCCAGATGGCGATCTCGATGACCACACCGACGGCACCGGTGATGATGCCGGCGAGCGCCATGCCGCCGTTGTTGGCCAGGCCCTGCTTGACCTTCTGCTGGCCGAGGTAACCGAGGACGATCGCCGCGGCGCCGAGCAGGAAGCCGACGTAGCAGCAGGCGAGCGGGATCGACACGATGCCGAGGATCATCGAGACGAGGCCGAGCGTGTTCTGCTGCTGCGGGGCGCCGTAGCCGGGCTGCTGGTAGCCGGGGGTGCCGTAGCCGGCGGGCGGGTACGCGCCGCCGGAGGTGGGGTAGCCACCGCCCGACGTCGGGTACGGGGTGCCGGACACCGGCGGCTGCTGCGCGTACGGGTCCTGATAGGCCGGCTGCTGCGGCTGCGCGTACGGGTCCTGGTACGCCGGCTGCTGCGGCTGCGCGTAGGGGTCCGGCTGCTGCGGCTGCCCGTACTGCGGCTGCTGCCCGTACTGCGGCTGCTGACCGTAGGGGTCCTGGTACGGCTGCTGCTGCCCGTACGGATCCTGGCCCTGTGGTGGGTAGCCCATTGCGATGGCTCCTAAGGCTGGGGACGTCTGTCGCTGCGTTTCCGCATCAGGGTAGTCCCGAGGGGGATACGGAACTTGCGCAGCGTACTGGTCAGGATCAAATCTTCGCAGCCGCGAAACGGTGGAACATCGGCAACATGCGGCTTTTCATGCGGTTTCTGCTACGGCCCGCCGCTGAGCAGGGCCGACCCGGTCGGTAGAGTTTCACGGTGACCGTTCGGCTTGTGGTGCTCGTGTCCGGTTCCGGCTCCAATCTGCAGGCGTTGCTCGACGCCTCCGCCGACCCGTCGTACGGCGCCGCGGTCGTGGGCGTCGGCGCCGACCGCCCCGACATCGAAGGGCTGGTCCGGGCCGCGAAGCACGACATACCGACCTTCGTGGCGGCGGTGCCCGCCTTCGGCTCCCGCGACGAGTGGGACGCCTTCCTGACCGCGTCGTGCGCCGGGTTCGAGCCCGACCTGATCGTCTCGGCCGGGTTCATGAAGCTGGTCGGACCCCGGTTCCTCGGTCAATTCGAGGGCCGATATGTGAATACGCACAATGCGCTGCTCCCGGCGTTTCCGGGCATGCACGGGCCGCGCGACGCCCTCGCCTACGGCGTGAAGCTCGCCGGCGCCACGCTGCACTTCGTCGACAGCGGCGTCGACACCGGGGCGATCATCGCGCAGGTCGCGGTGCCCGTCCTCGACGACGACACCGAGGACACCCTCCTCGAGCGGATCAAGGTGGCCGAGCGCCGCCAGCTGGTCGACACCGTCGGCCGGATGGCCCGCGAAGGCTGGACCGTCAACGAACGAAAGGTCAGGTTGGGTCGTGGCTAACCGCCGTCCCATCAGGCGCGCGCTCATCAGCGTCTACGACAAGACCGGGCTGGAGGACCTCGCGCGCGCCCTTGCCGGCGCCGGCGTCGAGCTCGTCTCCACCGGCTCGACAGCGGCCCGCATCGAGGCGGCCGGGCTGCCGGTCACCAAGGTCGAGCAGCTCACCGGGTTCCCGGAGACGCTCGACGGCCGGGTGAAGACCCTCCACCCGCGGGTGCACGCGGGGCTGCTCGCCGATCTGCGGCTGGAGTCGCACGCGGCGCAGCTGGCCGAGCTGTCGATCGAGCCGTTCGAGCTGCTCGTGTCCAACCTGTACCCGTTCAGCTCCACGGTGGCGTCGGGTGCTTCCGACGACGAGTGCGTCGAGCAGATCGACATCGGCGGTCCGGCGATGGTACGAGCCGCGGCCAAGAACTTCCCGAGTGTGGCGGTGGTGACGTCGCCTGGTTCTTATGCGGGCGTGATCGCTGCTTTGGCCGACGGTGGTTTCACGCTTGAGGAGCGGCGTTCTCTGGCCGCTGTCGCTTTCGCGCACATCGCCGAGTACGACGTCGCCGTGGCCGAGTGGTTCGCGCGGGACAGTCTGGACTTTGCCGGCACGGCGCTGCGCCGTTCCGCGACGCTGCGGTACGGCGAGAACCCGCACCAGAGCGCCACGCTCTACGTGGACCCGGCCGCCGCGCCCGGCCTCGCGCAGGCCGAGCAGCTCGGCGGCAAGGAGATGTCCTACAACAACTACGTCGACGCCGACGCCGCCTGGCGCGCCGCGCACGACTTCACCGAGCCGTGCGTCGCGATCATCAAGCACGCCAACCCGTGCGGCATCGCGATCGGCACCGACGTCGCCGACGCGCACCGCAAGGCGCACGCGTGCGACCCGGTCAGCGCGTTCGGCGGCGTGATCGCCGTCAACGCGCCGGTCACCGTCGACCTGGCGAAGCAGATCAGCGAGATCTTCACCGAGGTCGTGGTGGCCCCGGCGTACGAGGAGGGCGCGGTCGCCGTCCTCACCGCCAAGAAGAACCTGCGCGTCCTGCGCGCCCCGGCGTGGGCCCCGGCCGCCGCCGAATCCCGGCAGATCTCCGGCGGCGTCCTCGTCCAGGCCGCCGACCGCGTCGACGCCGACGGCGACGACCCGGCGAACTGGAAGCTCGTCACCGGCGCGGAGGCGTCGCCCGAGGTCAAGCGCGACCTCGCGTTCGCCTGGCGGGCCGTGCGCGCCGTCAAGTCCAACGCGATCCTGCTCGCCTCCGGCGGCGCGACCGTCGGCGTCGGCATGGGCCAGGTCAACCGGGTCGACTCCGTGCGCCTCGCGGTCTCCCGCGCCGGCGAGCGGGCGGCGGGCTCGGTCGCCGCGTCCGACGCGTTCTTCCCGTTCGCTGACGGGCCGCAGGGGCTGATCGAGGCGGGCATCACCGCCATCGTGCAGCCGGGCGGCTCGATCCGCGACGAGGAGGTCATCGAGGCGGCCCGCGCGGCCGGCGTCACGATGTACCTCACCGGCACGCGGCACTTCTACCACTAGGCATCGCGCCGCGGGGCCCTTCGTCCGAGGGGCCCCTACGGCGTGGTGATCTGCGCCGGCACCGGAGCGCCGAAGTACGTCGCCACCGTGTCGCTCACCGCGTGGGCGCCCTTGCCGAGGGTGCCGCTCGCGCCCTGCTCGTACATGGCGGCGACCACGTACCGCTCGCCCGGCCCGGCGAACCCGACCGTGTGCGTCACCCAGACGGTGCGGCCGCCGACCGGCTTCTGCGCCCAGCCGTCCTTGTTGCCCGGGTTGAGCCCGCTGCCGGCCGCCCACACGCCCCAGCGCTGGTTGCTCGCGACGTTGCGCAGGGTCTTCGTGAGGTACGCGCGGTCCGCCGGGTCGAGCTTGTCCAGCACATAGCTCATGAGCGCCTGCAGATCCTCCGCGCTGCACCTCAGGTTGCGCCAGAAGGTGTCGTACCCCGAGACGACGCCGAGCGTGCGCATGCCGTACGTGCTCCGGAACCGGCCGAGCATGCCCGCCCCGTCGTACCTGTTCCACAACGCGGTCGCGGCGTCGTTGTCGGAGCTGATCAGCGCCTTGTCGAGGTTGGCCCGGTCGGTGCCGTCGAGGGTGATCGCGCCGCTGCGGTGCCGCTCCAGCAGGTCCGTGGCGATGGCCAGCTTGATCGTCGACGCGGTCCAGGTGGTGGCGGTCGTGTTGCCCGCCTTCCACACCGCGCCGGTCTGCCGGTCCCGGATCACGATGCCGAACGTGCCCGCCTGCTGCCTCACGAACGCGGCGGCTCTGGCTTCCTTACCGGCCGCCCCGGCCGCCCCGGCGCTCTGGCTCTTCGCCGGCGCCGCGCTCTGGCTCACCGACGGCACCGCGCTCTGGCTCGGCTGATCGCTGCCCGCGACGCTCTGCCAGGCTGCCTGCGGCTCAGCGGTTTGCGCCGGTTTGTCGCTTCCGCACGCCGCCAGGGCGGAGATGGTGAGGAGGGCGACGAACCACTGCCGGACGGACACCCCCGAAACTGTAATGGCAGGATCAAGCCCGTGACGGCAACGATGCTCGACGGCAAGGCCACCGCGGCCGCGATCAAGGACGAACTCCGCGCCCGGGTGAAGGCCCTCGCCGCCCGGGGCGTCGTCCCCGGCCTTGGCACCGTCCTGGTCGGCGACGACCCGGGCTCGCACGCGTATGTGGCCGGCAAGCACCGCGACTGCGCCGAGGTCGGCATCGCCTCCATCCGCCGCGACCTGCCCGCCACCGCCACCCAGTCCGAGGTCGAGGCGGCCGTGGCCGAGCTCAACGCCGACCCCGCGTGCACCGGGTACATCGTCCAGCTGCCGCTGCCCGCGGGCCTGGACGAGCAGCGCATCCTGGAGCTCGTCGACCCCGCGAAGGACGCCGACGGCCTCCACCCGACCAACCTCGGCCGCCTCGTCCTCGGCATCCCCGCCCCGCTGCCCTGCACGCCCCACGGCATCGTCGAGCTCCTGCGCCGGCACGCCATCCCGATCGCCGGCGCCCACGTCGTCGCCATCGGCCGCGGCACCACCGCCGGCCGGCCGCTCGGCCTGATCTTCACCCGTAAGAGCGAAAACGCCACGGTCACCCTCTGCCACACCGGCACCCGCGACCTGGCCGCCCACACCCGCACCGCCGACATCGTCATCGTCGCCGCCGGCTCCGCCGCCCTCCTCACCCCCGACATGGTCAAACCCGGCGCCACCGTCATCGATGTCGGCGTCACCCGCGTCGTCCAGCCCGACGGCAAGGCCCGCCTGGTCGGCGACGTCGCTCCCGAGGTGGCGGCCGTCGCCGGGCACCTGGCCCCCATGCCGGGCGGCGTAGGCCCGATGACCAGAGCCATGCTCCTCGCCAACGTCGTGTCCCTCGCCGAACACCACCTCACCTGACGCCGCACTTTTTCAGGGTGCGCCGGCGGGCCGCGTCTGCGGACGCTCCCATGTACCGGCGTCATCCGTACGTACCTACGGATGCCCGTGACCCGCGGTCGCGTGAGCCAGCAGATGCCCGCACGCACCTGAGGACGGTCGTGGCCTGAGGACGGTCGTGGCCTGCGGACGGTCGTGGCCTGCGGACGGTCGTGGCCTGCGGACGGTCGTGGCCTGCGGACGGTCGTGACCACGCACGGATCGGCGGATATCCGCATGCATCTGCGGGCGGCCGCGGCCTGCGGTCAAACGCCGGTGGACGCCCGCGCACCGGTGGCTGCGGTCCGGCCGGGACGGCGGCAGTGCTGCCTCCCGGTGCGGCGATGGCTGCGCCGCACCCCGGGACGCCGCAGACCTGCCCGTGGGTGGGCGTGCGGGCGGGATCGGCCGGGCGCGGTTCGGCTCGGCCGCGGGGTCAGGTGACGCTCAGGAACAGCTCGGTGGTCTTCTCCTCCCTGGTGGCCACGACGGCGTGGGCCGGGGTGGCGGCGATGGAGACCTCGGGGCAGCGGGTCGTGCAGGTGATCGTGCGGTCCTCGGTGGCGCCGCCGTCGGTGGTGCGGGCGCCGATGAGGCGGAGGCGGCCGTCCGTGCCACGCCACACGACGTAGACCTTGTCGCCGGCGGTGGTGGCGGTCAGCGGTTGATACCCGCCGAGGCCCGGCAGACCCACGTCCCACTTCACGGCGCCCGTGTGGACGTCGACGGCGGTGAGGTGGGCGCGTTCGCCGCTGGGCTCGGCATACAGCAGGAGATTGCCGGCCGGGACGGCGAGCGGGCCGGCGGTGTCGTGACGGTCGCCGACGGTGCCGGTGACGGCGTCCATGAAGACGGCGCGGCGCGGTGAGGTGCCGGTGATCGTGACGAAGCCGTCGCCGGTCGCGTGGATGCGCAGCTCGTCGGGGTTGCGCTGGATGGCGTGCCAGGACCAGCGCTCGGCGGCGGTGGTGGCGGTGAGGCCGACGGCGACGTCGTCGACGCCCTGGGCGCGGCAGCGCATGGCGACCGCGACGGTCTCGGCGGTGGTCGCGAGGTCGGTGACGTCGCAGGGACCGCCGTTGCGGGCGGGGGTCCACCGCCACAGCAGGGTGCCGTCGGTGACGTCGAGGCCGAGCAGGTCGCCGGCGCCGATGCCCGAGCTGGCGAGGACGACCGTCCTGCCCGCGCCGTGGACGGACGCCATCTTCCCGGCCGTGTACCGCTCGGAGAAGCGCACCTGCCCACTGCCCGCGTCCAGGGCGGTGACCAGCACGCCGTCGTCGGTGCCGAAGACCACGACGACGGTGTCGCCGGTCGCGCCGGTCACCAGGCCCGCGGTCTGGGTCGGCAGGTCGGAGCGCAGATAGCGCCACGCGATGGCGCCGCTGGACAGCCACACGGCCCGCACGCCGTCGTCGGCCCGGACGATCGCCAGCTGGTCGTGGACGCCGACGAGTTGCACCCCGACATACGGCAGCGGCCAGGTCTGGTCGCCGCCGGCCGGGGGCGGGTCACCGGCCGTGGTCGAGTCGACGAAGCGCCCTTCCCGCGCATAGTCGACGCCGAAGCCGGCGACGATCACCAGCACGACACCTGCTGCCGCGACCGCGAGCCACGGCTTCGGCGCGGCCGGCAACGCGCCGGGCCCGCCGGCGAGGAGCAGCAGCCAGCCGAGGGTGACGGCGGCCGCGCCCGCGACGGTGACCGGCCCGCCGAACCCGACGCCCGCGCTCGGCTCGACCATCGTGGCGAGCCCGATCGCGACCAGGGTGGCGGCGAGCCCGGCGACGGCGGCGACGGCGGAGATCAGCCGGAAGCGGCGCGGCTCGGTGCGCGTATAGGCGACGCAGAGCGCGCTGATCAGCGGCCCGAGGAACACGATGCCGGCGATCGTCACGAGGTCGGGGTGGCGGCTGCCGGCCAGGGTCCAGGGCAGCGCGAGGCCGGTGACGACGGCGGCGACACCGAGGACGATGGCGACGAGCCCGGTCCCGCGGGCGAAACGGCTGGCATTCACGAGGAACAGGATGCCGGGTACCTACGACAATTTCACGCGGCGCTTCTGTCGGTAAGCGGCGGACTTCGCGCGGTTCTGGCACGCGAGCGAGCAGAACCGCCGCGACGTGTTCTTGGTGACGTCGAGAAAGTACGCGTCGCACAGCTCGGCGTCGCACACGCCCAGCCGGTGGGTCTGCCTGGTGCCGACGAGGAAGGCCAGACTCGTCGCCGACTCCGCCGCCCAGGCGTCGACGACGTTGGCGTCGACGGCGTGGAACGCGAGGACCGCGGCGCCGTGCAGGTTGGGCACCGCGCCGTGGTCGGCGAGCACCGCGTTGAGCGCGGCGGCGGCGCTGTGCAGGTCGCGGGCGATGCACGCGTCCACCGCGACCCGCAGCCGGGCCGCTGCGTCGGTCAGGACGTCGACGTCGGCGCCGGCCAGCGGGAATCCCTGCCAGCGTTCGCTCTCGGCCAGATCGGTGAACGCGGTGCCGATCCGGTCGTCCACGCCGAGGTGACGGCCCTGCCGCGGGGTCACCGTGAGGTCGTTGACCAGGGTCAGGCAGAGCTCGACGTGCGTCAGCACGTAACTGTCTATCTCGCCTTGACCAGTGATGCCACCGCCAGTTATCGTCACTGGCATAGCTTAACTTGGCAGTGACGGGAGATCCGAGATGCAGTTCGAGTTCACCGACGCGGGTCGCATCCTGGCCGGCATCGCCCTGCTGTCGATCGTGACGATCGAGGTCGGCGGCTGGTTCCTGACCAAGATCGTGCGTGGCGCCGTGCCGATGACCCCCTTCCAGCAGGCGTTCGCGCGTGCCGGGCATGCGCACGCGGGCGTCCTGGTCACCCTCGGGCTCGTCGGCATCCTCTATGCCGACCTCGCCGGGATCGACGGGTTCCTCGGCTGGATCGCCCGAGGCGGCGTGCTGGCCGCGGCCATCCTCATGTCGGGTGGCTTCTTCGCGTCGTCCGCCGGCAAGGGCCGCACGGCGCCCAACGGCGCCATCGTGATGATCTGGATCGGCGCGCTGTCGCTCGCGGCGGGTGTGGTCAGCCTCGGGGTCGGGGTCCTCGGATCGTGATCCGCTCGATGCAGTACGCTCGTACTGCTAAGCGAAGGCAAGCCGCGAGAGGAGCGCCCGGCCGATGGCGAAGATCAAGGTAAACAACCCTGTCGTCGAGCTCGACGGCGACGAGATGACCCGCATCATCTGGAAGCAGATCCGCGAGCAGCTGATCCTGCCGTACCTCGACGTCGACCTGAAGTACTACGACCTGTCGATCGAATACCGTGACCAGACCGACGACCAGGTCACGATCGACGCGGCCAACGCCATCAAGCAGCACGGCGTGGGCGTCAAGTGCGCGACGATCACCCCCGACGAGGCCCGGGTCGAGGAGTTCAAGCTCAAGAAGATGTGGCGTTCGCCGAACGGCACGATCCGCAACATCCTCGGCGGCGTCGTCTTCCGCGAGCCGATCATCATGTCCAACGTCCCGCGGCTCGTCCCGGGCTGGACCAAGCCGATCATCATCGGCCGTCACGCCCACGGCGACCAGTACAAGGCGACCGACTTCGTCGTCCCCGGCCCCGGCAAGGTCACCGTGACCTACACGCCCGAGGACGGCGGCGCGCCGATGGAGTTCGAGGTCGCCAACTTCCCCGGCGGCGGCGTCGCCATGGGTATGTACAACTTCGACGACTCGATCCGCGACTTCGCCCGCGCCTCGCTGCGCTACGGCCTCGACCGCGGCTACCCGGTCTACCTGTCGACGAAGAACACGATCCTGAAGGCGTATGACGGCCGGTTCAAGGACCTGTTCGCCGAGGTCTTCGAGAACGAGTTCAAGGGCGAGTTCGCGGCCGCCGGCATCACGTATGAGCACCGCCTCATCGACGACATGGTCGCCGCCGCCCTGAAGTGGGAGGGCGGGTTCGTCTGGGCCTGCAAGAACTACGACGGCGACGTGCAGTCCGACACCGTCGCGCAGGGCTTCGGCTCGCTCGGCCTCATGACCAGCGTCCTGATGACCCCGGACGGCAAGACCGTCGAGGCGGAGGCCGCCCACGGCACCGTCACCCGGCACTACCGTCAGTGGCAGAAGGGCGAGAAGACCTCGACCAACCCGATCGCGTCCATCTTCGCGTGGACGCGCGGCCTGGCCCACCGCGGCAAGGTCGACGGGACCCCCGAGGTCACCGCGTTCGCCAACACGCTGGAGCAGGTCTGCGTCGACACCGTCGAGGCCGGCCAGATGACCAAGGACCTCGCCCTGCTCATCTCCCGCGACGCCCCGTGGCTCACCACGGACGAGTTCATGAACGCCCTCGACCAGAACCTGGCCAAGCGCCTCGCCTGATCACCCACCCGACCCGGCGACCGCCTGAAGCCACGCGTCAGGCGGTCACCGACGGCGGCGTCGGAGCAGTTTGATCGACCATGAAGGGCCAGCGGGGGTGTCGCGCGTCGACACCCCGGCTGGCCCGCATTACGTCGCGGATCGTGTCGACGCGCGGCACGGAATGCCCAGGACGCGATGAGGGCCGCACCGCTGGAGGAACTCGCGGTGCGGCTGACCATCGTCGGGCGTGGTCCCGCTAGAGCCTCGTGACCACCGGTGAGCCTGGCCTGTGGGGTCAGATGCCGTGGCCGCGGCGGTGCAGGGCGCCCAGGACGCTTTCGACCTTGACGACGCCGGTGACGGCGGCGAGGGCGATGGCGGCGCGGGGTTCGCGCCAGTTGGAGCGCATGGCGGCCTTGGTCCAGAGCCAGGCGTCGCGGCGGTTGCCCGAGGCGGCGGACCAGCAGGCGAGCTGGCCGTAGACGCGGCCGGCGCCGGTGCCCGAGCCGGCGATCTCCGGGTGGCGGGTCATCATCCAGCGCAGGGATGCCATCTTGGTGGCGTACTCGTAGGCGAACATCGACGTGCGGCCCCACAGGACGCGGACGAGTGGCTCGTCGACGTGGACGATCTCGCCGCGTTTGGCGGCGCGCAGCAGGAGGTCCCAGTCCTCGTTCTGGCTGCCGGGCGCGTCCTCGGCGACCAGGCCCATCTCGTCCTCGGCGAAGACGAAGCGGCGCACCAGGAACGTCGAGGAGTGCAGCATCGACATCCGGGAGCGGACCAGGTCGTCGAGGCCGACCAGCGACGCCCCCGCCAGGCGCGGGGTGAGCGATTCACCGAACTCGACCTCGATGGCCGCCGTGCAGAACTCCGCCTGCGGTCGCTGCTGCAATGCGAGCACCTGACGCCGCAGCTTGGTCGGGGTCCAGGCGTCGTCGTCGTCGCAGAACGCGACCAGATCCGTCTCCAGGGCCACGATGCCGGTGTTGCGGGCGCCGGCCAGGCCGGGCTTGCGCAGGTTGGGCAGTACGTCGAGCGGACGGTCCCCGCCGCGGCACAGCGACACGTCAGGGTCGTGCTGGTCGAAGACCACGATCGTGCGCACGGGGCCGGGATAGTCCTGCGCGACGATGCCCTCGACGGCGCGGGCGAGCAGTTCGGGGCGGTTCCGCGTCGGCACGACCACGCCCACGCTCGGCCAGTGTCCGGTGGTGTTCATCGGGCCCCCCGGTATCCGTACATGCCGAGCAGCGGCGCGGTGAGTGCGCTGACCACTCTTCGCTGGCGTCCCGGCAGGGCGGTGCGCCACGCGTCGTCGCGGCGGAGCGGGACGGGGCCGACGGTGAAGCGCATCGGGTTGCCCGCGGCGCTGTGGCACGGCCCGAGCTCTGCCGTGCCGCCGTGCAGGAAGTCCATGCCGTCGTGGTCGAGTCCCGAGAATTCCGAGATCTCGGACAGGACGGTGGACGGGGAGTCGAGCAGCGACTCGTACCGGACCCGCATGACCGGCACGCCGCACCGGTGCAGCACGGAGAGCGCCGTGTTGTGCGCGTTCCACAGCAGGGCGGAACGGCTCGGCGAGTACCGGGTCATCTCCTCGAGACCGTCGGTCTCGGGCCGGCGCACGGTCTTCGTCCAGGAGTACGCCACCCCCCGGCTGTCCCGCACCACGTGCACGACCCGCAGGTCGATGCTGGGCGCGAACCGCAGGCAGTACGCGAGGGCGGCGTGCTTCGAGGAGTCGACCAGCACCTGCGCACCCGAGACGACGGCCGCCGCCTCGTACAGCCTCGCGTACCAGTCCGCGTACTCCTCGACGAGCAGCCGGTGCGACTGGCTCATCCGTACACTCGCCAACCGCGGAATGTGCCGGGTCCGCTCGACCGCGTGCCGCAGTGCGAGCACCCGCCACACGTCGACGTGCTGCCACCCGCCGAACGCCTTCTCACCGACGGCCTGCCAGAAGTCGCAGGACGAGAAGTGTGCCCCGCAGGCGCAGCGCTCGTCACCGGCGACGTCGCGTTCCCACAGGTGGACGACCTCGCCGAGCGGGCACACGCCGGGCAGCTCGCCGAGCAGGCGCTCCAGCAGGGTGGTTCCGCTGCGCCCGAGCCCGCCGAGGAACAGAACGCGTACCAACCGTCCTCCTTGGTCGTTTTGGTAGATATGCCAGCTGTGCTGGCATCTGTTATCTCTAACGACGAATTACGGATGAACGATGCTGCACACCAGAGCGCGCTGGCGGCGGGTCCCTCTCGGCGGCCTCTCCGTGGACCCATTGACCGAGGAAGAAGTCGTCTCCCACGTGCGCTCGGCCCTGGCCCGCGGCGACGGCGGCTGGATCGTCACGCCCAACGTCGACATCCTGCGGCACGTCTCCCGCGACCCCCAGCTCCGCGCCCACCTGCGCGAGGCCGACCTGGTCGTCGCCGACGGCACGCCGCTGGTCTGGGCGGCCCGCCTCGCCGGCTGGAACCTCCCCGCGCGGGTCACGGGCTCCGACCTGATCTGGTCCCTGTCCCGCGCCCTGGCCGCCGACCACCACGGCGTCTTCATCCTCGGCGGGACGCCTTCGGACGGTTCAGGGTTCGCCGGTACGACCTCCGACACCGACTTCGACGACGTGGCCGACCTCGACGGCGCGCACCGGGCCGCGCTGGTGCTCGCCGACACCTTCCCAGGACTGCGGATCGCCGGGACGCTCTGCCCGCCGTTCGGCTTCGACACCGACCCCGACCTGCTCGAAGCGGTGTGCGACGCGGTCATCGCCGCCGAGCCGCAGATGGTGTACGTCGGTATCGGCTTCCCCCGTCAGGAACACCTGATCCGCCGCCTGCGCGCCGCGCTGCCCGCCACCTGGTTCCTCGGCTGCGGCGCCGCGGTCAACTTCGTCGCCGGAGACATCCAGCGCGCGAACCCCGCGATGCAGAAGGCCGGCCTCGAATGGCTGGACCGCCTCGCCCGCGAACCCCGCCGCCTCGCCCGCCGGTACCTGCGCGAGGACGCCCCGTTCGCCGCCGCGCTCCTGGCCCGCTCCCTGCACCACCGCCTGACCCACCGCCCGGCCCACCGCGCCTAGTTGTTAGCTGTTAGCTGTTACCCGCTGTGTCGCCTCCGGCGATAGGCTCGCTGCCCCACGCTCCGCGCGGGTCCCGCTGTTACCCGCTCTGTCGCCTTCGGCGATGGGCTCGCTGCCCCACGCTCCGCGCGGGTCCCGCCGGGGGGATTCTCACCCCCGGAGCCCCCCAATGCGTCGCTCCGCGACGCACTGCCAGCGCGCAGAGCGCGCGGCAGCTTCCTACGCATCCGCGTGCCATCCGGTGGCGCGCCGCCGCGGCCATTCGGGATCATGGGATGGGTCCGGCTCCTGGATCGAACAGCGCACCGGCCGGCCGGCTCCACCGAGCACGCCACGGCGATGGGTTGGAGGCGTCCCGAGGTGCGCCGGTGAGTGCACTGATCACGACGCGGCGGCGAACGCGAGCCGTGAGCGCCGCTGCCATCCGGCCGAGGTCTGGCGATCGATGCGGTCGACGGGTCGCCTGGCCGGGGTGGCGGTGCGGAACCGCGGTGGCGTCCACGACGACGCAAGAAGTGCGGGCTGGCCGTCGCCGCGTTGGCGGAGGTGCAACCTGCCGGGCCGGGGCCATAGGAAGCGCTCCACGCTCCGGCGATAGTTGGCCGGGGTGGTGGGAGTGGCGGAGCGGGCGGATGCCAAGCCAGGCCCAAGGCCGCCTCCGGGCGCGGGCCACGGACGTGGGGCATCCGCGGGCGAGGGAGCACCCCGAACTCGTGGCGCAGAAGCATCCCCCGGCGGGGAGTCCCCGCGCGGGAGCACCCCGGCGCGGGACGCGGGCGCTGCCTCGGACGTGGGGCACGGATGTGGGGCACCCTCGGGCGAAGGAGCACTCCCAGGCGGGGCCCCGGCTGGAGCATTCCCCTGCGGGGAGAATTCCCGCGGGAGCCCTCGGCGGGCGAGAGCACCCCAGCGTGGGGACGCGGGCGCACTCTCCGGACGTGGGGCACCCATGGGCGTGGCGCACCCCGAACTCGTCGCGCAGGAACTCCCCGAGGGCGGGGAGAACCTCAGCGGAAGCCCCCGCGGGGAGTGCTCCAGCGCGGGGACGGTGGGCGCACCCTCCGGACCCGGTTCATGGGCGCGGGAGCATTCCGAGCTCGGGACGCAGAAGCCCGCCGGCGGGAGCCCCGCGGGAGCACTCCAGGCGCGGCACGCGGGCGCAGACTCGGACGCCGGCACGGATGTGGGGCACCCTCGGGCGAAGGAGCACTCCCAGGCGGGAGCCCCCGGCGGGAGCAGTCCCGGCGGGGAGAACTCCCGCGGAAGCCCCCGGCGGGCGAGAGCACCCCAGCGCGGGGACGCGAGCGCACCCTCCGAACTCGGGGCACCCCCGAGCGTGGGCGCACCCTCCGGACGCGAGCGCACCCTCCGAACTCGGGGCACCCCCCGAGCGTGGGCATCCTCCGGATGGGGGCACGCCTGGGCGCAGGAGCACCCCGAACTCGGGGCGCAGGAGCACCCCGGTGCAGAACGCCCCCGGGACCGGGGCGCAGGAGCGCTCCGGAGGTGGAGGAGGTGGGGTCAGGGCTTGGTGGTGGCGGGGATCGGGTCGCCGAGGACGGTCTTGAGGAGTTCGGCGGCCCATTCGAGGAGCTGGGTGTCGCGCATCGGCTCGCCGCCGATGCGGCGGGTCGAGGGGCGGGGGAGGGAGACGGTGTCGGCCGCTGCCTTGTAGACCGACTCCGGGTAGAGGCGCTTCAGGCGCATCTGCTTCGAGTCGGCGAGCTGCAGCGGGCCGAAGCGCACGTGCTTGCCCTGCAGCGAGACGTCGGTGAGGCCGTAGGCGCGGGCCACGAAGCGGAAGCGGGCCACCGCGAGGAGGTTTGCCACCGGCAGGGGTGGCTCGCCGTAGCGGTCCTTCATCTCGGCGACGATCTCGTCGAGGGCGGCGCTGTCCTTGGCGCCGGCCACCTTGCGGTAGATCTCCAGGCGGAGGCGCTCGGCGGCGATGTATTCCAGCGGCAGGTGGGCGTCGACCGGCAGGTCGATCTTGACGTCGGGCTCGTCCTCCTCGGGGCGTTCGCCCTTGAACTGGGCGACGGCCTCGCCGACCATGCGCACGTAGAGGTCGAAGCCGACGCCCTCGATGTGGCCGGACTGCTCGCCGCCGAGGAGGTTGCCGGCGCCGCGGATCTCGAGGTCCTTCATGGCGACATACATGCCGGCGCCGAGCTCCGTGTGCTGGGCGATGGTGGCCAGCCGCTCGTGGGCGTGCTCGGTCAGCGGCTTCTCGGGCGGGTAGAGGAAGTAGGCATACGCCCGCTCGCGGCCGCGCCCGACCCGGCCCCGGATCTGGTGCAGCTGCGACAGGCCGAGCAGGTCGGCGCGCTCCACGATCAGGGTGTTGGCATTGGGGATGTCGATGCCGCTCTCCACGATCGTGGTGCAGACGAGGACGTCGTATTCCTTCTCCCAGAAGCCGACCATGATCTTCTCGAGGGCGTCCTCGGTCATCTGGCCGTGCGCGACCGCGATGCGCGCCTCGGGCACGAGCTCGCGCAGCTTGCGGGCCGCGCGGTCGATCGACTCGACCCGGTTGTGCAGGTAGAAGACCTGGCCGTCGCGGAGCAGCTCGCGGTGGATGGCGGCGGAGACCTGCTTGTCGTCCTGCGCGCCGACGAACGTGAGGACCGGGTGCCGCTCCTCCGGCGGGGTGGCGATCGTGGACATCTCGCGGATGCCGGTGATCGCCATCTCCAGGGTGCGCGGGATCGGGGTGGCGGACATGGTGAGCACGTCGACGGAGGCCCGCAGCTGCTTCAGGAACTCCTTGTGCTCGACGCCGAAGCGCTGCTCTTCGTCGACGATGACCAGGCCGAGCTGCTTGAAGCGGGTCGCGGTCTGCAGCAGCCGGTGGGTGCCGATGACGATGTCGACGGTGCCGTCGGTGACCTTCTCCATGGTCAGCTTCGTCTCGGTCGGGGTCTGGAAGCGCGACAGCTGCCGCACCTCGACCGGGAACTGCGAGACCCGCTCGGAGAACGTGTTGAAGTGCTGCTGGGCGAGCAGCGTCGTCGGGACGAGCACGGCGACCTGCTTGCCGTCCTGGACGGCCTTGAAGGCGGCGCGGACCGCGATCTCGGTCTTGCCATAGCCGACGTCGCCGCAGATGAGGCGGTCCATCGGGGTCGACTTCTCCATGTCGCCCTTGACCTCTTCGATCGCGGCGAGCTGGTCGGGGGTCTCCTGATACGGGAACGCGTCCTCCAGCTCCCGCTGCCACGGCGTGTCCGGGCCGAACGCGTGGCCCTGCGAATTCTGCCGGACGGCATACAGCTGGATGAGCTGCGCGGCGATCTCCCGGACCGCCTTGCGGGCCCGCGACTTGGCCTTCTGCCACTCGGAGCCGCCCATCTTGTGCAGGGTGGGCGTCTCACCGCCGACATAGCGCGACAGCTGGTCGAGCTGGTCGGTGGGCACGAAGAGCCGGTCGCCGGGCTGGCCGCGCTTGGTCGCGGCGTATTCCAGGACGAGATACTCCCGGTCGGCGCCGTTGACGGTGCGCTGCACCATCTCGATATAGCGCCCGATGCCGTGCTGCTCGTGCACCACATAGTCGCCGGTGCGCAGCTCAAGGGGGTCGATCTGGTTGCGCCGCCGGGACGGCATCTTGCGCATGTCCTTGGTGGACGCGCCGCGTCCGCCGGAGATGTCGGTGCCGGTGATGATCGCGAGCCGGGCGCCCTCGTCGAGGTAGCCGTTGCCGAGCGAGCCGGTGGTGACCGTGACGATCCCGGGATCCGGCAGGTCCGAGATGTCATCGACGAAACCGACACCCAGCCCGGCGTCGCGGAGCACCTCGACGGCCCGCTGCGCGGGACCGGTGCCTTCGAACACCAGCGCGAGCCGCCACCCGTCGCCGGCGAGCCGCTTCAGATCGTCGACGACCCGCGCGGTCTCCCCGTGATAGAGCGGCGCGGGCTGCGCGGGCAGCGCGATGGAGATCGCGTCGTCGGAGACGGTGACCTCGACGGATTCGCCAAGGCGCCAGGGCTCGTCCGCAACGGCGGACGAAGCATCGAGAGAGAAGGCGCTCAGCGACCACCACGGCAGACCCAGCGAGGCCGCCGCCGCGCGCACCTCCGACAGGCTCTTGAACGCGGCCGCGCCCAGGTCGATCGGCGCCTTCCCGCCGACCGCGGCGGCCGCCCAGCTCGCCTCCAGGAACTCCTCGCTGGTGCGGACCAGGTCGTGCGCGCGGGTGCGGATCCGCTCGGGGTCGCACAGCAGCACGTGCGTGCCTGCGGGCATGGTGTGCAGGACGAGCTCGAGGGAGTCGGTGTCGCCGAGCAGCGCCGGGGCCAGGGACTCCATGCCCTCCACGGGGATGCCGCCGGCGAGCTTGTCCAGCAGCTCCGCGAGCTGCGGATGGTCGGTCGACAGCGCCGCGGCGCGGGCCCGGACCTCGTCGGTGAGCAGCAGCTCCCGGCACGGCGGCGCCCACAGCCGGTCCACGGTGGAGATGGTGCGCTGGTCGGCGACGGCGAACGAGCGGATCTCCTCGACCTCGTCACCCCAGAACTCCACCCGCAGCGGGTGCTCCTCGGTCGGCGGGAACACGTCGAGGATGCCGCCGCGGACCGCGAACTCACCCCGCTTGGTGACCAGGTCGACCCGCGCATAGGCGAGATGTCCGAGCCGGGCGACCAGGGCGTCGAGATCGGCGGTGTCGCCGGCGGACAGGACAACGGGCGAAAGGTCTCCCAGCCCCTTGAGCTGCGGCTGCAGCACCGAACGGACCGGCGCGACGACCACCCGCGGCAAGGGGGAGTCGGCAGTGGGATGGGCCAGCCGGCGCAGCACCGCGAGGCGTCGCCCGACGGTGTCCGAGCGGGGGGACAGCCGCTCGTGCGGCAAGGTCTCCCAGGCGGGGTAGACGACCACGTCCGAAGGGTCGAGCAGGCAGCCCAGGGCCGCGGCCAGGTCCTCGGCCTCCCGCCCGGTCGCGGTGACGGCCAGGACGGGCCGCTCGGCGGCCACGACCGCCGTGACGAACGTGCGCAGCGACGGGGGCCCGGTCAGGTCGACCTGGTCGCTGTGCCCGCCCCGGGCCAGGTCACGCACGCGGGCGAGCGCTGGGTCCTGCAGGGCGGCGGAGGTGAGACCGGCGAGTCTTGGCATCGGAGCAACCCATCTGCACGGCAAACAACCCCGCGCCCGGGAAGGGCGGGGGTGTATCGAGCAAGACCCAGCCTATCCCCGGGGTCCGACAAAACCACCGAGGGTGAAGACGAGCCGGAAGCTGAGACGTGACTCACCGGAACGCCACGGTGCGTGGTTGCAGCCGATACGATGCCGGTGAAAACGGACAGCGCCGTCCCAGCCGTCTCGTCCGGAGGGATCCAGCATGTCTGCAGAGGCACCCGCGTCCAGCGACACCGACGCCGCGCTGCGCGCCGACATTCGCCGTCTCGGCTCGCTGCTCGGGCAGAGTCTCGTCCGGCAGGACGGCCAGCAGCTGCTCGACCTCGTCGAAGAGGTCCGCGCGCTCGTCCGCAGCGACCCGGAGGCCGCCGCCGAGCGCCTGACCGGCCTCGACGTGGTCACCGGCACCCAGCTCGCCCGGGCGTTCTCCACCTACTTCCACCTGGCCAACATCACCGAGCAGGTGCACCGGGCCCGCGAGCTGCGCCGCATCCGCGTCCGTGAGGGCGGCTGGCTGGAGCGCGCCGCGAAGCTGATCGCCGACCGTGGCGTCGGGGTGAAGGAGATCAGCTCGATCGCCTCCAAGCTCGCGGTGCGGCCGGTGTTCACCGCCCACCCGACCGAGGCGGCCCGCCGCTCGATCCTGACGAAGCTGCGCGCCGTCGGCGACGAGCTCGACGCCGAGGCCGTCGCGACCGCGCTCGACGGCTCGCTGGAGCCCGACAAGACCCGCACCGCGCGCACCGACCGGCGCCTCGCGGAGCTGCTCGACCTGCTGTGGCAGACCGACGAGCTGCGGCTGGAGCGGCCCGAGCCGAGCGACGAGGCCCGCAACGCCGTCTACTACCTCGCCGACCTGGCCGGCGGAGCCGCGCCGCAGGTGCTCGACGACCTGTACGACACCCTCAAGGACCTCGGGGTGCAGCTGCCCCCGACCGCGCGGCCCCTGAGCTTCGGCTCGTGGATCGGTGGCGACCGCGACGGCAACCCGTTCGTCACCCCGGCCGTCACCCGCGACGTCCTGCTGATCCAACATGAGTACGGCATCCGCGCCGCCGAGGGCGTGATCGACGGCCTGATCGACGAGGTGTCGGTCTCCAAGCGCCTGCGCGGGGTGTCGCTGGACCTGTCCGCGAGCCTCGCCGCCGACCTGGACAACCTGCCCGAGCTGCCGGCCCGCTACCGCCGGGTCAACCTCGAGGAGTCCTACCGGCTGAAGCTGCGCTGCATCCGGCTCAAGCTGCAGCACACCCGCACACGCCTGGCCACCGGCACGCCGCACAAGCAGGGCCGCGACTACCTCGGCACCGGCGAGCTCATCGCCGACCTGGAGCTGATGCGGGCGTCCCTGGCCCGCAACGGCGGCCAGCTCGCCGCGACCGGCAAGCTGGCCTCGGCGATCCGCACGCTGTCCGCGTTCGGCCTGCAGCTGGCCACCCTCGACGTGCGTGAGCACGCCGACGCCCACCACGAGGTCCTCGCCCAGCTCTACCGGCGGGTCGGCGAGGTCGACTACGGCAACCTCGACCGCGACGCGCGCCGGCAGCTGCTCATCGACGAGCTCAACGGCCGCCGCCCGCTCGCCACCCGCGACACCGGGCTGACCGACACGGCCCGCAAGACGTTCGACGTGTTCGCCGCGATCCGCGAGGTGCAGGAGCGCTTCGGCCCGGAGGTCGTCGAGACGTACATCATCTCCATGACGCAGGGCATCGACGACGTGCTCGCCGCGGTCGTCCTCGCCCGCGAGTGGGGTCTCGTCGAGGTCAGCGCCGGCGCCGGCTTCGGCGGTGCGTCGATGGAGTCGGCCCGCGCCCGGGTCGGCTTCGCGCCGCTGCTGGAGCAGGCCCGCGAACTGGAGATGGCCGGCGAGCTGCTGGACGATCTGCTGTCGATCCCGGTGTACCGCGCGATCGTGCGCGCCCGTGGCGACGTGCAGGAGGTCATGCTCGGCTACTCCGACTCCAACAAGGACGCGGGCATCACCACGTCGCAGTGGATGATCCACAAGGCGCAGCGCCAGCTGCGTGACGTCGCCGCCCGGCACGGCGTCCGGCTGCGGCTCTTCCACGGCCGCGGCGGCACCGTCGGCCGCGGCGGCGGCCCGACCCACGAGGCGATCCTGGCCCAGCCGTGGGGCACCCTCGACGGCGCGATCAAGGTCACCGAGCAGGGCGAGGTCATCTCCGACAAGTACACGCTGCCGGCCCTGGCCAGGGAAAACCTGGAGCTGACCCTGGCCGCCGTGCTGCAGAGCGCCCTGCTGCACACCGAGCCGCGGCAGCCCGCCGAGGCGCTCGCGCGCTGGGACTCGGCGATGGAGACGGTGTCGAGGGCCGCGTTCGCCAACTACCGCGCCCTGGTCGAGAACCCGGACCTGCCCGCGTACTTCTGGGCGGCCACCCCGACCGAGCTGCTCGGCGCGCTCAACATCGGCTCCCGCCCGGCGAAGCGGCCCAACGCCGACGCCGGCCTCGGCGGCCTGCGGGCGATCCCGTGGGTGTTCGGCTGGACGCAGTCGCGGCAGATCGTGCCCGGCTGGTTCGGCGTCGGCAGCGGCCTGGAGGCGGCCCGCGTGGCCGGCCTCGGCGACGTGCTGCGCGAGATGCACGAGAAGTGGCACTTCTTCGGCACCTTCCTGTCCAACGTCGAGATGATGCTGGCCAAGACGGACCTGGAGATCGCCTCGCGGTATGTCGACACGCTGGTGCCCGACCCGCTGAAGCCGGTCTTCGAGGTGATCCGCGCGGAGTACGACAAGACCGTCGCCGAGGTCCTCGCGATCACCGGCGAGTCGGCGCTGCTGGAGCGGCAGCCGGTGCTGGACCGCACGCTTGGCGTCCGCGACAGCTACCTGCAGCCGCTGCACCACCTGCAGGTGTCGCTGCTGGCCCAGTACCGCGCGAGCAAGGCCGCCGACAGCGGTGTCTGGGGCGGCGGGCGGAAGTCCTCGCCGGACCCGGCGCTGGAGCGGGCGCTGCTGACCACGGTCAACGGCATCGCGGCCGGCATGCGCAACACGGGCTGAACCCCCGCTGGGAGAAACGACGGGAAAACTGACAGACTGTCACGCGTGTCTGTGAACGGTGGGGCGGTTGAGGGTTGGGCGTTGCCGGACGAGGTGCTCCGGGACGCCCCGACCTTCACGCCCCGCCCCTCGGAGATCGCCGATCTTGAGCTGCTGCTGTCGGAGGCATACCGGCCGCTGACCGGCTTCCTCGGCAAGGCCGACCTGACGTCGCTGCGGCGCAACGGGCGGCTCGCCGACGGGACCGCGTGGCCGGTGCCGGTGACCCTGGAGGTCCCGCAGTCGGTGCTCGGCCAGCTCGACGTCGCCGACCCGCGCAAGCGGGTGCTGATCCTGGCCGACCTGGAGGGCGCCCCGATCGCCGCGCTGGACACCACCGAGGTGTATCAGACGCGGGAGGGCTTCGGCGGCGCCGCCGGCCGGGTCAAGCGGCTCGGCGACGGCGGGCACGGGGCGTTCCGCCGCATGCGCCGGACCCCGGCCGAGGTGCGCGGCACGCTGCCGCAGGGTCGGATCCTCGGGGTCATCGCCGACCGTCCGCTGCACCGGCCGCAGCTGGCCCAGATCGCCCGCGCCGCCCGTACTCTCGCCGCGCACCTGCTCGTGCTGGTGCCGGTCGGCAGCCCCGGCCCCGACGGCCTCGCGCCGGAAGCGCTGGTCCGCTGCGTGCTCGCCGCGCGCGACCGGATGCCCGACTGCACGATCGTGACGCTGCCGCTGCCGCACCACGGCAGCGACGACATCCGCGGCGCGATGCTGCGCACCCGGGTCGCCGCCGCATACGGCGTCACCCACCTGCTCGCCTCCAGCGACTCGATGCTGTCCGGCGGCGGCCTGCGCGTCCTCGTGCCCCGGGAGCTGGCCTATGACGGCCGCGACGGGCAGTGGCGGTCGCTGGACGACATCCCGCCGAAGCACCGCCGGCTGCCGCTGACCGCCGCGGAGATCGAGGACCACCTCGACCGGGGCACGATCCTGCCGGAGTGGCACACGCCGCCGGCCGTCGCCCGCGAGCTGGCCCGGGCCCGGCCGCCGCGCCGCCAGCGGGGCCTGGTCGTGTTCTTCACCGGCCTGTCCGGCTCCGGCAAGTCGACGATGGCGACCGGTGTCGCCGACGCGCTGCAGGAGACGGGGGAGCGCACCGTCACCCTGCTGGACGGCGACATCGTGCGCCGCCACCTGTCGGCCGGCCTCACGTTCTCCGCCGCCGACCGCGACACCAACATCAAGCGGATCGGCTGGGTCGCCGCCGAGGTCGGCCGCCACGGAGGGGTGGCGATCTGCTGCCCGATCGCGCCGTATCACGAGGCGCGCGTAGCGGCCCGGGAGTTCGCCCGTAACGCCGGGGCCGGTTTCGTGTTGGTCCATGTGTCGACGCCACTCGCCGAATGCGAGCGGCGCGACCGAAAAGGGCTTTACGCGAAGGCGCGTGCCGGGCTGATCAAAGGCATGACCGGCATCGACGACCCGTACGAGGCGCCGGTCGACGCCGAACTGGCGATCGACACCACGGACCTGTCGTACGGCGAGGCGGTCACGACCGTCCTGCGCTACCTCGGCAACAACGGATGGCTGGATCCCCGCCCAATTCCGTAAAAGCGGGCACATTCACCCATTACGCCTGAAGTGCCGGACGCGTTAGCCCCTGGAGAACCTGACGCCGAAGGGGCCGCCGCTTCATGGACGCCAACCGCCAGCTTTCCGCCGATACCGACTCACCGGGCGTCGACCTGCTCGGCATGGCCCGGCGCCATTGGTGGCTGGTGCTCCTGATGGTCGGCGCCGGTCTCCTCGGCGCGCTGCAGTTCACCGGCATGCAGAAGAAGGTGTACGAGTCCGCGACCTCGGTCCTCGTCTCGCCCCTGGGCAACGGGCAGGACGCGAACTCCACCAGCGGCCGCACCAAGGGCGACATCAACCTCGACAACGAGGCGCAGCTGGTCACCTCGACCACCGTCGCCACCGACGCCCGCGAGCTGATGCGCGCGCCGGAGCTGCCGGACGAGCTGGCCGGCCACGTCCGCGTCGAGGTCCCGCCGAACACCACCTTCCTCGTCATCACCTACTCGTCCAACGACGCGCGCGTCGCCCAGGCGGGGTCGCACGCGTTCGCCGAGGCGTACCTGCGCAACCGCGAGGAGAGCGCGAAGGCCGAGGTCGCCGGGCGGATCGCGATCCTGCAGGACAAGCTCAACCAGCTCAACGCGAGCCTGCTGCAGATCAACACCAAGCTCGCGAACCTCCGGCCGGCCGACCCGAACCGGCCCAACCTGGAGAGCCAGCGCACCACGGCGACCTCGCAGATCAACACCCTCGCCGGCCAGCTCAACGCGCTGCTCACCACCACCGTCAACGCCGGGAAGATCATCCGGGACGCGGACCTGCCGTCCCGCCCGGTGAAGCCCAACCGGCTGCTCAACCTCGCCAGCGGCGCCATGCTCGGCCTGCTGCTCGGTGTCGGCGCCGCCCTGCTCCGCGAGCGGCTCGACCAGCGCGTCCGCCGCCCCTCCGACCTGCCCCGCCGGGTCGACGTCGCGGTCCTCGCCGCGGTCCCCGGCCGGGTCAAGCCCCGCCTCGACGACGTGTTCGCGCCGTTCGGCGCCGGCGGCCGGATCTTCAACCGGCTCCGCAACGAGGTCCTCGCCAGCGTCCCCGCGCCGAACGGCGCCGACGCCCGGGTCGCCCTCGCCGGCCAGGTCGTCGTCGTGGCCGGGGCCAGCCGCGGCGCCGCCTCCACCGTCGTCGCCGCCAACCTCGCGGCCGCCTTCGCCCGTACCGGCGCCGAAACGGTCCTCGTCTGCGCGCACCTCCCCGACAGCCTGGTCGACACCGCCAGCGTCAACAAGATGCTGGGCGTGCGGTCCGTCCCCGGCCTGTCCGACGTGCTCGCCGGCCGCTTCTCCCTGAGCAGCGCGACCCAGCGCGCGCCGCGGCACCCGAACCTCAGCGTCGTCACCACCGGCGGCACCGCCAGCGCCGGCGGGCTGCTGCAGTCGCAGGCGCTCCGCGACACCCTCGCCACGCTGCGGGAACGGGCCGCCTACGTCGTCGTCGAGGCGCCCTCGACCGCGACCAGCGCCGACGCGCAGAGCCTGGCCAGCCTCGCCGACGCGGCGATCGTCGCGGTCGAGCTGCGGCGCACCCGCAACACCGAGGTCGCCGACGCCGCGGACCAGCTGCGCCGGGTCGGCACGCCGCTGCTCGGCGCCGTCGTCCTGCCGCGCCTCACCGTGCGCGGCACTGACGAGCGAACTGGGGAGCGCGACGCGCAGGAGGTGACCGTCGCCGACGACATGACGACGGTCCTGGACAAGCTGCCGCCGAAGGAGCCCGAGGAGCCGATCGCCCCGAAGCGGCTGCGCACCGCCGCGGCGGCCTCGACCGCGACGGCGACCGCGCCGAAGGTCGTCCAGGCGTCCCCGTCCGTGCCGGCCGTGCCGAAGCGGCAGACCCGCACCATCTCCGTCACCCGGGTCAGCGCCGACACGGCCGGCGAGAACGGCGCAGACAAGCGCCGATGAGTGAGCTTGCGAGCGAGTCATGTAGCTGTTTCCGGGCGGGCCGACGCCGGAGCGTAGCGGAGGTGGCGGGATGACCGCCCTCGCGAACCATCCCTCGCTGCAGGCGGCACCGGTCACCAGCCTTCGCACCCGGGCACACCGGCTGCCCGCCTGGCCCGTGACCGGGCTGCTCCTGCTCTTCCCGCTCTGGTGGGCCCTGGGCCTCGGCACCCTGATCTTCTTCCTGGTGGCCGTGCCGATGCTGGTGTCGCTCGTGCGGCACCGCGCGTCGGGGCAGTTCGTCAAGCTGC
Source organism: Dactylosporangium sp. NPDC051087 (assembly GCF_055586325.1). NCBI lineage: Bacteria > Bacillati > Actinomycetota > Actinomycetes > Micromonosporales > Micromonosporaceae > Dactylosporangium > Dactylosporangium sp. NPDC051087. Next base: position 214,679 of record NZ_JBVJIJ010000005.1, on the reverse strand, counting down.
CGCCCGGGTTCCTGCTGTGGCTGCTGTTCCTCGCCGTCGTCGGCCTGGGGCTGTTCAGCCTCGGCGCGGACCCGACCGGCACCGTGCCGGGCACCGCGGCCAGCCGGCTGGTGTCCTACGCGTACCGGCTCGGCGGCTACGTCGCGCTGACCGTGATCCTCGTGTACGCCGGCAACGTCGACCGCCGGGAGCTGCCGCAGCGGCGCTTCGTCCAGCTGCTCGCGTGGCTCTTCGTCGTCACCGTCGCCGGCGGGCTGCTGGGCATGGCCGCGCCGAGGTTCGAGTTCACCGCGCCGCTGGAGCTGCTGCTGCCGCACCATCTGCGGGAGAACGGCTTCATCCAGTCGCTGGTGCACCCGACCGCCGCGCAGATCATGAACCTGCTCGGCGGGGAGACCCCACGGCCCGGCGCGCCCTGGGGGTACACCAACACCTGGGGCAACAACGTCTGCCTGCTCATCGGGTGGCTGCTCGTCGCCGGCTGGTCGCTGACGAAGAGCCGCAAGGTCAAGACGTTCACCGCCGTGACGCTGCTCGCGGCGATGGCGCCGATCGTCTACTCGCTCAACCGCGGCCTGTGGATCGGGCTCGGCGTCATGGTCCTGTACGTGGCGGTGCGGCTCGCCCTGCGCGGGCGGCTCGCCGCCCTCGGGATGGTCGCCGTCGCCGGTGCGGCCGTCGCCGTCGCGATCGCCACCACCCCGCTCGGCGACGTGGTCAACGCGCGCCTGGAGGACGGCAAGTCCAACGGGGTCCGGATGTACACCACCGAGAAGGCGCTGACCGGGGTGGTCGAGTCGCCGCTGATCGGCTTCGGCTCCACCCGCAACACCATCGGCGGGCGCAACTCGATCGCGGTCGGGGAGAGCGACGACTGCGCGCGCTGCGGCAACTTCACCATCGGCGGCAACGGCCAGCTGTGGCAGCTCCTCTTCGCGCACGGGCTGCTCGGCACCGTCACCTACCTGTCGTTCTTCGTCGTCGGGCTGTGGCGCTTCCGGCGGGACGCGACTCCCGCCGGCCTCGCCGCCACCGCCGCGATCGTGTCCAGCTTCGCCGCGATGTTCTGGTACAACGCGCTGGTCACCCCACTGGCGCTGACCTTCCTCGCGTACGCCGTCCTGTGGCGCAACCGTTTGGAGAGCCGATGAGCCCAGTGAAGACCGCCCCGGCCGCGCTGCAGGTCGACGACGAGCAACTGCGCGCGCAGTACATCGAGGAGGTCCTCGCCCTGCTGTACCCGGGGCAGGGCACCGCCGTGGTGGAGTACCTGGTCGTCCCGAACGCCCGCAAGCCGCGGCTGCTGGTGCCCGCCGACGACCGGCGGCTCGCCGCCGCCGCGGTGCGCCGCTACGCCGAGCCGCAGTCCCGCGTGGCGAAGCTCAAGCGCGACGCGGTCGTCGCCGCCCTGCGCACCGGCGCGTCGTCGGTGCTGCTGCGCGACCGGCTGCGGGTCACGCCCGGCGCGGACACCATCGACACCTACCTGCGTCGCGTCCTCGGGACCGACGTCCGGCTCAGCGTCCACATCGGACCGGCGCGGGCCAACCGCAAACCGGTGCTGCAGCTGCTCGCCGAGTCCGGCGCCACCATGGCGTTCGCCAAGCTCGGCACCTCGCCGCTGACCCGGACCCTGGTGAAGGCGGAGGGCAACGCCCTCGCGGCCGTGTCGACCGCCGGGCTCAAGGCGCTGCGGGTGCCCGAAGCGCTCCACATCGGACAGTGGGGCGAGCACGAGGTCCTGGTCCAGTCGGCGCTGCCGGTCTGGCGGCCCCGGGTCCCGGTGACCGCGCCCCGGCTCGCCAAGGCGATGGGGGAGGTCGCCGCCTGCTGCGGTACGCGCCGCGGCCGCCTCGACGACAGCGGCTACTGGACCCGGCTGCGCGGCCGGCTGGACGCCGTCGCCGACCACACCGAGGGCGGCGCGCTGAAGGCCGCCGCCGAGCGCATCGCCCGCTCCGCCGGTGGTGTCCAGCTCACGTACGGCTCCTGGCACGGCGACTGGTCGCCCTGGAACATGGCCGGCCTCGCCGACACGATCCTGGTCTGGGACTGGGAACGCTTCACCCCCGGCGTCCCGATCGGCTACGACGCGCTGCACTACGCGCTGCAGGTCGGCATCGGCCGGGCACCGTCGGCGGCCCGGGCCGTCAACGACCTCATCGACGCCGCGCCCGAGCTGCTGCTGCCGTTCGGCGTGGTGCACCGCCAGGCCGTCGAGGTGACCACCCTGCTCTACCTCATCGACCTGGCCACCCGGTACGTCACCGACCGGCAGGCGGAGGCCGGCGCCCGGCTGGGCGTGCTCGGCAGCTGGCTGCTGCCCGTTCTCGTCGCGCGAGTGGAGGCTCTGTAACCATGCCCGTGCAGGTTCCCGACACGATGAAGCGGATCATCCACTTCGGATCCCGCAACTACGGCCAGCTCACCGCGAGCCGCCGGATGCTGCCGCAGTTCCTGATCTGCGGCGGGCAGCGCTGCGGCACGACGTCGCTCTACCGCGCCCTCGCCGCGCACCCGGCCGTCATCAAGGCCGTGCTGCACAAGGGCGTGCACTACTTCGACGTCGGCTACCACCACGGGCTGCGCTGGTACCGCGGGCACTTCCCGCTGCAGCGGCGGGCCGAGCGGATCGCCGACGAGCTCGGCGTGCCCGCGCAGACGTTCGAGTCCAGCCCGTACTACATGTACCACCCGCACGCCCTGGCCAGGATCGCCGCCGACCTGCCCGGCGTGAAGCTCGTCGTGCTGGTGCGCGACCCGGTCGAGCGCGCCTACTCCCAGCACGCGCACGAGGTCGCCCGCGGCTTCGAGCCGGAGGTGGACTTCGGCCGCGCCCTCGCCCTGGAGCCGGCCCGCCTGGCCGGGCAGCGCGAGCTGCTGCTCAACGACCCCGGCGCGTACAGCTTCGCCCACCAGCACCACGCCTACCGCGCCCGCGGCGAGTACATCGAATACATCGAGCCGATGGCGCGCCTGCTCGGCCGTGACCGGGTGCACGTCGTGGACAGCACCGAGTTCTTCCTGCGCCCCGAGCCGGTGTACGACGCCGTCCTGGACTTCCTCGGCCTGCCCCGCGTGGACGGGTACCCGCCGTTCGAGCGGCACAACGCGCGCCCGCGCAACCGCCTCGACGACTCGATCGCCCAGGAGCTCGCCGCGCACTACGCCCCCTACGACGAACGCCTCGCCGGCTGGCTCGGGCGCCGCCCCTCCTGGCTGTCCACAGCGGACAGTCCGGCGTGACGGCGACCCTCGACAAACCCGGCCCGGGAGCCGGTCTCGAGTCGCCCGGCGGCATGCTGCGCGGCGCCGCCCGGGGAGGCCTTGCCAACCTCGCCGGCACCGTCTGCACCGGCGTCGCCGGGCTCGGCGTCACCTGGCTCGCCGCGCGCGCCCTCGACCCGCACAGCGCGGGCGCGTTCTTCGCCGCCACCGCGGTGTTCGGGCTCGGCGTGACCGTGGCGAAGCTCGGCGTGCAGACGTCGCTGGTGTACTGGCCGGCCCGGATGCGGGCGGTCGGCGACCTGTCCCGGCTGGGCGAGTGCCTGCGCACCGCGCTGCTGCCCCTGGCGGTGGCGGCGCTGGTCATCGCCGGCGGCCTGTGGTTCGCCGCGGACGTGCTGCCCGGCCGGCCCGACCTGGTGCGGACCCTCGCGGTGTTCCTGCCCCTGGCCGCGCTCAGCGACGCGCTGCTCGCCGCCACCCGCGGCCTGCGCGCGATGCGCCCGACCGTGCTGCTCGACCGGGTCATGCGCCCTGCCGTGCAGCTGGTGCTGCTCGCCCTGGTGTGGGTCGCCGGCTGGGGCCCGGACGTGTTCGCCGCGCTGTGGGCGCTGCCCTACCTGCCCGCCGCGCTGCTGGCCGGGGTCGCGCTGACCCGGCTGCGGGGTTCGATAACGAACGACAAGGCCGAGACCTCGGACTTCACCCCGCGGCGGTTCTGGGCGTTCACCGCGCCCCGCGCCGTCGCCAGCTTCGCGCAGATGGCGTTGCAGCGCGTCGACGTGCTGCTCGTCGCCGCGCTCGCCGGTCTCGCACCGGCCGCCATGTACGCCGTGGCCGGCCGCTTCGTGATCCTGGGGCAGTTCGTCAACCAGGGTGTCACCCAGTCCGTGCAGCCGCGCCTGGCGGAGCGGCTCGCCGTGCGGGACACCGCGGGCGCGAACCTGCTCTACCGGCAGGCGACCGCGTGGGTCGTGCTCGCCTGCTGGCCGCTGTACCTGGTGATGGTCACCTACGCACACATGTACCTGGACCTGTTCGGCGAGCACTACGAGGCGGGCGTGCCGATCGTGCGGCTCCTCGCGGTCACGATGATGGTCGCCACCGCGTGCGGGATGGTCGACGTCGTCCTCGCCATGGCCGGGCGCACCTGGTGGAACCTCGCGAACGTCGGCCTCGCCCTGGTCACCATGCTCGGCGTCGACGCGCTGCTGGTCCCCCGGCACGGCGCGTTCGGCGCGGCCGTCGGGCTGTGCGCGGCGGTGCTGGTCAACAACCTGGTCCCGCTCGTCCAGGTGGTACGGGGCCTCGGCCTGCACCCCTTCGGCCGGGCCACGCTGCTCGCCTGCGGGCTGGCCGTGTCGTGTTTCGCCGTGCCGCAGCTGGCCGTGCTGCCGGTCCACGGGCTGATCGTGAAATTCGCCGCCACGGGGGCGGGTGCGGCCGCGTACTGCTACGCGGTCGTGCGCTTGAGGCACGTTCTGATGCAGGGGGAACGATGAGAACCGACTACGCGGAGGTCTTCCAGTCGGATGCGGCGGTCGACAAGTACGAACGGGTGGTCTACGCGCCGGAGACCTACTCGACCGCGGTGAGCGCCAGACAGCGCGCGTTCCTGCGCCGCCTGGTCCGCCGCGAGTTCACCGCCCGCCGGCCCGTCCAGCACGACTTCGCGTGCGGCACCGGCCGGGCGATCAAGCTGTTGCACGGTGTCGTCCGGGCGGCGCACGGCTACGACGTGTCCGCCCAGATGCTCGCCAAGGCCCAGGAGGCGGGGGTCTACGCGAAGCTGCACCAGGTCGAGCCCGAAGGGCCGGTCCCCGAGCCGGCCACAGTGGACGGCCCGGCCCTCGTCACCGTGTTCCGGCTGCTGCTCAACGCGCCGAAGGACGTGCGGGACCGGGCGATCGCCTTCGCCGCGAAGATCCTGCCGGAGGCCGACTCGGGCCTGCTGGTCGTGGAGAACCACGGCAACCGGCAGTCGCTGCGGCACCTGCGGCACCGCTCCAACCGCGCCAACCAGTGGTTCGCGGAGCTGCACCACGCCGAGGTCGAGCAGCTCCTGGCACGGCACGGCTTCGAGGTCGTCGAGCGGCGCGGCTTCGCGCTGTGCCCGGCCGGCGCGTACCGCCGGGAATGGCTGCGCCCGGTCGCCCGGCGCACCGACGACCTCGCCGCCCGCAGCCGCCGCCTGTCCGCAGTGGCCACCGACGTGCTCTACGTGGCGCGGCGGATACCGAAGTAGGGATTGCTCCAAGTGAAGCGGATCGGTCTCGTCGCCGCCGTCGTGGTCGCCGTCGTGGCGGGCGCGACGGCGGTGACCCTCAGCGTCATGTCCACGAAGGACACCCCGGCACCCCGGCCGTCGCCGAGCACCGGCGCGCCGGCGACCCCCGGCGCGCCGCCGGCGATCGCCACCTCGACCGGGCCCTACGCGGCGGGTCCCATCACGCCGCCGAAGCAAGGGTCGTTCCTCGGCGCGTGGGTCCGTCCCGAACACCTCACCGAGTCCGGCCGGCTCTCGGCCATGACGACGTGGGAGAAGACCCTCGGCCGCAAGATGGCGATCGTCAACACGTACCGCCGCTTCGACGAGAACTTCTTCAACGCCTCCGACGAGCAGTTCGCCGCCCGCGGCACGACCCTCATGCTGTCGTGGGCGGGCGGCGACACCCGGCTCGTCACCATGGGCCGCTACGACGACCTCATCCGCGAGCGCGCCCGGGAGCTCAAGGCATTCGGCAAGCCCGTGATGATGCGGTACCGCTGGGAGATGGACCGCCCGAACCTGCGCGCCCAGATGTGGTCCGGCGCGGACTACATCGCCGCGTGGCGGCACGTGCGGAACATCTTCACCGAGGAGGGCGCCACCAACGCCTCCTGGGTGTGGTGCCCGACCGTGGAAGGATTCCAGGGTGGTTACGCGGCCGAGTTCTACCCCGGCGACGACCTCGTCGACTGGAACTGCGTCGACGTCTACGCCGGCACGAAGTACAACACCATCGGCGCCCTCATGCGCCAGTTCCTGGAGTTCTGCGCGGCGCACCCCACGAAGCCCGTCATGATCGGCGAGTTCGGGGTGGCCCGCGCGTGGGGCACCGAGCAGCGCGCCACCTGGCTGCGCGACGCCTCGGCCACCTTCAAGGCCAACCCGCAGATCCGGGCCGTCATGTACTTCGAGTCCGACCCGATCGACAACAAGGGCCCCACGCAGCAGTTCCAGGTGTCGGACGACCCCGCGGTCCTCGACGCCTTCCGCACCTCCCTCGCCCAGGACCCGCACTATACGCCGATGACCGCCGCCGCAGCCGGCAAGACCAGGAAGAAGTGACCATGTCCCGGTTCCGTGTCCTCGCGCTGGTCGCGGCGCTCGCCGCGACGTCCCTCGCCGGCTGCCGGTCCGACCCGAACGTCGCCGTCTACCTCGGCGACCGCGCCGTCACCATCGCGCAGGTCACCGACATCGCGGAGCACCTGACCTTCGCCCCCGCCCAGCGCGGCGACGTCACCGGCTACGTCCTCGGCTCGATGATCATCCGCGAGGTGGGCGGCCGCCTGGTCGCCGAGCGGGGGCTGACGGTCCGCCACGACACCGACCCGGCCCTCGTCGCGCAGTACTACGGGGTCCCGTCCGACGCGCCGATCGTGCCGATCGTCACCGAGGCCCAGGACGTCCTGCTCACCCTCGCCGGCGCCGTCACCCCCACCGACCCGTCGCGGGCGCAGCAGCGGGCCGCCTTCGACGCGCTGTTCTTCGCCAGCGGCCGGCCGGTCTCCGACCTGTACGCCTTCGAACAGGTCCAGTACCTGCTGAACCGCGACACGATCGGCCGGATGATCGCCCTGCGCCGCCAGCTCGACGAGGCCGTCGCCACCTCCGGCATCACCGTCAATCCCCGCTACCAGGGCCTCACCTACGGCCTGCCGATCACCGTCGAGATCGGCCGGGGCGGCGTGGCCAGGGCCAGTATCCTGGTCCACCTGACCCTCGACGGGGGTTACGCCGAGGAGGTCTGAGGAATCGTGCCGGGCAGCGTGATCCTGCTGGTGACGTCACCCCGGCTTCCGGCCGGCGTGCTCACCGCCCAGGCGTGGGACGTGGTCCGCGCCCACCCGGTCCTCACCGCCGCCGAGACCGAGCAGGTGCTCGCGCTGCGCGCGGCCGGCGCGACCGTCACCGTCGTCGACGCGACCGTCGACGCGCTGCTCGCCGCCCTGGCCGCGCACGGCACGATCGTGTGGCTCGCGTCCCCGGACGGCGACGAGGACCTCGCCCGTTCGCTGGGCCTCCGGCTGGCCCGCGAGCCCGGCCTCGCCGACCTCGAGCTCCTGCACGGCTCCTGGGACCCGCCCGGCGCCCGCGTCCTGGACGTCGTCACCGTCATGGACCGGCTCATGCACCCCGAGACCGGCGACGCCTGGAAACGCGCCCAGACCCACGAGTCGCTGGCACCGTTCCTCCTCGAGGAGTCCTACGAGCTCTACGACGCCATCCGCGACGAAGACCTCGAAGCGGTGCGCGAGGAGCTCGGCGACGTCCTGCTCCAGGTCGTCCTGCACGCCCGCCTCGCGGAGGAGACCGCCGGCTTCACCCTCGACGACGTGGCCGGCGACCTCGTCGACAAGCTCATCCGCCGCAACCCGCACGTCTTCGCCGACACCGAGGTCGGCGGCATCGACGACATCATCGCCAACTGGGAGCAGATCAAGCAGGCCGAGAAGTCCCGCGCCTCCGCGGTCGACGGCGTCGCCCTCTCCCAGCCGTCCCTCGCCCTCGCCGCGAAACTCCTGCACCGCGTGGCCCGCGCCGGCCTCACCGTCGACTTCACCCCCGCCGACCCGCTCGGCGCCGCCCTGTTCGCCCTGGTCGCACAGGCCCAGTCGGAGGGCAGGGACGCGGAGGCCGCCCTGCGCGCCGCCGCCCTGTCCTACATGGACGCCGTCCGCGCCGCCGAGTAGGGATCCCTCAGCGGCGCCGGCCTCCCGATCCCCGCCGCCACGTCGACGACCGGCCCTGCCGCGACGTAGAACCGCCCCTTGGTCTGCCCGCGCTGCTCCAGCAGCCCGCGCTCCAGCAGCATCCGCAGGTCCCTGGTCGCCTGGTCCGTCGTGAGGCCTTCATCGCGCTGGTACGACGTCCGCCGCACCCGCCCGCCCTCGGCCGCCGTGTACAGCGCGGACGTCGTCCTGCTGGGCAGGCCGAGCGCCTCGAGCCGCTCCCACAACAGTGCCGCGTGGTCGAGCCGCTGCCTCACCCGCTGCATCTGCATGTGGTGCGCCCGCAGGCAGAACCGCACCCACGGCAGCGTCTCCCCGTGCGGCCGCCACCGCTCCCGCCCCACGTCCCGCAGCGCGTCGTAATAGTCGAATGTGTTGCGCCCGGTGCCGAGCCATTCCTCGATGGACGAGAACTCCGGCGCGAGCACCGCGTCGCGGGCGAGCACCAGGGTGTGCAGGCACCGCGACATCCGCCCGTTGCCGTCCCGCCACGGGTGGATCCGCGCCAGATTGAGGTGCGCCATCGCCGCCCGGACGAAGAGCGGCGCGTCCAGGTCGCCGTCCTGCAGCCAGTCCGCCAGCTCCTGCATCAGCCCCTGGACGACGTCGGCGTCGGGTCCGGTGTAGACGATTTCGCCGGTCGAATGGTCGGTGATCCAGATCCCACCGGGACGGAACCTGCCCGGCCAGCGGTCGGGGTGATGCTTGAGCAGCATGTAGTGCAGGCCGTTGAGCAGCATGTAGTGGTAGCGGAACTCGGCCGAGTGGGCCAGCTGCTGGACATAGGTCAACGCATCCCGGTAGCCGGTGATCTCGTCCCATACCGCCGCGTCTGTGTCGAGCGGTTGGTCGCCCGAGGCGGCAGCGGCGGCGTCGTCGACGGACACCTCGTATCCCTCGATCGAGTTGGACCCCTTGATGCCGCGGGCGACCAACTGGCGCCTGAGCTGGCCGGTCCACCGGTGAGGGGTGGCTACCTGGAACCGCAGGGCCTCGCGCATGCGGTCCAGCTCATCGAGGACCGCGCGGTCTTCGGCGGCGAGTTGCGGGGTCAGGTGCAACATCCGGAAATTATATCGGCAAAGTCATGCGGACATCACGGCGTGCGCGTCAGGCGGGTGGGGGACGCAGGGGCCGGCGGCCCACCATTCGGCGGCGCGGGCGAGGGTCTCGTCGCCGAACGGGTTGACGCCGGGGCCGACGGCCAGGGCGTGGCCGAGGTGGACGTGCAGGCACTTCACGCGGGTCGGCATGCCGCCCGCGGAGACGCCGTCGATCTCGTCGACGTGGCCGACCTGCTCGCGGCGGCGCAGGTAGTCCTCGTGCGCGGCCTCGTAGGCCTTGCGCAGGTCGGGGTCCTCGGCGAGGCGGGCGCCCATCTCGCGCATCAGGCCCGACGACTCCAGCCGGCTGCACTCGTGCACGGCGCGCGGGCAGGTCAGGTAGAACAGGGTGGGGAACGGGGTGCCGTCGGGCAGCCTCGGGGTCGTCTCGACCACGTCGGGCAGGCCGCAGGGACAGCGGTGCGCGACGGCGCGGGTGCCCCTGGGGGTGCGGCCCAGCTGCGCGGCCACCACGGCGAGATCCTCGTCGGTGGCGGGCTCGAATTCCGAAGTCATTCTTTAGTCAGCCGCCTCGACGCTCGACCACAGTTTGCCGTACCAGGGGCGCGACGACTTCTCGGCGCCGGGGATCGCCGTGGGGTCGGTCTGCTGGCTGCGTGCCGGGTCGACCACCACGTAGGGCTTCTCGCCCGGCAGGACCATGTGCAGCCGCTGACGGGCCTGGCTGATCACGTATTCGTTGTCTTCCCACTTCGCCGCCCGTGCCGCCATCTCGGCGATCTTGGCGGTCTGCCGCTCCTGGCTCTGCTCCAGGGCGGTGATCTCGGCCTGTTGTGCCAGATAGACCCGGACCGGGTAGGCGTAGGCGAGCAGCAGGACCAGCAGGACCAGGCTCAGGACCACGGCCCGGGTGGTGAACCGCTTCGGCTGCGGGGCGCGGGTGCGCATGGCGGCGCCGCCGGACGACACGGCCCGGCGGGCGACGGTCGGCCTGGCCGGTGCCCGGCCCGCCCCGGCGGTGCGTCCGCCGGCGCCGCGGGGTCCGGAGGCCCTGGCCGGCGTGCCGCGGCCGCCCGGCCTGGTGCGCTGCTGCATGCCCTCCCCCTTGCGACATGGCAACCGCCCGCGGCCCTCAGCGGATCGAAGAGGGCCGCGGACATGAAACCGGACTAACGGTACCGCGGGAACGCGCCCCGACCGGCGTAGCGCGCCGCGTCGTCGAGCTCGTCCTCGATGCGCAGGAGCTGGTTGTACTTGGCGACCCGCTCGGACCGGGCCGGGGCGCCGGTCTTGATCTGGCCGCTGCCGACCGCGACCGCGAGGTCGGCGATCGTGGTGTCCTCGGTCTCGCCCGAGCGGTGGCTCATCATCGTGCGGAAGCCGGCGCGGTGCGCCAGGTCGACGGCGTCGAGCGTCTCGGTGAGCGAGCCGATCTGGTTGACCTTCACCAGGACCGCGTTGGCGGTGTCGGTGGCGATGCCCCGGGCGATGCGCTGCGGGTTGGTGACGAACAGGTCGTCGCCGACGATCTGGATGCGGCCGCCGATCGCGTCGGTCATCGCCTTCCAGCCGTCCCAGTCCTCCTCCGACAGCGGGTCCTCGATGGACACGATCGGGTAGGCGTCGACGAGCTGGGTGTAGTAGGCGATCATCTCGTCGGACGACTTGGAGCCGCCCTCGAACGTGTAGCCGCCGTCCTTGTAGAACTCGGTCGCGGCCACGTCGAGCGCGAGCACGATGTCGCTGCCGAGGGAGTAGCCCGCCTTCTCGACGGCCTCCGCGATCAGGTCGAGCGCGGCGGCGTTGGTCGGCAGGTTGGGGGCGAAGCCGCCCTCGTCGCCGAGGCCCGTCGACAGGCCCTTCTTCTTCAGGACCGACTTCAGCGAGTGGTAGACCTCGGCGCCGGTGCGCAGCGCCTCGCGGAAGGTCGGGGCGCCGATCGGCGCGATCATGAACTCCTGGACGTCGACGTTGGAGTCGGCGTGGGAGCCACCGTTGAGGATGTTGAGCATCGGCACCGGCAGCAGGTGCGCGTTGGGGCCGCCGAGGTACTTGAAGAGGCTCAGCCCGGCGGAGTCCGCGGCGGCCTTGGCGACCGCGAGGGAGACGCCGAGGATGGCGTTGGCGCCCAGGTTGGACTTCTCCGGGGTGCCGTCGAGGTCGAGCATGGCCTGGTCGACGAGGCGCTGCTCGGTGGCGTCGAAGCCGCGCACGGCCTCGGCGATGCGCTCGTTGACGTTCTCCACGGCCTTCTCGACACCCTTGCCGAGGTAGCGCTTCGCGTCGCCGTCGCGCAGCTCGTTGGCCTCGAAGGCACCGGTGGAGGCACCGGACGGGACGGCCGCGCGGGCCAGGGTGCCGTCGTCGAGGACGACCTCGACCTCGACGGTCGGGTTGCCCCGCGAGTCCAGGATCTCCCGCGCGCCGATTGCTTCAATCGTGGCCACTGTCACTCCTTGCAGACAAAGATTGGTCGGCCGCCACGGTGCGGCACCTTGAGCCTATCGGTTGCGCGGATCTTGCTGACCCGCACCTACAGGTCCAGCAGCGTGCGCAGGTGACGGGGCGGGGGTGAGCCGTGCGCGAGCATCCGGTCGTGCCAGTCGCGCAGCGTGACGTCCACCGGCCGTTCACCCGCGATCTCCCGTACCTCCGTGTAACCCACGAAATACGTCGACAGCTGCGTCGAGGACAGCAGCGCGCGGCGCCACTTGCCGGCCGCCTCGCCCTCCTCCTGGAAGCCGCGGTCCATCATCAGCGACATCGCCTCCTGCTCGGTCATCCCGTCGCAGTGGACCCGCTGGTCGATGATCGCGTTGATGCTCATCCGCAACTGCATCTTCAGCTGTTGCAGGCGCACCGGCAGGCCGCCGAAGCCGCGCTCGGCCATGAACTCCTCGGCGTAGACGGCCCAGCCCTCCACGAAGGGGCCCGACCAGCCGATCGCCCGGGCGCGCGTACGGCCCCGGAAGCGGCGGGCGTGCGCGAGCTGCAGGAAGTGGCCGGGCGTCGCCTCGTGCACGGTGAGGTCGCGCAGCATGTGGCTGTTGTACTCACGGTAGAACGACGCGACCCGCTCCGGGCCCCAGTCCGACGGGGTGGGTGAGATGCAGTAGAACGTCGGCAGCTCCGCCGGCTCCAGCAGGCCGGGCGGGTCGCAGTAGGCGACGGCGACGCCCCGCGCGTACTGCGGCATCTCCTTGATCACGAGCGGGTCGTCGATGAGGGTGATGAGGTCGTGCTCCCGCACGAACGCGGTGGCCTCGTCGAGCGCCACCCTGGCCTGGTCGACGATCGTGTCGTTGTCCGGCACGTCGGCGGCGGCCAGCGCGAACGCGGCGCGGACCGTGTCGTCGGTCTCGGGGCCGCCGGTCAGCTCGGCCGCGGCCGCGCGCAGCTCGGCGGTCACCCGCTCGAGGTTGGCCTCGGCGCGCCGCAGGACCGTCGCGGCGCCCAGCTCAGTGTCCAGGGTGTGCCACAGCCGGGCCTCCCACAGCCGGCGGCCGAGCCGGGGGTCGCGGTCGGCGGTGTCGACCCGCTCGCGCAGCCACGTGGCGAAGGCGTCGAGCTCGGCCGCGGCCTGCTCCTGCAGCGGCCGGACCACCTCCGCCAGACCGGGCGCCTCCTTCAGCAGTTCGCCGAGCTCGTCCCGTACCAGCCGGGCCGTCCCCTGGAACTGGCCGGCCGCGGTCTCCAGATGGACCCGCGGCGACTCGCCGAGCGTCTCGCGGGCGGTCGCCAGCGCGTCGGGGATCGCCGACAGGCGCGCCGCGATCGAGACCAGCCGCTCGTCCGCGGGCGCGAACGGCCGGGAGATCAGCGCGTCCAGCAGCGTCGCCGGGTTGTGCACCAGCGGGTTCCACTCGTGCTCACGGATCTCGGTGCGCTCGAACAGCATCCGCTCGACCCGCGCGAGCAGCACCGCGTGGTCGACCTGCTCCTGCGGGTCGAGCAGGTCGAGGTCGACCTGGGTCAGCGCGGCGGAGGCGTCGCGCAGCATGTCGACGTCGCCGGCGACCCCGTCGGCGGACAGGTCGGGCAGCCGGTCGTCGAACCGGTGGTCGCCGGCCGACGCCGCGAGCCGGGGATCCGACTCCAGCAGCGCGTCGGCGATGTGCTCGGCAAGAGGCACGAAGTCATGCGGCATGCGTTCGAACCTATACGAGACCGGCGAGTGTCCTGACCGCTCTCGCGAGCTCGTGCGGGGTGTGCGCGGCATAACCGAGGACCAGGCCGGGTGGTCCCTTGCGCACCCGCAGCGTCGACAGGGCGACGGGCCCGAGCCCGCAGGCGGCGGCGCGCTGGGACACGGCCCGGTCGTCGGTCTCCGGCGGCAGCTCCACCACCAGGTGCAGCCCGGCGGCGATCCCGCCGATGCGGGCCCGCGGCAGGTGCCGGCGCAGCGCGGCGACGACCGCGTCGCGGCGCTCCCGGTGCAGCCGGCGGGCCCGGCGCAGGTGCCGGTCGTAGCCGCCGCCGGCGAGGAACTCGGCGAACGCCAGCTGCTGCAGCGCCGGGCCGCCGTTGTCGGCGTCGGCCTTCGCCGCGCACAGCTGCGCCAGCATCGCCTGCGGCGCCGCGAGCCAGCCCAGCCGCAGCCCCGGGGCGAGGACCTTGCTCACCGAGCCGACGAGGGCGACCAGGTCCGGGGCGAGGCCCTGCAGGCAGGCGACGGGTTCGCGGTCATAGCGGTGCTCGGCGTCGTAGTCGTCCTCGACGATCAGCCCGCCGGTCCTGCGCGCCCACGCGATCAGCTCGGTGCGCCGCTGCGGTGCGAGGACCACGCCGGTGGGGTACTGGTGCGCGGGGGTGACCACGACCGCCTTGCACCTGCTGCGGGTGAGGGCGCGCACGTCGAGCCCGTCGCCGTCGACCGGCACCGGGACCACCTCGAGCCCGAGCCGTTGCAGGTGCCCGCGCAGCGCCGCCGGGCCGGGGTCCTCCAGCGCGATCCGCCGCACGTCGCCGGCGAGGAGCGCCTGCGCGAGGAGGGTCAGGCCCTGGGTCACGCCGGCGGTGACGATCAGCCCGTCGGGGGCGACCAGGGCGGCGCGGACCCGGCCGAGGTAGCCGGACAGCTCCTGGCGCAGCCGGGGCGCGCCGGTCGGGTCGCCGTAGTCGAAGTCGGTGTCCAGTGCGCTGGTCAGGGCCGTCTCGTACGCGCGGCGCCAGGCCGTGCGCGGGAACATGCCCAGGTCGGGCACGCCCGGGCGCAGCGGCGCCACCGTCGCGGGCCGGTCCGGCGGGTCGCTGCGGCGGCGCTGCACCGGCATGGTGACGGCGGCGACGACCGTGCCGGACCCGCGCCGCGTCAGCAGCCGTCCCTCGGCCGTCAACTGCTCATACGCCCCGACGACCAGGCCCCTGGAGACGCCGAGGTCCGCGGCGAGGTCCCTGGTCGACGGCAGCCGGGTCCCGGGCGCCAGCCGTCCCCGCGTGATCGCCTCCCGCAGCGCGCCGACGAGTTGGTCGCCGACCCGCGGCCGAGTGCGGTCAAGCTCGACCAACGCCTCCCAGACCGACAAAGTGGACCTCCAAACGCGGGGCTCGGTGGCACTGTAGCGTGGACCACTGCCGATCGTAAGTTCGCTGTCATGAACCGGCTGCACACCTTTTACTGCGTGCTGACCTGCGCGATCCTCGGCTCCTCGTTCACCGTCAGCCGATCGTTGGTCGACTATCCGGTCCTCGCCGGGCAGGCGCTGCGCTACACGCTCGCCGCGGTGGCGCTCGCCCTGCTCACCTCGTGGCTGCGCCCGACCGGCCGCGAGCTGCTGCGCCTGGCCGGCGTGGCGGCGACCGGGCTGGTCGGGTTCAACCTGCTGCTCATGTACGCCCTGCGGCACGCCGACCCGGCGGCGATCGGCACGATCGTGGGCGCCAGCCCGCTGCTCCTCGCGCTGCTCGGCCCCCTGCAGGAGCGCCGCCGCCCGTCCGTGCGGCTGCTGCTGGCCGCCGCGGTCGTGGTCCTGGGCGCGGTCCTCGTCGAGGGCGGCGGTCGCATCGACGGCCCCGGCCTCGCCGCCGCGCTCGGGGTCCTCGCCTGCGAGGCGGCGTTCTCGCTGCTGGCGGCGCCGCTGCTGGCGCGGCTCGGGCCGGTGCGGGTGTCGGCGTGGAGCACCGCCCTGGCCGTGCCGATGCTCCTGGCGCTCCTGCCGTTCGGTGGCGCCGTCCGCCTGCCCTCGCCCGGCGAGGCAGGGGCGCTGGCGTTCCTGGGTCTGGTGCTGACCGTGGTGGCGTTCGTCTGCTGGTACACCGGAGTCGCCGGACTCGGCGTCGAGCGGGCCGGCGTCTTCGTCGGCCTCGTGCCGGTCTTCGCGCTGCTCACGGTCACCGTCGTGGACCGGGTCACGCCCGACGCGCGGCAGCTCGCGGGAGTGCTCGCCGTCGCGGCGGGCCTGGCGATCGGCCTCGGTCGCGCTAAACAGGATCCATGCCACGAACCGCACTCGTCCTCGGCGCCGGCGGCATCACCGGCGTCGCCTGGCAGCTCGGCCTCCTCATCGGCCTCGCCGACCAGGGCATCGACCTCACCCGCGCCGATCTGATCATCGGTACCTCGGCCGGCGCGATCACCGGCGCGCTCGTCGCCGCCGGCCACGACCCGCGCGCGGCGGCCGCGATGGAGGCGCCGCTCGGCCCCGGCGACCCCGAGATCCGCGCCGACTGGGGCCGCGGTGCCGTCGCGTTCCAGCTGATGCAGGACGCCTCGCTGCCGCCGGCGGAGCTGCGCCGGCGGATCGGTGCGATCGCCCTGGAGGCCGAGGTCGGCCCGCCGGAGCCGTGGCTGCAGTCCTTCGCCAGGCGCCTGCCGATCGCCGAGTTCCCCGACCGCCTCCTGGTCACCGCCGTCGACACCGCCACCGGCGAGCCGGTCGCCTGGACCGCGGCGTCGGGCGTGCCGCTGGTGCCCGCGGTCGCCGCCAGCTGCGCCGTGCCCTGCCTCTTCCCGCCCGTCTCCGTCAACGGCGGCCGCTACATGGACGGCGGCGTCCGCTCCCGCACCAACGCCGACCTGGCCGACGGCTACGACCGCGTCGTCGTCCTCGCCCCGCGCATCCCGATGCTCGGCCACGACAGGCCCACCACCGGCACGCTTGTCGAACCCGACCCCGCTTCGCAGTCCGCGATCGGCGGCAACGTCTTCGACCCCACCCGCTGGCCCGGCATCATCGAGGCGGCCACCGCGCAGGGCCGCGCCACCGCCCTGCGCTGACGCCGCACGGGAGGGCGGGGCAGGGGCGGGTCAGATGCGGGTGACGACGGAGCGCAGGATCTCCCAGCCCTCCAGGTCGTCGGCGGTGCCGGTGTGAGGGCGGCGGAAGCGGCGCACCTCGACGGCGATGTCGGTCAGGGCCCACCGCAGCTGGTACAGCATAATCGTGGACGGGCGGGGCAGGACGCCGGTGGCGGCGGCGTAGGCGTTGAAGATCGAGCCGTCGCCCGGCTCGATGAGCCACAGGTCGCGCTCGGGCGGGGAGACCAGGACGGTGTCCCAGTCGATGAGGCGCCAGCCGGTCGGGGTCAGCATGGTGTTGCCCGAGTGGGGCTCGCCGTGGGTGAGGACCGCGCGGACCGGCTCGCCGTGGCTGTCCAGGACCAGCTCGTCGTAGCGGGCGAGGAGACCGGCCAGGGCCTCGCGGTGGCCGGCGAGGAGCTCCGCGGCCATCCGGGCATACGGGCCGCAGTCGGGGCCGGGCGCCTTGAGCGCCGCCTCGATCTCGCCGCGGCCCGGGACGGCGAAGTCGTCGACGCGAGCGTGCCGGTGCACGATGTCGGGCGCGGTGTGCAGCTGGATGATCATGTCGAGCGTGGCCTGGCGGTGGTCGGGGCCGCGGAACGCGTTCCAGTCGAAGCTCTGGCCGTCGACGAACGGATACACGGTGATCGCGAACTCGCCGAGCACGAACAGTGGCGCGCCGGAGCGGGTGGGCACGGGGGCGACGGCGAACGTCCGGCCGATCGCGTGCAGGTCCACCGCGACGCTCAGCGAGGAGGTGAGCCGACCGACGTCGGCGTCCTGGTCGACGGTGACGAACCAGCGGTAGCCGCCGTCGTCCGCGACCTCCCAGTGGTGGCTGCCGAAGCCGACCGGCCGGTAGCCCAGGGACGCTACGGGAAGTCCCCACTCGCGTCGCAGGGCCTCCTCGAGGGCGTCTTCGGTGAGCCCGGCGGGCGGCGTCAGCACGGTTCTGCACGTTACGGCAGCCCCGCCACCTCCGCCGCCCAACTCCTACGGAGCAGGACAGGAAAGATTACTTACCTGCGACCGGCGGGGCGGTGCTTTCGACGATCTGGGCACCCTTGGGGGCGACGAACGCCTGGGCGTCGACCTTCTCGCCGTACTTGCTGAGCTCGACGCCGATCGCCTTGTCGTCGGTGCCGACGCCCTTGAAGCGGGTCAGCAGGCCGTTCTCGGCGACGCAGACGTGGAACTCCTTCGCGGTGACGTCATTCGGGCCCGCGTTGGCGTCCTGCGGGATGCCGGTGACGTCGAGGCAGTCGCTCTTCTGCCCGGCGATGGTCGCGGTGTTCTCGGCGATCTTGACGCCCGGTACCAGCGCGGCGGCCGTCATCAGGGCGAGGGCCATCTCCGTGTTGATGAAGCCACCGCCGGCGACGGCGGAGAGGTAGGCGGCCTGGTCCGCGGAGGAGAGCTGGCCGGTCTGCACGGCGCTCTTCTGGCACACGACCTTCTGGCCGCTCTTGCCGTTGCACACCAGCAGCGTGTCCTCGGTGAGGATGAAGCGGCCGTCCTTGCCGATGTAGGCGGCCTTCGGCGGCTGCTGCACCACGGTCGTGGTGGTGCCGTCGTCGGTCTTGTACTCGGCGGTGAAGGTGAGCTTCCCGGACTTGCCCATCCGGTCGGCGAGGTCGGTGATGGCGGACACGTTGTCGACGGTCTGCTTGACCTGGTTGATGAGGCCACAGCCCAGCGCGCCGGCGCCGAGCGCGGACGCGAGCACGACGGTCAGGATTCGGGAGCCGGCAATTCGCATGCCGCCCAATGTGGGGCCGGTCACCCCGGCTTTCAACGAACTGTCAGCAGGGCGACCCGTTGACGGTGCAGGTGACGGGTTCGCCGGCCTTGCCCTTCGCCTCGAACCCCATCCGGATCGACCCGCCGGGCTCCAGATAGGTGTTCCACGACTGGGACCGCAGCGTCAGCTGGTTCGCCTTGTGCTCGGCGGCGGCGCCCCAGGTCGACGTCAGGTTCACGCCCGGCGGCAGCATCAGCTGCACCGTCCAGCCCTGCAGCGGCTGGCTGCCGATGTTCGTGACCGTCACCTCGGCGTTGAAGCCGTCCTTCCACTTGCTGCGCACCGCGTAGCCGGCCTTCACGCTCCCTTTGGCCGGTGCGGCGCTCGTGCGGGCGCTCGGGGTGACGATCTGGGTCTTCTCCACCGTCACCACCCTGGTGGCGGGTTCACGGGTCAGGAACAGGGTGGTCATGGTGCCGGCCACGACGGTCGCCACCGCCGCGGTGACGACAAGCACGCGCTCACGTGTCATATGCCACATCCGCGCGCCACTACCCTGACCGTCATGGAGGTAACCGTCCGGCGGGCCCGGACCGCAGATGTGCGGGGCATCCGGCGGCTGGTCGCCATGTACGTGGCGGACCGGCGGCTGCTGTCGAAGCCCACCGTCGCGCTCTACGAGGCGGTGCAGGAGTTCTGGGTCGCCGAGCGGGACGGCGTGATCGTCGGCTGCGGCGCCCTGCACGTCATGTGGGAGGACCTCGCCGAGGTGCGCACGGTCGCGGTCGACCCGACGACCCGCGGGCACAAGATCGGCCACAGGATCGTGGCGGAGCTGCTCACCGCGGCCCGTGAGATCGGCGTCCGGCGGGTGTTCGTGCTCACCTTCGAGACCCGGTTCTTCGGCTCGTTCGGCTTCGTGCCGATCGACGGCACCCCCGTCACCCACCAGGTCTACGAGGAGCTGCTGCGCTCCTACGACGAGGGCGTCGCGGAGTTCCTCGACCTGGAGCGGGTCAAGCCCAACACCCTCGGCAACCACCGGATGCTGCTGCATTTGTAGGCTCCACGCATGACCGGGCCGCAGCGGAGCGAGGAGCCGGTCATCGGAGGGGCAGCCTCAGGTCAGGCGCCCGGAGCGGAGCGAGGACGCATGACCGGGCCGCAGCGGAGCGAGGAGCCGGTCATCAGGGGGGCAGCCTCAGGTCAGGCGCCCGGAGCGGAGCGAGGACGCATGACCCGTGTGGCGGCGATCGACTGTGGGACCAACTCCGTGCGCCTGCTGATCGCCGACGCGCGGCCGGACGGGTCGCTCGTCGACGTCACCCGGCAGATGCGCATCGTGCGGCTC
Organism: Dactylosporangium sp. NPDC051087; assembly: GCF_055586325.1. NCBI lineage: Bacteria > Bacillati > Actinomycetota > Actinomycetes > Micromonosporales > Micromonosporaceae > Dactylosporangium > Dactylosporangium sp. NPDC051087. Next base: position 195,060 of record NZ_JBVJIJ010000005.1, on the reverse strand, counting down.
GGCGAGGGGGTGGACCGCACCGGCCGGCTCGCCGAGGCGGCCATCGAGCGCACCCGCGTCGCCCTGGTGCACTACGCCGCCGAGATCGCCGCCGCCGGCGTGGACCACGCGCGCATGGTGGCGACCAGCGCGAGCCGCGACGCGTCCAACGCCGACGACTTCCGCGACATGGTCACCGCCACTCTCGGCTTCGCCCCGGAGGTGGTCAGCGGCGACGAGGAGGCCCGACTCACGTTCGCCGGGGCGGTGCGGGGACTGCGGGCGGAGCCGCCGTTCCTGGTCTTCGACATCGGCGGCGGCTCGACCGAGTTCGTGGTCGGTGTCGCCGACGGTGACGGGGACGGCGTGGACGCCGCGATCAGCGTCGACATCGGCTGCGTCCGGCTCACCGAGCGGCACCTGCACGACCACCCGCCGACGCCGGCGCAGATCGCGGCCGCCGAGAAGGACATCATCGGGGCCGTCGACCGGGCGCTGGCGGCGGTCGACGCCGGGCGGGCCCGCACGTTCGTCGGGCTGGCCGGGTCGGTGACCACGGTGACCGCCTTGGCGCTGGGCCTGACCGAATACGTGCCGGAGCATATCCACCGGGCCCGGGTCTCCACCGCCGACGTGGCGAAGGTGACCGCGGACCTGCTGGCGGCCACGCCGCAGGAGCGGCTCGCCAACGCGGTCATGCACCCGGGGCGCGCCGACGTGATCGGCGCCGGGGCGCTGATCCTGCGCATCATCCTGGAGCGGTCCGGCGCCGAGGCGGTCGTCGCCTCCGAGTCGGACATCCTGGACGGTGTCGCGATGTCGTGTATACGTCAGTCCTGACCGGGCCCCGATCAGCGGCGGTCAGCCGGTGCGGCGCACCTCGGCACGGGACTGCTCGCGCGGCTCGGCGTCGTCGCGGGACCACCACCAGCCGTAGGTGAGCACGCCCTCCGCCGGCATCGTCATGATGATCTTCGCGGGCATGGGTCCCTCGTATGCGCTGAACACGCCGGCGTCGTGCTCCACAAAACGGGTCACACCGGGCAGTTCCAGGCAGGTGACGTGCAGTTCGAGCCGTCCGGCCTCACTCGCCGTGAGGATGGTGTGCTCAACGTGTTGCAGGCCCTTGCTGTCGCTGACCGCCTCGTAATCGAGCGTTATCGCGTTTCCGCGCACGACCGAGGTCACCTTGATGCGGGCGACGAACGGCCCCGACTCCAGTCCGTCGCCGCGCCCCCGGTAGACGCCGGGCGCCGAGGCGAGACGTTTCAACAGATCGGTCACGGCGCACACCGTAATACGAGCGCGCACTTGACTGTGAGCATCACCCGTCTGCGGTTATCGTGAGCCCTCTCCTCCGGGCCTGAACGGCACGATAGGGTGATCTTTGCGGCATATCCCCGAAAGGATCCACATGTCAGACCAGTACCCGCCACCCGGCGGCTATCCGCCGCCCCCCGGTGGCGGTGACCCATATGGGCAGCAGCCGCCGCAGTACGGGCAACAGCCGCAGTACGGGCAGCAGCCGCAGTACGGTGGCGCCCCGCAGTACGGTGAGCAGCCGCCGTTCGGTGGCCCTCCGCAGTACGGCGACCAGCCGCCCTTCGGTGCTCCCGGTGCTCCTTTCGGTGCCCCGCCGCCCCCGCCCCGCCGGGGCAAGGCCGGCAAGGTGATCCTGATCATCGTCGCGGTCCTGGCCGTGCTGTGCGTCGGGTGCGGCGCCGTGATCTGGTATGCGACCAAGGACAGCTCGACCAACGCCAAGGTCGGCGACTGCCTCGCGGGTGACGAGATCACCGGCACGAACACCAAAGAGGTCGACCTCAACATCGTCAAGTGCACCGACGGCAAGGCGAAGTACAAGGTCATCGGCATCAAGGACGGCGTCGCCCGGGCTGATGCGCTCAAGACCGGCACGACCGTCTGCGACGACTACATCGACAAGGGTGCTGAGTCCGTGCTCTGGCAGGGCACCGACCCCGCGGACGGCCAGGCGCTCTGCCTCGCCCCCGCGAAGTAGCGCGCTCCCAGGCGCAGGAAGGGCGGTCCGCGACACGCGGGCCGCCCATTCTTTACTTGATAGTACTGTGCATTGCGTACTACTCTGCTTCACGTGGACACCACCCAGCTGCTCAAAGGGGTCCTCGACCTGGCCGTGCTCGCGGTCCTGCGGGACGAGGACGGATACGGCTACGACATCCTGCGCCGGCTGCGGTCCGCCGGGCTCGACGAGGTCGGCGACGCCTCCGTGTATGGCACCCTGCGCCGGCTCTTCCAGGCCGGGATGCTCACCACCTACGTGGTCCCCAGCGAGTCGGGGCCGCACCGCAAGTACTACGCGCTGAACGCCGCCGGCCGGACCCAGCTCAGCGCCTCCGGGAAGGTGTGGCGGGGCTTCGCCACGACCATGGACCAGCTGATCGGGGAGACGTCGTGACCTCGCCGGGCACCATCGAGATCGACTACTACTACGAGCGGGTGGCCGCGGCCCTCGCCGACCTTCCCCAGGAGGCCCGCGACGAGCTCCTGGAGGACCTGCCGGCGCACTTCGCCGAGGTGCTCGCGGAGCAGGGCGGCCCGCTCGTCGACCGGCTCGGCCCGCCGGCCACCTACGCCGCCGAGCTGCGCGCCGCCGCCGGTCTCGAGGCCGTTCCGGGCAAGGACGCCGACCGGGTGCCGATCGTCGTCTACTACGAGCGGCTCGTCGCGGCGCTGCCGGAGCTCGACCAGCGCGCCGGGAGGCTCATCGGCTACCCGCGGGCCACCCAGTTCCTGCGGCTGCTGCGCCCGGCGTGGTGGGTCGCCCGCGCGGTGGCGGTCGTGATGCTGATCTTCGCCGTCGACATCCTGCCCACCGAGCGCTTCGACGACCCGCTCGGATGGCTGATCGTCGCCGTCGCGATCGTCGTCTCGATCCGCATGGGCGCCACGGGCGTGCCCCGGGTGCCGCGCTGGATCGGGTTCGCGGGCACCGCGGTCGCCGTCGTCGGTGCCCTGTTCGTCATCTTCAGCGCGCCGAGCATCCTGCGCGGGGGCGAGCCGCAGGGCTACTACCCGACCGGCGGCAGCCCGTTCGACGGGGTGACCAACGTCTTCCCCGTCGATGAGCAGGGCCGCCAGCTGGACCGCATCACGCTGTACGACCAGAACGGCAACCCGATCCAGGTCGGCGACTACTGGCGGTGCGTGACCGGCCCCGAGGAGAAGCCGGCCAGCTACCCGCTGTGCCTGCGCACCGGCCGCCCCGGCGAGACCGCGGAGCCCTCGGAGACCGTGCCGTCGGCACCCGGCCCTTCCACGCCGGTGCCGGCCTCGCCCAGCCCGTCCCCGTCCGCATCCGTGTCCACGTCCGTGTCGGTGTCGCCGAGCCCGTCCAGTTAGTTTTGGGGGCGTGACGGACGCCCTTGACCGCCTCGACGCCGAGATCTGCGACTGCCGGCGGTGCCCCCGGCTGGTCGCCTGGCGCGAGGAGGTCGCGGCGACGAAACGCGCCGCCTTCCGCGACGAGGAGTACTGGGGCCGTCCCGTCCCCGGCTTCGGCGCCCACGACGCGCGGCTGGCCATCCTCGGCCTGGCGCCAGCCGCACACGGGGGGAACCGGACCGGTCGCATCTTCACCGGCGACCGGTCCGGTGACGTGCTGTTCGCCGCCATGCACCGGGCCGGTCTCGCCAACCAGCCGACCAGCGTCAGCCGCGACGACGGCCTCACCCTGACCGGCACTCGCATCTTCGCCGCGGTGCGGTGCGCGCCGCCGGACAACAAGCCGACGCCCCTGGAGCGCGACACCTGCGCGCCCTACCTGCACCGCGAGCTCGCCCTGATCCGCCCTGAGCTGCGGGTCGTCATCGCGCTCGGGGCATTCGCGTGGGCCGCGTTCTGGCCCGCCCTGCGCGCCGTCTACGGTGTAGCACCGGCACGGAAGGTACCGTTCGGCCACGGCGCCCTGTGGAGCGTCGGCGACACCCCTTGGCAGGCCGGCGGCACCCCCGCGTTGCTCGGTTGTTACCACGTGAGCCAGCAGAACACCTTTACCGGCAGGCTCACGCCAGGAATGCTGGACGAGATTTTCACCCGTGCGAAGGCACTCGCCGGGATCGGATGACACTGACCGACGGGATGTCATGGACCGCACCTTCAACCGCTGGTTGCCGGTGCTCGCCGTCGTCGCCGTCCTCGGGATCGCCGCCGCGGCCGCGGCCACCTCCTCCCCGGAGATCAGCAAGGTGCCGGTGCCGGACCTCGCCGCCACGCCGCCGCAGGCGTCCCCGACGTCGGAGGTCCTGCCGACCGCCGAGGTGATCGGGTCCGGCGCACCGGAGAGCTCCGCGTTCACGCTGCCGGACTGGGTGGCGTACACCGCCGGCATCCTGTGCCTGCTGGTCGTCGTGGTCCTCGTCGGCTGGCTCGCCTGGTCGCTGCTGCGCAACTCCGGCCCCAAGCGCAAGGCCCGGCTCTTCGTCGAGCCCAAGCAGCCGACGCCGATGGCAGGCGACGGCGGCGCCGAGGTGCTCGCCGCGGTCGACGCCGGCATCGTCGAGCTGTCGGACACCGACACCGATCCACGGCGCGCCGTCATCGCCTGCTGGGTGCGCCTGGAGCGGGCCGCCGCGGCCGCCGGCACCCCGCGGGAGACCGGCGACAGCCCCACCGACCTGGTCACCCGCCTCCTCGCCGGGCACCAGGTCACCCGGCCGACGCTCGAAGGGCTCGCCTTCGTCTACCGCGAGGCCCGGTACGCCACCCATCCCGTCGACGAACGCTCCCGCCAGGGCGCGATCGAGGCGCTGCGGCAGTTGCGCACCGAGCTCGCGCTGCGTGGAGGTGCCGTCAGTGGCGCGTAACCCCGACGAGATGGTCAGCCTCGAGGAGCTCTTCGACGCCGGACGCACCGCCGTCGCCGCGGATCCCCGTCCCGTGCGGCGGCCGTCCCGGCCGTACGACACCCGGTGGTGGATCCGCCGGCTCTTCATCGCGTTCGCGCTCACCACGGTCGGGTGGGGGCTGCTGTACGTGGTGGGCCTGACCGTCTCGTACCCGCTGGTCTTCCTCGGCATCCTGGCGACCGGCATCATCCAGGAGGCGCTGCGGCAGGTCCACGCCGACGAGCTGCCGGCCACCGTCACCGGCCGGGGCCTCACCCCGGTCCGGCCGCCGACCCTGGCGAAGAAGAGGGCCCTGGCCAGGACGCGGCGCACCGGCGAGGTCCTCGACGGCGTCCCGGTCCTGGACGGCCTGCGCCTCGCCGTCGGCCGGTGGGAGGACCGCCTGGTCTGGGGCGAGCGCGACGCGAAGCGCTTCGGCGCCCTCGTCGTGCCCCGCATCGCCGACCTGGTCGACACCAGGCTGCGCCAGCGGCACGGCATCACCCTGGCCGGCTCGCCGAGACAGGCCCGGGCACTGCTGGGGGAGGAGCTGTGGACGCTGCTGCACCAGCCGCCGTCGCGCGTGCCGAGCCCAGGGGACGTAGCATCGATCGTCGCGAAGGTGGAGGAGCTATGAAGACGCTCGCACCGGCCGAGGTTGGCCGGATCGCCAAGGTGGTCCTCGACCAGGTCGGCACGGTGGTCGTCGGCAAGCGCGACTCCCTGGAGCTGGTCCTGGCCGGGATCCTCGCCGGCGGGCACGTGCTGCTGGAGGACCTGCCGGGCCTGGCCAAGACGCTGACCGCGCGGTCGTTCGCGCAGGCGCTCGGCATCGGCTTCCGCCGCCTGCAGTTCACCCCCGACCTGCTGCCCGCCGACGTGACCGGGTCGTTCCTCTACGACCAGCGCTCGCACGAGTTCACGTTCCGCGCCGGGCCGGTCTTCACCAACCTGCTGCTCGCCGACGAGATCAACCGCACCCCGCCGAAGACGCAGTCGGCGCTGCTGGAGGCGATGCAGGAGCGGCAGGTCTCGGTCGAGGGCGCCACCTACCGGCTCGACCCGCCGTTCCACGTCCTCGCCACCGCCAACCCGATCGAGTACGAGGGCACCTACCCGCTGCCCGAGGCCCAGCTCGACCGCTTCCTGCTCCGGGTCTCGTTCGGGTACCCGGAGGCCGACGAGGAGTGGGAGGTCCTGCGCCGCAGGATGAGCCGCCGCCAGGAGGAGGCGGTCATCGAGCCCGTCGTGGACTCCGAGACCCTCCTCGCCATGCAGGGCGCCCTGGAGGACGTCAGCGTCGAGGACTCGATCGGGCGGTACATCGTCTCCCTCGCCGCCGCGACCCGCTCCCACCCGCAGGTCCTCGTCGGCGCCTCGCCCCGCGGCTCGCTCGCGCTGCTGCTGCTCGCCCGGGCCGCCGCCGCGCTCAGCGGCCGCGACTACGTCATCCCCGAGGACGTCAAGGCCGTCGCCGTGCCGGCCCTCGCGCACCGCATCACGCTCCTGCCCGAGATGTGGCTCAAGCGCATCGACCCCAGGGCCGTCGTGGGCGAGGTGCTCGCGCAGACCCCGGCCCCGGCCAGCGGCGCGCTGCCCACCTACGGCGGAAGGCGTGGCTGAGAGTCGTCCCTCACCGCGCGCCGCCGGGCGCCGCGCGGCAGCACCACGTGCCGCCGAGCCCCGCGCGGCGGCACCCCGCGGAGGCGGCGCGCGGTCGCACGCGCGCGCCTTCGAACCGACCCGCGCCCTCGGCCGGGCCGTCCTCGTCGCCGGCGTGCTCGTCTTCGTCGCCGTCCTCATCGGCCGGTTCGACCTGGTCGTGCTCGCCACGCCGTTCGCCCTCGGCACCGCCCTGTCGCTGCTGCGCCGGCCCGGCCGCGCGCCGACCCTGGAGGTCACCGCCGGCGAGCCCTTCGTGGTCGAGGGCGCCGAGCTCGACGTCAGCGTCGGCGTCGGCAACCCCAACCCGGGCGGCTTCGACCTCGTCGTGGTGCGCCTCACCGTGCCCCGCTGGGTCCGCCTGGAGCACAGCGACCGGCCGTACGCCGTGAACGTCGACCCGGGCACGATCGCCTCTGTCGACCTGCACGGCAGGGTCATGCGCTGGGGACGGCACCCGCTCGGCCCCGTCGACGCGCACGGATTCGCCGCCGACGGTCTGCTCATCAGCCGCCCCGTACAGGCGCCGGCGCTGCCGATCAAGGCGTATCCGGCGATCGAGCACTTCGACGCCGCCGAGGCCATGCCGCGCGCCGCCGGGCACGTCGGCGGCCACCGCTCCCGCCGCCCGGGCGAAGGCGGCGAGCTGGCCGGGGTGCGCCGCTTCGGCTCCGGCGACCGGCTGCGGCGCATCGACTGGCGCGTCTCCCTGCGCACCCGTGAGCTGCACGTCGTCAGCACCCTCTCAGACCGCGACGCCGAGGTCGTCGTCCTGCTCGACGCGCTGCACGAGGCGGGCCGCTCCGGCGGCATCGACGGCCGCGCCTCCGTCCTGGACACCACGGTCCGCGCCGCCGCCGGCATCGCCGAGCACTACCTGCGCCGCGGCGACCGGGTGGCGCTGCTGCAGTACGGCGGCCAGATCCGCCAGCTGCGCCCCGCCAGCGGCCGCCGGCACTACATGACGACGCTCGAATGGCTGCTCGACATCAGCCCCGCCCAGGTCGCCGACGAGCCGCCGCCGTCCGTCTTCGGCCCGCACATGGTCCAGCACAACGCGCTCGTCATGGTCCTCACCCCGCTGCTGGACCCGCGCTCCGCGTCGATGCTCGCCAACCTCGCCCGCGCCGGCCGCTTCGTCGTCGCCGTCGACACCCTCACCGAGCCCGCCGCCGCGCTGCGCGGCACCGGCCCGTGGGGCCCAGTCGCCCACCGCCTCTGGCTCCTCGAACGCGACAGCGTCATCGGCCAGCTCCGCGAGCACGGCGTCCCCGTCGTCCCCTGGGGCGGCGCCGGCAGCCTCGACGAGGTCCTGCGCGGCGTCGCCCGCGTCGCCCTGTCCCGGACGGTCACCAAATGATCGAAGAGCTGCAGGACGCCCTGCTCACCCGCCTGGGCCGGGTCAAGGACATGCTCGAACGCGCCGCCGCCGGGCCGCTGCTGGTCCGCTTCGCCGTGTTCCTGCTCACGCTCGTCGCGGCCTTCATCTCCTTCCCCGCCGAGGTCATCCTGCGCCCCGCCGCGCTGCTGCCCCTCGCGCTGCTGTCCGCGCTGCCCGCGGTCTTTCCCCGTACCCGGCTGGTCGGCCTGGCGATCCTGCTGTGCGCGTTCGGCTGGCTGCTGGGCACCTACAGCTACGGCGAGGTCGTCACCGTCCCGCGCCTGATCGCCCTGGCCACGGTGCTCTACCTGATGCACTCGCTGGCCGCCCTGGCCGCCGCCCTGCCGTACGACGCCATCGTCTCCCCGGGCGTCATCTTCGCCTGGCTCCTGCGCGCGGTCGCCATCGTCAGCGCCAGCGCCCTCGTCAGCGTCCTGCTGCTGGCCGTCGTCAAAGCGGTCATCGGCCCCGTCTTCCTGGCCGCCTCCCTTCTCGGCGTCCTGACCGCCGCCGCTCTCGCCTGGCTGATCACCCGCAAAGCGCCGTAATTCCCCCCACCGCTGTCGCGGCGGGGCCCGGCGGGGATTCTCACCCGCACCCCAATGCGCCGCTCCGCGACGCACTGCCCGCGCCGAGGCGCGAGGCAGGGGGGAGCGGCGCGTGCGCGCCGCATCCTGTGGTCGCCCGCCGTCCTGGCCGGCCTTAACGGTCACCGCGGATACGTCCCGACCGCGGAGATCGTCGACCTGCTCGGCCTGCTCGACACAGGGGGTTTGCGGCGGCAGGTGGCACGCTGCACGTCATGGCTGCCCAGCGGCAATGGCATTGAAATACCGGAGATGTGGGGGAGGTCTTTCACGGTCTTGCGGCGCGGCGGTGAATGCATTTGGTGTCTGATTCCTTGCCGGCAGGTGTCGCGGTTCGAGACGGCGGGCGGGCACATCGCGATGATCGATAAAGGCAGCCTGTAGGCGGTCCCAGACGGCAGGCGACCACCGGGATGCGGCGTGCACGCGCCGCTCGCTCTGCGGGTGAGAATCCCCGCCGGGCCCCGCCGCGGCAGCGGTGGGGGATTTACAGTGACTGCGGTTACAGCCTGCGTAACGGTCGTTACATGTCTGTGGCCTGACTGAAGATGAGGGGTGTTCGCGGCTAGCGTTGTTGGTGTGGCTGCTAAGCGAATCCTGATCGTCGGTGCCGGACACGTCGGGCTCTACGCCGCTCTGCGCTTGTCCAAGAAGCTGCACCGGCACGAGGCCGAGGTGACTGTTGTCGACCCTCAGCCGCACATGACGTATCAGCCGTTCCTGCCGGAGTCGGCGGCCGGCAACATCTCCCCGCGGCACACGGTCGTGCCGCTGCGGCGCGAGCTCAAGCGCTGCCATGTGCTCTCCGGTGAGGTCACCCGGATCGAGCACGCCCGCAAGGTGGCGATCGTCCAGCCGATCGTCGGGCCGGCGCGCGAAGTGCCGTACGACCACATCGTCGTGGCGCCGGGTTCGGTGTCCAGGACGTTGCCGATCCCCGGGTTGCGCGAGCACGCGGTCGGCTTCAAGACCATCGGTGAGGCCATCTTCCTGCGCAACAGCGTGCTGGACCGGCTCGACGTGGCGGCGACCACGAGCGACCCGGCGACCCGTAAGCGGGCGCTGACCTTCGTGTTCGTCGGCGGTGGGTACGCCGGGATCGAGGCGCTCGCCGAGATGGAGGACATGGTCCGGGGCGCGCTGCGCTACTACCCGGAGATCCCGCAGGACGACGTGCGGTTCGTGCTCGTCGAGGCGGCGCAGCGCATCCTGCCCGAGGTCGGGCCGGAGATGGGCGCCTACACGGTGGTGCAGCTGACCCGCCGGGCGATCGACATCCGGCTCGGCACGCGGCTCGAGTCGTGCGTCGACGGGATCGTGAAGCTGTCCGACGGCGACGAGTTCCCCGCCGACACGATCGTGTGGACGGCGGGGGTCAAGCCGCACCCGATGCTGGAGGACACGGACCTGCCGCGGACCCAGCGCGGCGCGATCACCTGCGTGCCCACGCTGCAGGTCGTCGACGCCGGCGGCAAGGTCGTCGAGGGGGCGTGGAGCGCCGGTGACTGCGCCGCAGTGCCGGACCTCACGTCGAAGGTGCCGGGGGCGCTGTGCTCGCCGAGCGCGCAGCACGCGGTCCGCCAGGCCTCGAAGCTCGCCGACAACATCGCCGCCGTCGTGCGTGGCCGCGCGCCGGTCGACTACAAGCACAAGCATGTCGGGTCGGTCGCCGGTCTCGGCCTCTACAAGGGCGTGGCGCACGTCTACGGGGTGAAGGTCCGTGGCCTTCCCGCGTGGTTCATGCACCGGTCGTACCACCTGAGCAGGATCCCCACGCTCAACCGCAAGATCCGGGTGCTGGTCGACTGGACGCTGCAGCTGGTGCTGCGCCGTGAGGTCGTCGCGCTGGGATCGCTGCACGACCCGCGTGAGCCGTTCCTGACGGTGGCCCCGCCGATCCCGCTGCACCCGGCGAAGTCCGAGGGCAGGAAAGCGGCCTAAGGCGTGTTTGGTCAGTGGGGTCGGAGCGAGGCGAGGTCCAGGCGTCGGCTGGGGCCGCGCCGGGCGCGCCTGGATACCGGTGTTGTATCCGGGTGTGACCGGCGTGGTTCCAGGCGGCGTCTGGGCCCGCCGCAGCCCGGCATCCACTGACCAAACACGCCTTAAGGCGCGCGCCAGACCCAGACGTCCGACACCCGTTCGCCGGGGCCGAGCAGCCCGTCCATGGTCTGCTTGAGCGCCCCGGCGTGCGGGTGCCGCTCGTCCAGCACGAAGGACGCCGCCTTCCAGTAGGCGATGTCCCGGGTCACCGCCGAGCGGTCCTGGTCGGTGACGGGCGCGGCGGCGCCGGACTTCGCGACCCGCGTCAGCAGCTGCGACGTCGGCCGTGGGTAGACGCCGACCGCTGCCGCGCCGTTCTTGCCGTACGGCCCGATGAACCAGCCCTGCGGTGTGGCGATCCGCACGTCGGTCGCCGCCGCCCACCGCATCGCGTCCGGCTCGCGGGGGTCGGGCAGCGGCACGGGCACCACGACGCCGTCCTCGGGCGCGTACATCCGCCAGTACCCCTCGGTGAAGAACCGCGGCACGGGCGCCCGGTCGGTCACCGGCAGCGGCGCCGGGGCGAGGGGCACGAGGGCCGCGACCACCGCGACCGGCACGAGCATCCGCAGCGTCTCCGTCTGCGTGATCGCCGCGTGGACGACCCGCGCCAGGATCACGGCGAGCAGCGGGATCGCGGCCAGGGCGAACCGCGTCGGCAGCGCCGACTCGATCACCGGAAGCCCCGACAGCAGCGCGAACGGCCCCCGCTGCTCGGTGGTCTCGTCGTCCACGACGATCCACGGCCCCAGCGCGAAGAGGCACAGCACGACCGCGGTCACGGCCGACGCGACGACCGCCGGCCGCCGCCACATCCAGACGGTCGCCCCGAGCGCGACGAGCAGCACCGGCGCGCCGAAGAAGGTGGTGTACTCCGCGGGCCCGCTGACCAGGCGCGCGGCGCTGTCGTCGCCGGCCAGGGACAGCGGTGAGATGGCGGTGAAGCTGAACAGGTCGGCGGAGAAGAAGCCCGGCTGGAAGACCCCGCCCTTGGCGCTCTGCGGCCCGTTGAACTGCAGCCACAGCGGGTAGGCCAGCAGCGCCGCGGCGAGCCCGGCGCCGATGCCCAGGCCGAGGATGAACGGCGGCGCCACCAGCCGCAGCCGCGGCCGGGCCGCGACGACGAACACGAGCGTGAAGATCGCGAGGGTCACCGCGGCGAGGAAGAGCACCTCCTCGCCGACGAAGAACTGCGCGGTGACCAGGGCGCCGAGCAGCAGCCCGGTCCGCACGGTGCGCCACGTCACGTCCGTCTGGTGGGCGAGGCGCACGACACACCAGACGATCGGCGGCACCAGCCAGGCGGCCGTCATGTGCAGGTGCGCGTTGGACTGCGACACCATGCCGGGAGCGAACGCGGCGAACGCGGCGCCGATCACCGCGCCGGCCCGGTGCATCGCCAGCGTGCGGGCGAACAGCAGGTACCAGCCGATCCCCGTCGCGGCGAGGTTGCCGGCGACCAGCACGGCGAACGTGACCGGCGCCCCGAACGCCAGGGTGACCGGTGCGAGCAGCACCCCCATGCCGATGAGCGAGGCGTTCGCGAGGAGGTTGACCCCTTCGGGCGCGTTGAGCATGCCGGTCACGAGGGTGAGGTCGCCGCGGTAGGCTCGGGTGGCATAGGCGAGGAACCACTCGTCGAGGGCCTGGTCACTGGGGTTGAGGGCGAGCACCCGCCCGGCCGGCGAAGGCCACAGGCGGTGCGCCAGCAGCGCGGCGGCGAGCACGAAGAGCAGCCCCACGCCGGCGTCGATCAGCCAGCGCCTCCGCCCCTGCATCGGTTGACCTTCATTTGTCAAGGTCTCCGGAGGCGCCATTTCAACCTCGTCGGTCAGTGGGGGGCTGCTCACCCGGATGACAGTAACGGCGGTCCCCTTGTCGGTGTTGAGGGTTCGTCGGACGGACTACCGTGAGACGCGTTTCAACGCCCGGGTGGTGGAACGGCAGACACGGCCGCCTTAAAAGCGGCTGCCGCGAGGCGTGCGGGTTCGAACCCCGCCCCGGGCACTTTTGCTTCGCCGTGCGTTCACATGCTGGTCGTCCTCGTGGTCGAGGCTCGCGGGAAACACCTTTCCCGCGAAGGACCGGCCACATTGCGCACCCCATTCCGAGTGATTCTTGCATTCCTGCCCGCTTTAGCCGGAATCGCCGTCGCGACCACCTCGGCGACCGCGGCGGACGTGCCCGCCATCCATATCAACGAGGTTGAGTCCAACGGCGGCACGCCCGGCGACTGGGTCGAGCTGGTGAACACCGCCCCGGCCGCGGTGGACGTGTCCGGGTGGCTGGTCAAGGACAACGACGACACGCACGTGTTCACCATCGCCGCCGGTACGAGCATCGCGCCGGGCGGCTATCTGGTGGTCGACGTGGACCCGGTGTTCGGGCTCGGCGCCGCCGACTCGGCCCGGCTCTTCGCCGCCGACGGGGTGACGCTGGTCGACTCGTACACGTGGACGGCGCACGCGGCGACGACCGACGGCCGCTGCCCGGACGGCGTCGGTGCCTTCGGGACGTCCGCGTCGTCGACCCGCGGCGCGGCCAACGACTGCGCCACCCCCGCGTCCAAGGTGCGGATCAACGAGGTCGAGTCCAACGGCGGCACCCCGGGCGACTGGGTCGAGCTGCTCAACACCGCCCCCGTCGCCGTGGACGTGTCCGGGTGGCTGGTCAAGGACAACGACGACACGCACGTGTTCACCATCGCCGCCGGCACGGTCCTCGCCCCCGGCGCGTACGTGGCGCTGGACGTCGACCCGGTGTTCGGGCTCGGCGCCGCCGACTCGGCCCGGCTCTTCGCCGCCGACGGGGTGACGCTGGTCGACTCGTACACCTGGACGGCGCACGCGGCGATCACCTACGGCCGCTGCCCGGACGGCACCGGCGAGTTCGCCGCCACGACGGCCTCGACGCGCGGCGCGGCCAACGCGTGCGCGGGGCAGACGCCCGCCGCGGCATGGCCGGGCGGCGCCGCCGTCAGCACCGCCGACCGGTCCGGCGAGTTCGGCGGCAACATGAGCGGACTGGCGTTCCAGGACGCCTCGGTGCTGTGGGCGGTCAAGAACGGCCCCGGCACGCTGTACCGCCTGACCTGGGACGGCACGGCGTGGACGCCGGCGACGACCACGGTCCTGCACTACGCGGACGGCACCGGTGACGTCGACGCCGAGGGCGTCGTCTGGCGGCCGGACGGCCTCTACGTGTCGACCGAGCGGAACAACGCCGCGAGCGGCGTGAGCAAGCCCACGATCGAGCGGTACGACGGCGTCAGCGGCACCGCGAACGCCGAGTGGAACCTCACCGCCGACCTGCCGGCCGTCGCGCCCAACAGCGGTCTCGAGGCGATCACCTGGGTGCCGGACGCGTACCTCACCGCCCGCGGGTTCACCGACCAGCGGACCGGCGCCGCGTACGACCCGGCCGCGTACCCGAGCCACGGCGACGGCCTCTTCCTCGTCGGCCTGGAGGCCAACGGCAGCGTCTACGCCTACGCGCTCGCGCCCGGCGGCGCCTACACACGGATCGCGACGTTCGCCAGCGGCTTCCCGTCGGTGATGGACCTGGAGTTCGAGCCGGAGACCGGGCACCTGTGGGCGGTCTGCGACGACACCTGCAACGGCCGGGTCGCCACGCTCGGGGTGACCGCCGGCGCGTTCGCCGTCGACGGCCTCTACGAGCGGCCCGCCGGTATGCCGAACCTCAACAACGAGGGCTTCGCGATCACGCCGCAGTCGGCGTGCGTCGCCGGCGGCAAGCCGGTCGTGTGGTCCGACGACAGCGGCACCGACGGGCACGCCCTGCGCGCCGGCACGATCACCTGCGTCGACCTGGACGCCGACGACGACGGCATCCTCGACGCCGTCGACCCGGCGCCCGCCGACCCGCTGAACGGCACGTTCGCGCTCGGTGGTGTCGCCGGCCGTCTCGACCGGGGGGACCGCGACGTCACGGTGTCCGCCGGATCCGCGGGGTCCGTCCGGTTCGACGTCGGCGCCGGTACGACGCCCGCCGTCGTCCAGCTGACCGGCAGCGACGCGGCGATCCGCCTCGGTGAGGGCGCCTACGAGCTGACCGGTGTGGTCGGCGTGGCCACCCTGTCCGGCGAGGCGGCGACCGTCGCGGTGACCGTCCGGTCCGCGCCGGTCACGTTCAGCGTCCCGGCCGGCGGCACCCTCGCCTTCACCGCCACGATGGCCGGCATCCGGCACACCGGCGCCGTCACCGTCGCGGCGGCGGGCCTGACCTGCCCGGCCGTCGACAACGTCATCGTCGGCACCACCGGCAACGACCGTCTCACGGGCACCGCCGGCGCCGACCTCATCCTCGGCCGCGGCGGCAACGACACCGTCACCGGCGGTGGCGGCGCCGACTGCGTCGTGACCGGCCCCGGCAACGACGTCATCACCACCCTCGGCGGCGACGACCGGATCGAGGCCGGCGGCGGCAACAACGTCATCCGCGCCGGCGACGGCACCAACGTCGTCGTCACCGGGTCCGGCAACGACAGCGTCACCACCGGCGCCGGCGACGACCGCGTCGACGCGGGCAACGGCAACAACACCGTCAGCACCGGCGCCGGCGACGACGTGATCGGCACCGGCAGCGGCAACGACGCCGTCGACTGCGGCGCCGGATCCGACACCGCGGCCGCCGGTCGCGGCAACAACACCAACGCGGGCGGTCGCTGCGAGTCGTTCGGCGTGTAGCACTGCGTGTGCCCCCGGAATTCCGAGATCCACTCGCCGGGGGCACACGCGGTACGCTGGTCGTACACATGAATGCGACGCCCCTGGAGGCTGATCGTGCAGAGTTCGAACCCGGTGCTCAACCGCCTTGGTCAGGCGGCGCGACAGCAACCGTCGCCGCCCACCTTCGGCGCGCCGCCCGGCTACGGCTATCCCCAGTCCGGCTATGGGGTGCCGCAGCCCCCGGCCGCCACCCGGGCGATGACGATCGACGACGTCGTCGTGCGCACCGTCGCCCTGCTCGCGGTCACCGGCATCTTCGGTGCCGCTGCGTGGGCGCTCATCCCGGACACCAGCGCCATCCTGCCCATCGCGGTCTTCGGGTCGCTGATCGCGGGCCTGGTCCTGGGCCTGGTCATCTCGTTCCGGCAGATCACCAGCCCGGCGCTCATCCTGCCGTATGCCGCCCTGCAGGGCATCCTGCTCGGCGTGGTCAGCCGCTGGTATGAGCACGCCTTCAGCGGCATCGTCATCCAGGCCGTCATCGGCACGTTCGGCATCTTCGGCATCATGGCGCTGCTCTACAAGCTGCAGGTCCTGCGGGCCACGCCGCGCTTCACGAAGATGGTCATCGGCGCCCTCGTCGGCGTCGTCGTGCTGAGCCTGGCCAACTACCTGTTCTACCTGTTCGGCATCAACCTGGGCCTGCGGGAGTACAGCACCGACGGCAGCGTCGGCTGGCTCCCGATCGTGTTCAGCCTCGTGATCATCGTCGTCGGGGCGCTGACCTTCGTCCTCGACTTCGACGCCGTCGAGCAGGGCGTGCGGCACGGGCTGCCGGACAAGTTCGCGTGGTACTGCGCCTTCGGCATCCTCGTCGGCCTGATCTTCCTGTACTGGGAGATCCTGCGCATGCTCAGCTACCTGCGCCGCTGATGAAGCCCGCCGACCCGCTCACCGAGACGGTGGACCGGCTGGTCGGGCAGGTCGGACACTGGACGCCGCCCCGGTGGGCGGCGTCCGGTGCGTCCGGGGTCCCGCGCGCCGACCTGATCCACGACCTGGTCCAGTGGCTCGCGGACCGCTCCGCCGACGCGGAGCACCGGCCGCGCCGGCCGGTGCCCCGGCTCGACAACGACCTCGCCCTGCCGGACCAGCTGAAGGTGGTGGCGGCGGACCTGGCCCGCTTCGGCGGCCCGATCCTGGCCGGCGAGGCGATCGAGAAGATCCAGGCCGTGCGCGGGCAGCTCTGACGTTCATGATCCGGTAACCCTTGTGCACCCATGAGTGCACAGGGTCTACCGGATCATGGCGGTTCAGGACAGGCGCTCGATGACCATGGCCATGCCCTGGCCGCCGCCGACGCACATGGTCTCCAGGCCGATCGACTTGTCGTGCCAGTTCAGCGAGTTGATCAGCGTGCCGGTGATCCGGGCGCCGGTCATGCCGAACGGGTGGCCGACCGCGATCGCTCCGCCGTTGACGTTGAGCTTCTCGACCGGGATGCCGAGCTGGCGGTACGACGGGATGACCTGCGCGGCGAACGCCTCGTTGATCTCGACCAGGTCGACGTCGGCGATGCTCATGCCGGCCCGCTTGAGCGCGCTGCGGGACGCCTCGACCGGGCCGATGCCCATGATCTCCGGCGACATGGCGGTGACGCCGGTCGACAGGATCCGGGCGAGGGGCGTGATGCCCAGCTCGCGGGCCTTGACGTCGCTCATGATGACGACCGCGGCGGCGCCGTCGTTGAGCGGGCAGCAGTTGCCGGCGGTGATCTTGCCGTCGGGGCGGAACACGGGCTTCAGGCCGGCCACCGCCTCCAGGGTCACCCCAGCGCGGGGGCCGTCGTCGGCGGAGACGACCGTGCCGTCGGGGGTGGTCACCGGCGTGATCTCGCGGGCCCAGAAGCCGTTCTTGATCGCTTCCTCGGCGAGGTTCTGCGAGCGGACGCCGAACTCGTCCATGTCGGCCCGGGTGACGCCCTCCAGCTCGGCGAGGTTCTCGGCGGTCTGGCCCATCGCGACGTAGATGTCGGGCAGCGCGCCGTCCTCGCGCGGGTCGTGCCACGGCTCGCCGCCGCCCTCGGCACGCTTGGTGGTGCGCGCGTACGCGTCGGCGAAGGCCGGGTTCTGCCACGGGCCGCCGACGGCGGCCTGCGCGTCGGCCGGCAGGCCGTCGGAGTTGCCGCGGGCGAAGCGTGACACGCACTCGACACCGGCGGAGATGAACACGTCGCCCTCGCCGGCCTTGATCGCGTGGAACGCCATCCGGGTCGTCTGCAGCGAGGAGGCGCAGTAGCGGGTGGTGGTGGCGCCCGGCAGGTGGTCGAACCCGAGCAGGGTGCCGACCACGCGGGCCATGTTGAAGCCCTGCTCGCCGCCGGGCAGGCCGCAGCCGAGATACAGGTCTTCGATGTCCCGCGGGTCGAGCTCGGGGACCTTGGCGAGCGCGGCGCGGACGATGGTCGCGGCGAGGTCGTCGGGGCGGAGGTCGCGCAGTGATCCCTTGGCGGCACGGCCGATCGGGGACCGGGCGGTGGCGACGATGACAGCTTCCGGCATACCACCGACGCTACTGCAGGGTAATGAGGCGGGCGAGCGCCTGTGAGAAATCTGCAGATTCAGTGCACGTTCAGTGCAGGTATCCCCGGACGGAGGCCGCCTCCTCGACCGCGGGCAGCAGGGCGTGCGCCCACACCCGGTAGCCGTCGGCGGACGGGTGGAAGCCGTCGTGGCACAGGGTGCCCGCGTCGGCCCGGAACACCGCGCCGGTGCGCGCGCCCAGGTCGACGACCACCGCGCCGGCCGCCCCGGCGGCCGTGGCCTGCTGCTTCGCCACGCCCCGGCTGCGCCAGCCGAGCAGCTGCCGCAGCGGCGGCGCGAACGCCCGCAGCGCCCCGAAGTCCGGGCAGGTGCCGACGACCACGGGAATGCCGGCGTCGCGCAGGCGCCGGCAGGCGGACCCGAGATACTCCGCGGCGTCCGAGCCGCGACCGAGGTGCGTCACGTCGTTGGTGCCCACGAGGATGACCGCGACGTCCGGAGCCGGACCCACCAGGGCCCGCGCCACCTGCGTCGCGAGGTCGGAAGAGCGGGACCCGGCGACGGCGACGCTGGACAGCTCCACCCGCCGGCCCGCCGTGCCCTCCGCGAGCAGCGCCGCCAGCTGGCCGCCGACGGTGTCGGCGACCCGGTCGACGCCCACCCCGAGCGCCGTGGCGTCGCCGAGCAGCACCAGGCGCATCGGCGGCTTGCCCACCGCGCCGACCGACGACCGCATCGCCAGGCGCATGTCGGGCTTGGCATACGAACGGGCCCGCGCTGCCATCGCCTGCGCCGCGAGGACCGCGGCGCCGCCGACCGTGCCGGCGATCACGGTGACCGTGGCCATCCGCGCCAGCCGCTTGATCGTGATCATGTCGACTCCTGAGGGTAGCGGTCCTCGGTGCGGTCGGGCTCCCGCGCCGCCTGCTGCGGCAGACGATGCCACACGCGGTGCCGCAGCTGTGCCCAGCGGCCCGCCGGGCCGCGCTCGCTGCCGGCCACCTGCGCGGCGCTGACCTCGGTGCCGGGACGCTGGGCGGCCTCAGCGGCGGCCCGCGGCAGGGACCGCACACCCTCGCCGGCCTTCAGCGCCACGGTCAGCGGCGCCGCCACCTCGGGCTCGGTCAGCGACGCGATCACCGTCGGCAGCACCGCCTGCGCGGCCGCCAGATAGCCGGCACCGGAGGGGTGGAAGCGGTCGAAGCTGAACATGCGGTCCGGCTCGGTGTAGAACAGCTCGCCGAGCAGGTCGCCCAGCGACACGGTCCGCCCGCCGGCCTCGACCACCGCGATCGTCTGCGCCGTCGCCATCTGCCGGCTCCAGTGCCGGGCCAGCCAGCGCAGCGGCGGCTGGATCGGGCGGATCGTGCCCAGGTCGGGGCAGGTGCCGACGACGACCTGGATGCCCTCGGCCCGCAGCCGGCGCACCGCGTCGACCAGGTGCCGCACCGCCAGCGGCACACTCACCCGGTGCGTGACGTCATTGCCGCCGATGCAGATCACCGCGACGTCGGGACGGTGTCGAAGCGCCACGTCCACCTGTGGCACCAGCCCACGCGACTCGCAGCCGACGACGGCGAGGCAGCGCATCCACACCGGACGCTCCTGCTGCTGGGACAGGCCGGCCGCGACCGCCGCGGCGAACGTCTCGCTGGGCAGCTCGGCGCCATAACCGGCGGCGGAGGAGTCACCGAGCACGACCAGGCGGATCGGCTCGCCGGGCAGGTGCGCCCCATAGGTGCCGTCGGCGCGCGGGGGAGGGCTCACGACCTGGGGGATCACGCGACGGGCCAGCAGGGCCTGCCCGATGACCACCCCGTAGAACAGCGCGCTCGCACCCGCGATACCGCCGCCGCCGACCGCCGCCGCCGTGGCGATCCGCCGCACCTGCTGCGACCGAAGCTTCAACCCGCCCATCGCCCTTTCCCGCCTCCCACCGTCTTTCAGCGCCCTCTGCTGCGCTTCGGCGAGGCTAACCCCCACTCCGCAAGTATCCGCCTCTCTCGGTAAAGATCCCGATCGTCCTCATCCCGACCGATCGGGCCGCGGGTCAGCTCCACCTGGACCGGCACCCCGCCGGTCCGGATCATCGTCCCAGCCGGGGTGGTCTCCTCCGGTTGCCCGCCGGTAGCAGTCGAGCAAACCTTCGCGCGGCATGCGTCATTTCTACCGCGAGCCCTTCGTGACAGACACCGTTACATTCATAGCCAGACGAGAGAGGGCGGCGATCATGGCGGACAGCGCGCTGCGACGGCGGATGGCATGGACGGCTCTGCTGAGGGTCTTCAAGCCCGGCACGCCCGGGCTCGGCAAGCGCCTCAGCGCCCTCCCGCGGATGGTGAAAGCGACGGTCAAGGGCGAATACGACGGCGGCACCCGGCTGGCGCTGCTGGCCGCCTCGGCCGTCTACATCATCTCCCCGATCGACGCCGTGCCGGAGCTGTTCCTACTGGTCCTCGGCGTCGTCGACGACCTGGCGATGGCGACCTACTTCGCCGGTGCCCTGCTCGACGAGCTGGAGCGCTTCCTCGAGTGGGAGAAGCAGCGCGACAACGTGATTCCAGGGCACGTCGTCAAGTAGCTCCGGCGGGCGCTATACGCTGGCCGGGTGCGCTATTACGACAACGTCGTCGAATTGGTGGGCGACACGCCCCTCGTCCGTCTCCGCAACGTGACGGACGGGATCTCCGCCACCGTCCTGGCCAAGGTCGAATACCTCAATCCCGGCGGCAGCGTGAAGGACCGCATCGCGCTGCGCATGGTCGAGGACGCCGAGAAGGCCGGCCTGCTCAAGCCCGGAGGCACGATCGTCGAGCCGACCAGCGGCAACACCGGGGTCGGCCTCGCGCTCGTCGCGCAGCTGCGTGGCTACAAGTGCGTCTTCGTCTGCCCTGACAAGGTCAGCGAGGACAAGCAGAACGTGCTCCGGGCCTACGGTGCCGAGGTCGTCGTCTGCCCGACCGCTGTCGCCCCCGAGGACCCGCGGTCCTACTACAACGTCTCCGACCGGCTGGCCCGCGACATCCCCGGCGCGTGGAAGCCCGACCAGTACGCCAACCCGGCCAACCCCCGCTCCCACTACGAGACCACCGGACCCGAGATCTGGGAGCAGACGGCGGGCAAGGTCACCCACTTCGTGGCCGGCGTCGGCACCGGCGGCACCATCTCCGGCGTGGGCCGCTACCTCAAGGAAGCCTCCGGCGGCAGCGTCCGCATCGTCGGCGCCGACCCCGAAGGCTCCGTCTACTCCGGTGGCACCGGCCGGCCGTACCTGGTCGAGGGCGTCGGCGAGGACTTCTGGCCCACCACGTACGACCGTGAGGTCTGCGACGAGATCGTCGAGGTCTCCGACAAGGACTCCTTCGACCTGACCCGCCGCCTGGCCCGCGAGGAAGGCCTGCTCGTCGGCGGCTCCTGCGGCATGGCCGTCGCCGCCGCGCTCAAGGTCGCCCGCGAGGCCGGCCCCGACGACGTCGTGGTCGTCCTGCTCCCCGACGGCGGCCGCGGCTACCTCAGCAAGATCTTCAACGACGACTGGATGGCCCGCTACGGCTTCCTGCGCACCGCCGCCGAGCTCCCCACCGTCGCCGATGTCCTGGTCGGCAAGGACGGCCGCATGCCGCAGATGGTCCACGTGCACCCCAACGAGACCGTCCGCGACGCGATCGACTACATGCGTGAGTACGGCGTCTCCCAGCTCCCCGTGCTGAAGGCCGAGCCCCCGGTGGTGACCGGCGAGGTGGCCGGCTCGATCGCCGAACGCGACCTGCTCGACGCCCTCTTCACCGGCCAGGCCCACCTCCACGACATCGTCGAACGCCACATGGGCGACCCCCTGCCCATGATCGGTGGCGGCCAGCCCGTGAGCGAAGCCGTGGCGCTGCTGGAGAAGGCCGACGCCGCGGTGGTCCTCATCGACGGCAAACCCGCGGGCGTCATCACCAGGCAGGACCTCCTCGCGCACCTGTCATAGCCGGACCGTCGCGCGCCTTCGATCCCGAGCGGTTCTGGTAGCTCCGGCCACCGGAATCGTTCGGGATCATGCGGGCGCCTTTTGTTTCACCGCCGTCTCGTAGGCTCGGTGCGGCTTCGTGCTGGGGCGCTTCCGGTTGTCCGGCCCGTGTGGGGGCGGCGTCGTGCGCTGGGCCGATGGTTCCGCGCAACCTTCGGCCGCGCGCATGGGTGGCGTGGTCACCGTGGGTGCCGTGTCTGGGGTGACCTCCGCACCTCCGAACGGTTCTTCCCCGCCGTTGAGGCACTTATGTTGTGGCGCGCCGCCGTCGCTGGTGAACAGCAATCTGTTCTCGGGAGCGGCTGGATGCCGGGGGTTGTCCGGGGTCAGGTCAGGGGTTCTGGGATGGCTACGACGTCTACCAGGGCGGACTTGCGCAGGGCGGTGATCTGGAGGCGCTGGCCGATGGCGGGGCCGAGCATGAGGCGCTGGACGTCCTGGACGGAGAGGATGGGGCGGCCGGCGGCGGTGAGGATGATGTCGCCGACGTAGAGGCCGGACTGGCCGGCCGGGCTGCCCGGGACGACCTCGACCAGGCGGAGGCCCTTGTGCTGGCCGACCCGGGTGGCGAGGGGCTGGGGGAGGGTCACGGGGGTGCCGGCCACGCCCAGCCAGGCGCGGCGGACCTTTCCGGTGGACATGAGCTCGGACATGATCAGGCGGGTCGTGCTGTTGACGGGCACGGCGAGGCCGAGGCCGATGCCGGCGACGGCGGTGTTGATGCCGACGACCTTGCCGGTGGAGTCGGCGAGGGCGCCGCCGGAGTTGCCGGGGTTGAGGGCGGCGTCGGTCTGGATGACGTCGTCGATGAGGCGGACGTGGCGGCCGTCGCGGACGGGCAGGGAGCGGCCCAGGGCGCTGACCACGCCGGCGGTGACGGAGCCGGCCAGGCCGAGCGGGTTGCCGACGGCGACGACGAGCTGGCCGATGCGCAGGTCGTCGGCGTTGCCGAGGGGGGCCGGCGGGACGCCGGTGTCGTGCAGGCGCAGGACGGCCAGGTCGGCGAGCGGGTCGGCGCCGACCACGTCGAAGCGGCTGCTCACCCCGTTGGTGAACTCGGCGAGGCCGCCGGCGGCGCCCGCCACGACGTGGGCGCTGGTGAGGACGAAGCCGTCAGGGGTGTAGACGACGGCGGAGCCGGCGCCCTCGCCGCGGGCGCTGCGCACGGTCAGGCTGGCCACGCTCGGCAGGAGGGTCGCCGCCACGCCCGAGACGACCCGGCTGTACGCGTCGAGCGCGTCGGTTTCAGGGTCCATGCCGGGCGCAACACCGCCCGGCGCGCATCCATGCCCCGTTATGCCGAAAGCGAAGGCCCGGACGAAGGCGCCGGTGAAGGCGCCGGTGCAGGCCCCAGTGAGGACGCCGTCAGGGATACCGCGGGCAGGTCGAACCAGCGCAGCGCCTCGAAGTTGGCGGAGACCACGCCGTCGGGCTGGTCGTCCTGTACGAGCGCGGCCACGATGGTGGCGGCCTCGGCCAGGTACGCGGCGAGCGCCGACTCCGGGGCGCGTTCGTGCCTGGACGGCCACCGTAGCTCGCCGTCGGCGTCGTAGTGCAGCTCCGAGAGGCGCAGCGGGGGTTCGACCAGGCCGTCCTTGTGCTTCCAGAGGCCGGTGTACGGGTCGAAGCGGTACTGCGGCAGCAGCGCCCACCCGTTCGTGGCCACGAAGTGCACGGCGTCGATGATGTAGCGCAGGACGGTGCCGGAGATGAAGTAGTTGAAGCTGACCCGCACCCAGCCGGGTTTGATGCCTTCACAGCCGGCGATGATCTCCTGCTCGAAGCGTTGCGAGCGTTCGATGTCGATGCCGAGGAGGCGGTGGCCGTAGGGGCCGGCGCACGAGCAGCCGCCGCGGGACTGGATGCCGAACAGGTCGTTGAGCAGCGACACCACGAAGTTGTGGTGCAGGTAGCGGCCGCCGGGGCGCTTCACCACGAACGACACGATCGACAGCCGCGACGCGTCCAGGTTGCCGAGGATCTCGATGTTGGGGTTGGTCTTCCACGAGGTGATCGCCTCGCGCAGGAAGCCTTCTTCGAGGTCGCGGATGGCGTCGGTGCCGACGGCCTGCTTGAGCTGGAAGACGAGACCGGCCCGGATGGACTCGACGATGGCCGGTGTGCCGCCCTCCTCGCGGTGCGCGGCGTCGGCGATGTAGTGGTGGTCGGTCGGGTTGACGTAGTCGACGGTGCCGCCGCCGGGCACGGTGGGCACGCGGTTGCGCAGCACCTCGCGGCGCACGACGAGGACACCCGGCGTGCCGGGGCCGCCGGCGAACTTGTGCGGCGAGATGAAGACCGCGTCCTTGTACTGGCCGGGGCCCGGACCGTACATGGCCACGTCGACGTACGGCGCGGCGGCGGCGAAGTCCCAGAAGGACAGCGCGCCGTGCTCGTGCAGGAGCGCCGAGATCGCGTGCGTGTCGCTCACGATCCCGGTGACGTTGGAGGCCGCGGAGAACGACCCGATCTTCAGCGGCCGGTCGGCGTGCCGCGCGAGCTCCGCCCGCAGGCGCGACAGGTCGATGTGACCGTTGTGATCCTCCGGGATGACGACGACGTCCGCGATGGACTCCCGCCACGGCAACTCGTTGGAGTGATGCTCGAACGGGCCGATGAACACCACCGGGCGATCGGCGGGCGGGATGTGCGCCGACAGGTCGTAGCGGTCGTCGAGCTCGGCGGGCACCCGCAGGCCCAGGATGTGCACCATCTTGTCGATCGCGGCCGTCGAGCCGGACCCGGTGAAGATGACGACCGTCTCCGCGTCGCCGCCCACGGCGTCGTTGACGATCTGGCGGGCGTCCTCGCGCAGGCGGGTCGTCTGCAGTCCGGTGCCGGAGGACTCGGTGTGGGTGTTGGCGTACCGCGGCAGCACCTCGTCACGGATGAACCGCTCGATGAAGTCGAGCGCCCGTCCTGACGCTGTGTAGTCGGCGTAGGTCACCCTGCGCGCCCCGTAGGGCCCCCACATCACCTGGTCGTCACCGATGACGGCGTCGCGGATGCGCTGGAGCAGGGGGGTGTCCATGGCGCCATTATGGCCCGCCGCCACGCCGTCCCCTTTCGAGTGGTCGCGGGCGAATCGCACAGGCTGTCCGCCCACGCGAGGACCCGGACTGTTTAACGTTTCGTCCGGAGGTTCTCGCAGAGTTTGGGGGTAGGGAAGTTGGTCAGTGTCGACCAGTCCGAGCCAACAGACGTCGTCGATCGGCTGCTGTGGCGCGACGCCACGCAGATCCTGAGCCGGCACAACGAGTCGGACGACGACGGCCAGTGCATCTGGTGCGGGCGGGAGTGGCCCTGCGCGCCGCGCCGGCTCGCGGAGAACGCCGAGGCCGCGTCGCGGCGCCCGTGGAACGAGGCCTGGACCGCCCGGCACGACCTGTACAGCCTCAGGACGATGCCCGACTGGCGGATCGACCTCGGTGCGCCGCAGCGTTCGCGGGGCGGCTGGCACCGCGCCGGCGGCAACCGGGGAACCTTTCTCTAGCACGATCGTTGATCTCAGCGGTGACCTGGGCATGCCCGCCAGGTGTCACGGTCACCGCGACACAAAGACCCGCCCGGGCACGGTTGTCGACATGCCTCCGTCGACTCCGAACGCCTCCGGCCAGGCGGTCCTCCCCAGGGATCGGGCGGGTCTACACGGCAGGCGAGGGCACACATTTCGTGGTTCCCCCGCATATATCGCGATGGTGTGCCCTCGCCTGCCAAAACCTTTGCGGCAACGGCCCGGTCTCTTGAGAGACCGGGCCGTTTCGTGTGTCCGGACCCGCTACTCCGCGAGGAACGAGAAGGTGGTCGCCGCGCTGTGCAGGCTGTTGCCCGCGGGTGCGACAACCTTGACCTCGCACGCGCCGGAGAAGACGCCGCTGCCCAGGCCGGCGGCGTCGTCGGCGATGCCGCTGGTGGGTGTCTTGACGCTGATCGAGGTGCCGGCCGTATTGAGCGTGAAGGTGGTGCCGGCCACGCCGCAGAAGGTCACGCCGGTGGCGCCGGTGAAGGTACCGGTGAGCGTGACCGTGGTGGCGGTGTTGATCTTCCCGAAGGCCGGGGTCATGGCCGTGACGACGGGCAGCGTGACGACGCTCGTGCCGAGGTCGGTGGCGGTCCACGTCTTGGTGACGCCATTGTGCGTGATGGACAGGTTGCCGTTGGTCATGCCGGTGGCGGTCTTGCCGACGAAGTAGTTGCCGTTCTCGGTGGTGCCCGACGGCGCGGTCGTGAACAGGGTGCCGTCGGTCTTCTTGTAGACCTTGACCTCGGTCAGCGGCTTGCCGCCCAGGCTGGCGGACAGCGAGTTCGCCGCGCCGCTGAACGTGAAGTTGCTGTCCGCCTTGACCCGGACGTACTGGCCGCCGGTCGAGACGAACCGTTTGATCTGGTCCGCGGAGTTCAGCGCGCTGCTGTTCTCGGTGACGACCGGCGCTGTGCTGTCCAGTGCCGGCGGTGCGATGAAGACCAGGCCGGAGAGGGCCTTGGTGAGCGTGCCGCCGCTGTTGGCGAAGTTGATCGCGATCGTCTCGGACGCGACGCCGGACGTCGGGGCGCAGCCGCCGGTGGGGGTCTTGACCGCCAGCGAGGTCGCCGCGGTCACTATGTAGAAGTCGAGGCCTTGGCAGTCGGTGTCGGCGCCGAGGTCGACGCTCTCCACCGATCCCTCGTCGAGGGTCGCGCCGGTCAGGCCGGTGACGGTGATGATGATGACCTGCTTCTCCGTGTCCGCGGCGACCTTGCCGCCGGTCGGGGAGGTGATGGTGACCGCGGTGGCGGCCGGGGCGGCGTGGGCGGCCGTCGGCAGGGCGATCAACGATGCGGCGCTGAGCAGCGTTGCCGCGGCGGTGCCCGTGCCGGCCAACCTGGCGCGGCGGGATTGCGCGAAGAACATTGAGCAGGGTCCTCTCAGGTGCTGGACGGCCGACTGTTTCGGGCAGCCGCGCGGGCTTTGCCTGCTCACTCAACGTAACATTCCGAATGCGCAGGGTTGTGAGAATCGTTCAGGATTCAAAGGTGTACCGGCGTCAAAGCGAGCGGCGGCCCGAAGTCATGAGGACTCCGGGCCGCCGTTGTTCCGCGATGGATCAGGCAACCGTCATCAGGTAGTCGGCGACCGTGAAGGTCGAACCGCTGGAAATGATCGACTGCGTGTAGTTGGCGTTGAGCTGCGCGCCGATCGCGCCGCTGCTGACGACCGTCACGGTGTAGGTGCCGTTCGGGATCGGGACGCCGGAGTGCAGCGTCAGCGACGGGGTCGAGGCGGTCGCGGTGGCCGCGTTCGACAGGGTGGGCACACCGGCGCTGACGCTCAGGATCCGCGTTCCGTTCGGGATGCCCGGACCGGCGATGGACCGGCCGACGTCACCGGCGTTGAAGGTCGAGCCGGCCGAGGTGCCCAGCGTGGGCGAGCCGGCGGTGGTGGCCGCGTCGGCGATGACCCGGTTGGTGTTCAGGGTCATGGCCGTCACGGCCGCCGTGGTGTTCTTCGACAGCGTCACGTGCGTCGAGTCCGTGAAGGACAGGATGCTGGTGCCCGTCGGGATGCCCGTGCCGGTCACCGCCATGCCGACGTCCGTCGAGGAGAAGGTGCAGCTGGTGCTGCTGGCCGAGCCGAGGACGGCCGCGGCGCCGGAGGCGACGGTGCAGCCCGAGAGCGCCCGGGTGGTGTTCGCGTTGGCGAAGCCGTTGCCCTGCGTGTACAGCGTGCAGACGAGCTCGGTGTCGTCCACCACCGTGACGTCGAGGCACTCGGCGACCTGCGCGTTGGTCTTGACCGTGGCGGGCGAGCCGGCCGTCGGGTTGTAGACGCCGCGGACCAGGTAGACGTGCGCCTTGGCGTTGTCCGGGGTCGTGCCGCCGGACGAGTTGCCGCTGAAGTCGAGCGCGGAGAAGCCGACGCCGGTGATGTCGAGGTCGGTGCCCGCGGCCCGGTTGTTCGGCGAGTTCTTCGGCGTCACCGTGATGCCGTTGGTGTAGCTGAAGACGTTCGGCTTCGTGACCGTGCCACCGGCGGTGGTCACGGACAGCGGGAACGGCCCGCCGGCGGAGTGCGCCGGGACGGTCGCGGTGAAGGACAGGTTGTCGCCGGCGACCACGATGTTGGTCAGCGGCGAGCCGCCCAGCGTCGCGGTCATGCCGACGCCGCCGGTCGGGATGTTGGTGCCGGTGACGGTGATCGTGGTGCCGCCCTCGGCGGGACCGGTGGCCGGCGACACGTTGTTGATCGTGGGGACCGGGCCGACGACGTACTGCACACCCGAGCCGGCGATCAGCGGGCTGTTCGCGTTACCCGCGGTGTTGCCGCTGTACGCGCAGATGTACCAGTCCTCGGTCGTGAAGCCACCGGCGTTGACCACGCCGGACGGCACGAGGACCGACAGTTTGTTGGTCGGTGGCGTGCCACCCAGGATCTTCACACCGGCGGCCGCCACCGTGACGACGGTGGCGCTGGTGGCCGAGAAGGTCGAGGTGCAGCCGCTGTTGTTCTGGAACTGCACGTAGACGGACCCGGTGTTGTACACCTTGCCGGGGGAGGTCACGGTGATCGTGTTGCCGCCGCCGGTCGGGCCGGACGTCGCGCTCGGCACGAGGTTGCCGTTGAGCGTGAACGTCTGGTCGCTGGTGTTGAGCAGCGACGAGCCGGCCGCGTTGTAGACGCAGACGAAGTAGTTGGCGGTGACCTGCGACGGGTTGCCGAGCAGCACCAGCGACGCCGGGACCGTCACGTCCAGGACCGTGGCGGAGGTCAGCGTGATGTTCGCCGCCGGTACCTCGACGACACCACCGGTCTGGGTGGTCGAGTCCGAGGCGCTGGCCGGCGTCGGGGTCAGGGCCGCGGCCCCGCACGTGGTGTTGCCGGCCGACTTCCACTGGAACTGCACGCGCGACGTGTTGGTGAACGTCGCGCCCGCGTCGGTCACGGTGACCACCGTGCCGGCGGGACCCGAGGTCGGCGAGATCGTCGTTGCGGCGAATGCCGGCGCCCCGGTCGCGACCAGGCCGGCCGCTGCGAGTGTCAGCACGGCGCCGATGCGCGCCGCAGCAACACTGCGTTGTGTTGTCTTGACTTGCACTGTGTTCGTCTCCTCCGTCTGACACCGCGGGATGGGAGCGATCGATGGGGAACGGATCACCTGGATCAGGGACACCCATACCGAATCGTCACTCAAAGTATCAGGGAGGTTGCTGAGAGTTATCGCGAACTGCGAAGGTTGCTCACACTTCGCGAGGGTCCCGACGCCGGGCCCGTGTCCGCCGTACGTCCCTGGTTTCCGCCCGGTTCACCCTGCCCCGTTCGAATCGGTGACCATGCGGGGGAGCAGCATCGTCGCGGCGTGCCTGACGGTCGCCGTCATCGTCAGCGGCCTGCCGGGATCGGCCCGGGCCGCCGGGCCGTACAGCCGGATCACCGGCACCGGATCGTCGTCCGTGGCGGACACCGTCAACGACTGGGTCGCGCAGGTGCGGCCGCGGGGTATGCAGGTCGACTACACGGCGACCGGCTCGACCACCGGGCGCCGGGACTTCGCCGCCCTGGTCAACGACTTCGCCGTCTCCGACCTGCCGTTCCGCGGCCTCGACCCGGCCACCGGGCAGCGCGACGACGCGCAGGGCCGCGAGTTCGTCTACGCGCCGCTGGCCGCGAGCGCGGTCGCCTTCCCGTACCAGGTGCGGGTCGGCGGCGTGCTGCTGCGCGACCTGCGGCTGTCGGGCTCGACCCTGGCGAGGATCTTCCTCGGCCAGATCACGAACTGGAACGATCCGCGGATCACCGCCGACAACGGCGGGCGGCAGCTGCCGTCGCTGCAGATCACGGTCGTCGTGCACAGCGAGGGCTCCGGCGCGACGGGACAGTTCACCGCGTTCATCGCGCACCAGTTCCCGGACCTGTGGCAGGAGTACTACGGCCGGCCGGAGTTCACGGAATACTTCCCGACCGCGCCGCGCACGGGGACCCGCGTCCACCCCATCGCCGTGAACGGCTCCGACGGCGTGATGAACACGATCTCGGCCGCTGCCTCCGACGGCGCGATCGGCTACGTCGAGCCCGCCTACGCGCGCAACGCCCGCTATCCGGTCGCGAGCATCCGCAACGCCGCCGGTGAGTACGTCGCGCCGGACCCGCTGAACGTCGGCGTCTCGCTGACCCACGCGACCTTCAACCCGGACCTGACCGCGAACCTCACCGGCGTCTACACCTCGCCGGACCCCCGGACGTATCCACTGTCCGGGTACACCTACCTGATCCTGCCCACCGGCGCGACCGACCCGCGGATGACCACCGGCAAGCGGCAGACCCTGGTGGACTTCTTCGCGTTCGCCGCGTGCGCCGCACCACTGCCGCAGAACCTGGTCCGAGCCCAGTTCGACCAGCTCAGGAAGCTGCACGACGCCGACCCGGCCGTCGACCTGAGCGCGCTGGACCTCGCGCCCTGCTACGACGCCGGCCCGCAGTCCGGGAAGGCGCCGGCGCTGGCGCAGAACGACACCGCGCCGTACACCGGCGACGTCAGCCTCCAGGTGACCCTGGGCACCCGGGTGACCTTGACCCAGGTCGACCCCGCGGCGCCGGGCGGCCACCCCGCGCAGGCGACCGACCCGACCGGACACCGGCACGCGTGGGTCTTCGAGGGCCCGCTCGACGGCGTGACGGTGCTCGACACCCGGCCGGTCCAGCCGGGCTGGACGGTGACCGGCCAGGCGAGCGACATGGTCAACGGCGGCACGACCGTCGCCGCCCGCAATGTCGGCTGGACGCCCGTCCTGACGGCCGCCGGCAGCGACGCGGAGGGCGCCGTGGCCGCGGGCCCGGCGGTGCGCCCGGCGCTGCAGGAGCAGACGAGCCCCGGCCTGCGGGCGGCGGGCCTGCTCGCGGCGGCGCCGAACGGCGCGGGCCTCGGCACCGCCCACGTCGGCGCCACGATGGTCCTGTGGATGCCCGACACCTCGCCCAAGGGCCACTACACGGGCACGCTGACCCTGACCCTGATCAGCGCCTGACCCGGGGCGTGCAACAGACTCCGTGCGCAGCTTCGTGTGAGGGGGCGAGCAAGGGGGTCGATTGACATTCGAGGAGTTCGTCGCGGTACGGCTGCCGGCGCTGCTGCGGCAGGCGACCGCGCTGGCCGGGGATCCGCACCTGGCGGAGGACGTCGTCCAGGACGTCCTCATCAAGGCGCAGCCCAGGTGGGCGCGGATCTGTGAGCTGGACGTGCCGGAGCGGTACGTCCGCAAGATGATCGTGAACGAACTGCTGTCGGCGCGCCGCCGGGTCGCCGCCGCGATCCGGCGGGAGCGGGTGCAGCCGAGGCAGCTCCAGGAGAAGGACCGGGCCGAGCAGGTCGTCCAGCGCGACGCCCTCGTGCGGCTGATCCGCGAGCTCCCGCCCCGGCAGCGCATCGTCGTCGCGCTGCGCTACTACGAGGACATGGCTGACGGCGACATCGCCGCGCTGATGGGCTGCAGCCTCGCGACGGTCCGCAGCCAGGCATCACGAGCACTCGCCAAGCTGCGGACCGTCGCGGAACTGCAACCCGCCCGGGAGGAACAATGATCGACAGCGAAGCGATCCGCGCCGCGTTCGGCGCCATCGCCGACGAGGCGGCGTCGCCGGAGCGGATCCGCGCCGGCCTGGCCGACCAGGCGCGGCGGCACCGGCAGCGCCGGATCGTTCTCCGGGTCGCCGGCGCGGGCGTGGCCGCCGCCGCGGTGGGTGCCGCCGGCGTGGGCGCGTGGCGCCTGACCCAGGACCCGGACACCGACTTTCCCCAGGTCGCCGGAGGTCCCGGGGGCGGCTGGCTCAAGGTGCCCCTGCGCTTCCGCCCGACCTGGCTGCCGTCCGGGTACGGGCAGCACCAGCGCACGATCGTCGTCGTCGGCGACCAGGCGCCCGCCCTGTCGCTGGACTGGCGCAACGGCACCGACGCGTCGGTCTCGCTGCTGGTCGGCTGGCACGACTCGCTCGACCGGCCGGAAGGCCGGACCGAGACCGTCGACGTCGACGGGGTCCCCGGGCAGCTGATCCAGACCGACGGGTCGGGCAACGCCGCCTACCTCACCTGGCAGCCGCCCGGCCGGCCGCAGCTGATGATCGCCGTGGGCGACGAGCACAGCCCCGGCGAGCAGCGGGCGACGGCGCTGCGCGTGGCCCGGTCGGTCCGGCCGGACCAGCGGGAGACCGCCGTCGGCCCGCGCTTCGGCTGGCTGCCGGACGACCTGACCGGCCGGCCGTGGCGGCTCAGCCAGAGCTACCGGGGACAGCTGTGGCTCCAGGAGATCTCGGCCACCGGCGCCGGAGACCGGCAGCTCCGCCTCCAGCTGGGACCCGACGCGCACAAGGACCTCGCCGACCACACCACCGCCCTGCCGGTGCAGCTCAACGGCCTCGCCGGCTGGTACTCGCCGGACAGCCGGAACCTCTTCCTGACCTGGGACGACGGCGTCCAGGTGCTCCTCGGCCTCGACAGGGACGCCGATCAGGCCGAGGAGCCGGGACAGGTGCCCCCCGAAATGGCCCGCATCATCGAAGAGCTCGACCACGGACCCTGGCCGGACATGACCTGGGTGGGCACCCGGTAGGCGCGCTACGCCGGCACGGAGCCGACGCCGATGGGGCAGGTCATGCCGTTCGGGCCGTGGTTGCAGTAGCCGTACGGGTTCTTCACGTCCGACAGATACTGCTGGTGGTAGTCCTCGGCGTAGTAGAACGGGCCGGCGTCGGCGATCTCGGTGGTGATCTCGCCCTTGCCGGCGGCGCGGACCACCGGCGCGAAGGCCTCCCGGGACGCGGCGGCCGCGGCGGCCTGCGCCGGGGTCGTCGTGTAGATCGCCGAGCGGTACTGCGTGCCGACGTCGTTGCCCTGGGCCATGCCCTGGGTCGGGTCGTGGTTCTCCCAGAACGCCTTCAGCAGCGTCTCGTAGGAGACCTTCGACGGGTCGTAGACGACCTGGACCGACTCGGTGTGGCCGGTCCTGCCGGAGCAGGTCTCCTCATACGTCGGGTTCGCGGTGAACCCGCCCTGGTAGCCGACGGAGGTGGAGTGGACGCCGGGGATGCGCCAGAAGATGCGCTCCGCGCCCCAGAAACAGCCCATCCCGAAGAAGGCGACCTCGAGCCCGGCCGGCCAGGGACCGCGCAGCGGGGTGCCGAGCACGGTGTGGGTCGAGGCGACCGGCATCTCGGTGTCGCGGCCGGTCAGGGCGGTCTCGGCGGTGGGCAGGTCGAGCGGCTTGCGGGACCAGAGGAACACGATCAGCTCCTATACGACTTGAGGTGCTTGGGCTCAAGTCTGCCTCGGGAAACGGCCGCCGGCCTTATCAAGCCATTACGGCCGTGATCGTCGAGACATCCTGCCCAGGATATCGGAGTGCTCAGGTCCGCCGGGGCCGCGCCGATGCCGTCGGGGAACGCCCGAACCGATTGGACATCGATGCGCCGCACCGCCCGGACCTCCGTCGTGCCGGACCACCCGGTCCCGGCGCGGGACCGGAGGCTGCTGTGGGCGATGGCCGTCCTGGTGCTGGTGAACACCGCCGGGTTCGGCGTCGAGCTGGCCGGCGGGTCGAGCTGGCCGCGGCCGCTCGACCACCTGCTGAGCCCGGTCGTCGCGCTGCTCGCCGCGCTCCTGTGCGGGCACGCCCGGCGGGTCTCGACGGTGCCGTGGGTACGGCGGTTCTGGCGGCAGTCCGCGTGGGGCATGTGGTGCATCGCCGCCGCCCTCGCGGTCCGGGTCGGCCACGTCGTCGCCGGTGTGGACGCGCTCGGCCCGGTCTGGACCGGGCTGCAGACCGTCGGCGCGGCACTGCTGAGCTGGTCGGTGCTGCGCGTGCCGCTGGGCCTGCGCACCCGCGCCGAGCGGGTCGCGCTCGCCCTGGACCTGTGCACCCTGCTGGTCGCCGCGGCGGTCCTGCTGTGGCACTTCTTCGGCACGGCGGCCCTCGCCGCGTTCACCGGCGGCGCCGCCACGAACGTCGGACCGATCATGGGCGCGGCCCTCGTCGCGGTGTTCCTCGGGGCGAAGGCGGCGCTCGCCGGCACCGACCGGCTGTCCCGGCGGACCCTGTACTGGCGGGCCCTCGCCGCGCTGGTCGGCGGGACCGGGTCGGCGGTCACGGTCCTGCTCACGACGCGCCCGGACGTCGACGCGCAGACCCTGCTGTTCCCGCTGGCCTCGTTCGCCACCGGGGTGAGCGCCTACTGCCACCTGGCCGACGTCACCGACCCGAAGTCGGGCGCCGGTGAGGCCCGGCGGCGCCGCTACAGCCTGCTGCCGTACGTCGCCGTCGCCGGGGTCGACGCGCTGCTGGTACACACGGCGATCGACAACACCGACGACCGGTTGCTGGTCGTCGCGGCCGCCGTCCTGCTCACCGGGCTCGTCGTGGTGCGGCAGCTCGTCGCGTTCGGCGAGAACGATGCGTTGCTCACCCGCCTCGGCCTGCAGGAGCGGCAGCTGCGCCACGACGCGACCCACGACGCGCTCACCGGCCTGGCCAACCGGGCGCTGTTCACCGAGCGGGTCCAGGCCGCGCTGCGCGAACCGGCGGGCCGCGACCGGGTCAGCGTCGCGCTCGTCGACCTCGACGACTTCAAGATCGTCAATGACACGCTGGGGCACGCGGTCGGCGACGGGCTGCTCGTCGCGGTCGCGGACCGGATGCGGGGCAGCGTCCGGGCCGGCGACATCGTGGCCCGCCTCGGCGGCGACGAGTTCGCGATCCTGTTCGAGGACTGCGACCGCGGCGCCGTCGACGGGGTCCTGGCCAGGGTCGCCGAGGCGGTGCGGATCCCGGTCGAGGTCGACGGGCACCTGATCGCCGCCCGGGCCAGCTTCGGCGTCGTCGAGGCCGGCGCCGAGGACCTGGAGGGCGACCTGCTGCGCCGGGCCGACATCGCCATGTACCAGGCGAAAGCGCTCGGCGAGGGCGGATTCCAGCGGTACCGGCCCGGGATGACGGTCGGCGCGGGCCGGTCCCGGAGCGCCCCGGCGGGTGGAATCGGCGGCCCGTGATCCGGCTCACCATGTCCCGCACTATGGTCGGTCCATGACGCACGGCTTCGAAACCCTCGCCATCCACGCCGGCCAGGAGCCGGACCCCGCCACAGGAGCGGTGGTCCCGCCGATCTTCCAGACCAGCACGTACGCGCAGGACGCGGTGGGCCACCCCCGGCGCGGCTACGAGTACAGCCGGACCCAGAACCCGACCAGGGACGCGCTGCAGGAGTGCCTCGCCGCGATCGAGGGCGGCCGCCGGGCCCTCGCGTTCGCGTCCGGGCTCGCCGCGGAGGACACGCTGCTGCGCACCGTGTGCGTGCCCGGCGACCACGTGGTCATCCCCGACGACGCGTACGGCGGCACCTACCGGCTGTTCTCGAAGGTGGCGCGGCGCTGGGGGCTGGACTTCACCCCGGCGTCGATCCACAGCGTCGACGCGGTCCGGGCGGCGATGACCGACCGCACGAAGATCGTCTGGCTGGAGACCCCGACCAACCCGCTGCTCGGCATCGCCGACATCGCCGCCCTCGCCCAGGTCGCGCACGACCGGGGCGCGATCCTCGTCGTCGACAACACGTTCGCCTCGCCCTACCTGCAGCAGCCGCTGCACCTCGGCGCCGACGTCGTGGTGCACTCGACGACGAAGTACATCGGCGGCCACTCCGACGTCGTCGGCGGCGCGCTCGTCGGCACCGACGACGACCTGCTGGACCGGCTCGCCTTCCACCAGAACGCGATGGGTGCGGTCTGCGGCCCCTTCGACGCGTGGCTGACGATGCGCGGGATCAAGACCCTCGGCGTGCGCATGGACCGGCACTGCGACAACGCCGAGAAGGTCGTCGAGTTCCTGACCAGGAGCAAGGCCGTCAGCCAGGTGCTGTATCCGGGGCTGCCCGAGCACCACGGGCACGAGGTCGCGGCGAAGCAGATGCGGCGCTTCGGCGGCATGGTGAGCTTCCGGGCCGCGGGCGGCGAGGAGGCGGCCGTGGACATCTGCAACCGGGCGAAGCTCTTCGTGCTCGGCGAGTCCCTCGGCGGCGTCGAGTCGCTGATCGAGCACCCCGGCCGGATGACCCACGCCAGCGCCGCCGGCTCGCCCCTGGAGGTCCCCGGCGACCTCGTCCGGCTGTCCGTCGGCATCGAAACAATCGACGATCTTCTCGCGGACCTGGAGCAAGCCCTCGCTCGTTGAGACACTAAGCGCCAGCCATCGGCCGGAAGGTGTCTCCTCATGCTGCACCGCTCCACCACCTGGGTCGGCACCACCGCGCGGGAGATCGCCCGCGCGGTGCGCCGCGGTGACACGTCCGCCACCGAGGTCGTCGCCGACCACCTCGACTCGATCCGCGCCTACGACCGGGTCGTCGGCGCGTTCCGGCAGGTCCGGGCCGGTGCGGCGATCGCCGAGGCGGAGATCGTCGACGACCAGCCGGAGCTGCGCAACCTGCCCCTCGCCGGGGTGCCGATCGCGGTCAAGGAGAACATCGCCGTCACCGGCCTGCCCACGTGGAACGGCTCGGCGGCCGCCCGCGGTCCCGTCGCCGAGCACGACCACGAGGTGGTCCGGCGGCTGCGGGGCGCCGGCGCGATCGTCGTCGGCGTGACCCGCATGCCGGAGCTCGGCATCTGGGGGCTCACCGACGACGCCGACGGGATCACCCGCAACCCGTGGCGCACCGACCGGACCCCCGGCGGCTCGTCGGGCGGGTCGGCCGCCGCCGTCGCCGCCGGCCTGGTGCCGATCGCCCACGGCAACGACGGGCTCGGCTCGATCCGGATCCCCGCCGCCTGCTGCGGGCTCGTCGGCATCAAGCCCGGTCGCGGCGTCGTCCCGGCCGGGATCGGCGCCAACGACTGGCACGGGCTCGCCGAGAACGGCATCCTCGCGACCACCGTCGGCGACGCGTCGCTGGGCTTCTCGGTCATCGCCGGTCGTACCCCGGAAGCGCTGCGGGAACCGCGGAAGCTGCGGATCGCGGTGTCCTCGCGCAGCCCGGCCACCGGGGTGTTCCCGGACGCGGGCGCCCGCAAGGGGCTCAGCGACGCCGCCCGGCTGCTGCTCGGCCTCGGCCACGACGCGGTGCGCGCCGACCCGGTGTATCCGGCGTCGCTCGCCGCGCACGTCCTCGCCACCTGGTTCGCCGGCGCGCACGCCGACGCCGCCGCCCTCGGCTCCGACCTCGGCCGGGCCCGGCTCCAGCCGCGGACCCGGCGGCACGCGCGGCTCGGCGAGCAGGCCCTGCGCCGCGGCCTGGTCAGGGAGGCCGACCGCGACGAGTGGCGGGAGCGCTGCCGCAACTGGTTCCTCAGCGGCGGCTTCGACGTCCTCGTCACCCCCGCCCTCGCCGGCGCCCCGCCGCGAGCCGTGCGCTGGTCGGAGCGCTCCTGGTCGGCGAACATGCTGGTCAACGCCCGGTATGCGCCGTACAGCGCGCCGTGGAACTTCGCCGGGTTCCCGGCCGTCGTGATCCCCACCGGGGTCCGCGCGGACGGGCTGCCCGCCGCGGTCCAGCTCGTGGGGCCGCCCGGCGCGGAGCCGCTGCTGCTCGCGCTCGCCGGGCAGGTCGAGCAGGCCGCGCCCTGGCGCCGGCACGCACCCGGCTGGCCCCGCATGGCGGCCCGGCGGTGACGGTGCGCCAGGTCAAGGCGATCTCCAGCTGGGCGACCGCGGCGATGCTGACCGTCGCCGCGGCGGCGCTCGCCCACCTGTGCGTGGCGTTCGTGCCGCTCGCCGACATCTGGGCCGCGCACCGGCCCGGCAGCGACGCGAGCGCCGTGCGCGTCGGCGCCTGGGCGGTGCTGGCCGTCGCGGTCGTGACCGCCTGGGCCACGTTCGCCGGCTGGGCCCGCCGCGCCCGGTCCAACCTGGCCGCGTTCGGCATCCGCTCGACGTCCGCCGCGCCGCTGTTCGACGTCGCCGTCGGCAGCGTCGGGCGGGCACCGGCACTGCGCCGCAGGATGACCGTGCTCACCTGGCTGTGGTGGCTCGGCCTGCTGCTCACCCTGGCCGCCGCGGCGCTCGGCGTCCTCGCCGGCCTGGACAACGTGCGCGAGATCGACGACGTCCGCGACCGGGTCGCCGCCGGTGGGAGCGTCGACCGGGCCCTCGTGTCGCACCTGTTCGGCCGCCAGCTGCTGCTGCGCCTGCCCGGGGCGGTGCTGGGCATCGTCACGGCCGTGTTCGCGCTGCTGCTCATCGCCCGCGTCACCAGCGCGCAGTACGGACGCGTCGCCCGCATCCGTGGCTCCGCGGCACCCCGGGCGGCGCTGCAGGCGCTGCGTTCCACGAACGAGCAATGGACCGTGGTGCTGCCGCTCACGGTGGGTGGCACGATCAGGGAATGACTGAACCGTCCTCGGGGCTCGTGACGCTCGCTGACATCGAAGCGGCACGTGATCTGCTGTCCGGCGTGATCCGCCGGACGCCGATCGAGCCCAGCCGGCCCCTCACCGCGAAGCTCGGCGGCCCGGCCTGGCTCAAGTGCGAGAACCTGCAGCGCGCCGGATCGTTCAAGGTCCGCGGCGCGTACGTGCGGATCGCCCGCCTCAGCGCCGACGAACGCCGCCGGGGCGTGGTCGCGGCCAGCGCCGGCAACCACGCGCAGGGCGTCGCCCTCGCCGCGAGCCTGCTCGGCATCGCCAGCACCGTCTTCATGCCGGTCGGCGCGCCGCTGCCCAAGATCGCCGCCACGAAGGGTTACGGCGCCGCCGTCCAGTTCGCGGGCTCCACCGTCGACGGGGCGCTCGACGCCGCCGCCGAGTTCGCGGAGCAGACCGGCGCGGTGCTGATCCACCCCTTCGATCACCCCGACATCATCGCGGGCCAGGGCACCCTCGGCCTGGAGATCATCGAGCAGATCCCCGAGGTGAAGACCATCGTCACCGGCATGGGCGGCGGCGGGCTCATCTCCGGCGTCGCGGTCGCGGTCAAAGCCCTGCGCCCCGACGTGCGCATCATCGGCGTGCAGGCGGCCGGCGCCGCCGCGTTCCCGGAGTCACTGCGCGCCGGGAAGCCGGTCCGCCTCGCCGCGCTGGGCACGATCGCCGACGGCATCGCGGTCGGCCGCCCCGGCGACATCACCTTCGCCCACGTCAGCAAGCTCGTCGACGAGGTCGTCACGGTCACCGACGAGGACATCTCCCGGGCGCTGCTCATGCTGCTGGAGCGCGGCAAGACCGTCGTCGAGCCGGCCGGCAGCGTCGGCGTCGCCGCGCTGCTCGCCGGTGTCGTCGAGGTCGACACGCCCGCGGCGGCGATCCTGTCCGGCGGCAACATCGACCCGATGCTCATGCTGCGGGTGATCGAGCACGGCCTCGCCGCCGCCGGCCGCTACCTGGCCTTCACCGTCCGCTGCGGCGACAAGCCGGGCCACCTGGCGAGGATCCTCGCGCAGATCGCCGCGCACGGCGCCAACGTCGTCGACGTCGCGCACCGCCGGCAGGACCCCCGCCTGCAGCTCGGCGAGGTCGAGATCCACCTGTCCGTGGAGACCCGCGGCTCCGAGCACTCCGACCGGCTCGTCAATGCCCTCCGTTCGGCTGGATACACGGTGACCTTCGGCGCGTAGAAGATCCTTTGTGACCTTTGGCTTCGGCTGGCTCGACCGCCTCGCGCAGCGTTCCGCCCGCCGCCACACCCTGGCGACGTTCGAGGCGTTCATGCGTGGCGCCGACCGCACCACCACCACGGTCGGCGCCGGCCTGCTCGTGATCTCGTCGCTGCTCCTGTACGGCCTGGTCCTGGCATTGCTGGCGGCCGGCGTCTGGCTCTGCACGATCTCGATCCCCGGCGTGGTCGTGGGCCTGCTCGTGATCGCCGTGGCGGTCCTGCTGCGGCCCAGGCTCGGCCGGACGCCGAAATACGCGACCGAGGTCACCGGGGCGGAGGCGCCGCAGCTGCACGCGCTGGTCCGCGAGGCGGCGGCGGCCGTCGGTGCGCCGGCGCCGCGGATCTACGTCGAGGGCGACTGGTTCGACGCGGGGGCCTGGGCGGTCGGGCTGCGCCGCCGCCCGATCCTGGTGCTTGGGCTGCCGCTGTGGAACGCCCTGCCCCGGCAGGGACGGATGGCGCTGCTGGGCCACGAGCTCGGCCACTTCGTCAACGCCGACCCGCGGCGCGGCCTGCTGACCCAGCCGTCGCTGACGGTCCTCGACGAGCTCGACGGCCTGCTGCGGCCGGAGCCGCTACGGGAGACCGACGGGTGGGCCGACGGCTTCTTCGTGAACTGGATCGTCGTGCCCATCCTGAACACGCTCAAGCTCGTGCTGCGCCTCCTAATGTGGACGCCCCGGATCGCGCTCGCCGTGCTGGTCCTGCGGGAAGGGCAACGCGCCGAATACCGCGCCGACCGGATCGCCGCGCGGATGGGCGGCCGATCGGCGGCCGTCGACCTGCTCGACACGCTGGTCGTGCTGGACAGCCTGACGATGCTGATCAAGCGGGACGCCCGGGCCGGGCGGCCGGTCGCCGAGTGGCCGCAGACCACCCGGCAGCTGCTCGACGAGGTGCGGCCGCAGCTGTCCGTCCGGCGCGCCGCCGCGACCGAGGACGAGATCACGCTCTTCGCCAGTCACCCGCCGTCAGGCCTGCGGGCGCGGCTGGTCGAGGCGACCGCGCCGGAGTCCGCGGCGGTCGTGCTCGACAGCGCGCGCAACGAACGGATCGACGCCGAGCTGGCGCGACACAGTGCCAGCTCGGCGCGGACCCTCAAAGCGTTGTGACGCCCGGCCTTCGCTCAGCCGCCGAACGGCTCGAACGAGATGACCTTCACCTTGATCTGTGACCCGTTCGGGGCGACGTATTTCACCTGGTCACCCTTTGCCGCGCCCAGGATCGCCTTGCCCAGCGCCGACTCTGGGCTGTAGACGGTGAGGTCCGTCGTCGCCGCGATCTCGCGGGAACCCAGCAGGAACGTCTCGGTGTCGTCCTCGTCGTCGTCGAACTGGATCGTGACGACCGTGCCGGGCGCGACCGCGTTGCTGGCCGGCGCCTCGCCGACGACCGCCTTGCGCAGGAACTCCTTCAGGTACAGGATGCGGCCCTCGGCCTTGCCCTGCTCCTCGCGGGCGGCGTGATAGCCGCCGTTCTCGCGCAGGTCGCCCTCTTCGCGGCGTGCGTTGATCTCCGCGGCGATCGCCGGCCGGTTGGCGATGTGCTCGTCCAGCTCGGCCTGGAGGCGGTCATATGCTTCCTGCGACAGCCAGGTTGTCCCCTGGTCGCCGTCGGTCGTCGACACTGAAGATCTCCTTAACGGGCACGCTCGGTCAAACCACTAACGTACCAGTGAGCCGCATCACCGCCGGCATGGAAAATGCTGGGTGCTCAGCGGGTGCGCTTCGGCCCGCAGGCGGGGACCTCGACGGTGACCGGCCGGTCGCTGGTGGCCAGCCGGTAGGTGACCAGTGCCTCGGGGCCCTTCGGCACGTCGACCTCAGCCAGGCCGACCTCCTCGCCGCTGGCGGAGCGGGCCCGGACCCGGCAGGTCGCCTCCTTCGCGGCGTCCTTGCGGACCACGAACTCGACGGTGATGCCGTCGTCGCCGATCGCGTAGAAACGCTGGACCTGCGGCTCGTACTCCTGCGGCCCGTACTGCTGGAAGAGCTTCACGGCGATGAGCACCCCGGCGACCGCCGCGACGGCGGCGACGAGCACGACCAGCCAGGTGCGGCGCGGCCGTGGCTCCCGGCGGCGGCCGTAGCGGCCCGGCGGGTATTTGGCTGTGGTGTGCGTCTCGGTCACGGGAAGGAGGTCCTCGTCGTTTCGTCGGAGGTACCGACCACAATAGGGTCGTAACCCGGGGCGCCCCCGCAGTGGGGTTGACGGACACCTTGAGGAGAGCTCGTGAGCGAGCAACTGCGATTGATGGCGGTGCACGCGCATCCCGACGACGAGTCGAGCAAGGGCGCGGCCGCGATGGCCCGCTATGCCGCCGAGGGCGTCGAGGTGCTGGTCGTCACGTGCACCGGCGGCGAGCGGGGCAGCGTGCTCAATCCGAAGCTGGACCGGCCCGACGTCTGGGAGAACATCGCGACCATCCGCCGCGCCGAGATGGACCGGGCGCGGGAGATCCTCGGCGTCGACCAGGCCTGGCTCGGCTTCGTCGACTCGGGCTTCCCCGAGGGTGACCCGCTGCCGCCGCTGCCCGAGGGCTGCTTCGGCCTGATGGATCCCGAGGAGGCGGCGGCGCCGCTGGTCGAGCTGATCCGCAGGTTCCGCCCGCACGTGATCACCACCTATGACGAGGAGGGCGGCTATCCGCACCCCGACCACGTCATGACGCACAAGGTCAGCATGGTGGCGTTCGAGGCGGCCGGCGACGCGGCCCGCTATCCGGACAAGGGCGAGCCGTGGCAGCCGCTGAAGCTGTACTACAACATGGGCTGGTCCAAGGTCCGCATGCTCGCCCTGCACGAGGCGATGATCGAGGCCACCGGCGAGTCGCCGTACACGGAGTGGATGCAGCGCTGGGAGGACCGCGACGACAAGGGCGACCGCGTCACCACCCGGGTCCCGTGCGGCGAGTTCTTCGAGGCCCGCGACGACGCCCTGCGCGCGCACGCCACCCAGGTCGACCCGGACGGCTTCTGGTTCGCCGTCCCGCTCAACATCCAGCAGAAGATCTGGCCCACCGAGGACTATGAGCTGGTGAAGTCGCACGTCGACACACGCACGCCGGAAGACGATCTCTTCGCGGGCGTAAGGTAGGCAGTATGCAAGCGTGGCAGTTCCTCGCCGAGAACAACTTCGGTGACACCCGCTCGGGCGGTCTGGCCGGCCCCATGGGGCTGCTCATCATCGTGCTGCTCGCCATCGCGACGGTGCTGTTGATCCGCAACATGACCGCCCGGATCCGGCGGCTTCCCGCCGAGTTCCCGGACCCCGACAAACCCGCCGCCTCGACCGACGGTGGTCACAGCGACAACGACACAGAGGCAGAATCGCGCCTCTGACCTCTGTTGTGCCTTCTTTCCGTGCTTTAGCCTTCACGGGGTGCGCGTTCCTTTCGCCGGACGCGTCTCCCTGTTGGGCAGGGAAGGGGGGCAAATGGTGGTCACCCCGTTCGTCCTTACTCCTGCTCACGCTGCGCAATCGCGCCGACGCTTAGCGTCATTGTCGTCGGTCGATACGGTGCATCGATGACACCCGTGCCGGTGCGCCTCACCGCCACCGTCGCGTCCGTCGCCGCCATCGTCGTGGCCGTGGGCGCGGCGCTCGTCATGTCCACGGGCACCGGGCCGGCCGGGGCGGTCGCGGCGAGCTTCGGCCTCGTGATCCTCGCGCAGCTCGCCCGCCTGAAGGTGCGCGCCGGCGCCGGCCAGGCCGCCTTCGCCTGGGGCGAGGCCGCGATCGTCGTCCTGTGCGTCAACCTGCCGCCCGCGATGATCCCGATCGTCGTCCTGGCCGGCGCCGCCGTGTCGCACACCGTCCTGCGCGCCGTCGACGCCCGTGCCGGACGCGTCCGCAGCCCGCGTGACCTGCTCTACACCGTCGCCGCCCTCACCATCGCCGGCGCGCTCGCCGCCGTCACCACCGCGCTGGTCGCGCCGGTCCACGACGCACCGCTGACGCCCCGCGGCGTGCTCGCCCTGAGTGCCGGCGCGCTCGGGTACTGCCTCGTGTCGATCGGCCTCACCGCCGCGCACGTCGCCGCCACCCGGGGCGGCCGGCCCGTCGCCGTCGCCCTCGACCTGCTGCGCGCCAAGCTCCTCATGGTCGTCGGCAACATCGCCGTCGGCCTGGTCATCGTCTGGGCGTGCTTCACCGATGCGCTCCTGCTGCTGCTCCTGCCGCCGGTGCTGTGGCTGCTCCAGCAGCTGTACGCCAGCCGCATCGGCGACCGCGAGGAGCGCCGCACCTGGCACGAGTTCGCCGAGGCGACCCGCGACCTCAACCGGCTCGACGTGCGCGGCACCGCCGAGGCCGGCATCGAGGGCGCCCGCCGCCTCTTCGGCGTCACCGCGGCTCGGGTCGTCCTCGCCGGCGGCACCGCCTTCGGCACGCACGACCCCCCGACCGGCGCCGTCCCGACCGGCGGGGGTGCAGGCGCTGTCCCGGCCGGCGACGGTGATCGCGGCGCCGGCCACGCGGAAGGCCCGGGTCGCGGTGCCGGGGCGTCCGGGACGGTCGTGCATCCCCTCGCCGTGGGTGCGGTGGCCGTCGGTGAGCTGCACCTGACCGGTCTCGGCCGGCTGCGTCCGCGCAACCAGCGGATGCTCGACGCGTACGGCGACGCCCTCGCGGCCGCGCTGCACGACGCGATCAGCCA
This sequence comes from Dactylosporangium sp. NPDC051087, assembly GCF_055586325.1. Taxonomy (NCBI): domain Bacteria; kingdom Bacillati; phylum Actinomycetota; class Actinomycetes; order Micromonosporales; family Micromonosporaceae; genus Dactylosporangium; species Dactylosporangium sp. NPDC051087. The sequence continues at coordinate 151,042 of NZ_JBVJIJ010000005.1, read as the reverse complement.
GGACGAACTGCGCTCGATGAGCGAGCGGACCACCTACGACGCCGTCCACGACCCGCTGACCGGCCTGTTCAACCGGGCGGCGCTGCTGTCGCGGGGCAACGCCATGCTACGCAGGCTCGGCGTCGACGAGCCCGTTGCGATGCTGCTGCTGGACGTCAACGACTTCAAAGAGGTCAACAACGCCCTCGGTCACGCCGCCGGTGACGAGGTGCTCCGCGTGATCGCCGGCCGGGTCACCGAGGCCGGCAACCCCGGCGACCTGCTCGCCCGGCTCGGCGGCGACGAGTTCGCGCTGCTCATCACCGATCTGGACACCGGCGGCGCCGACCTCGCCCTGGCCTCCGCCGTGGAGCGGGCCCGGAAGCTCGGCGCGCAGCTCGCCGTGCCGATGCGCGTCGACGGGGTGCTGCTGTCGAAGGAGCCGTCGATCGGTGTGGTCGTCGCCGCCGCCGGCGAGGTCGACCTCACCGAGCTGCTGCGCCGCGCCGACATCGCCATGTACCAGGCGAAGCGCGCCGTGCAGCCGGTCGCCTGGTACGACGCCGGCCGCGACGACGCGAGCACCGACCGGCTCGCCCTGCTCGCCGAGCTGCGGGAGGCGTTGAACGCCGACGAGCAGCTCAGCGTGGAGCTGCAGCCGGCCGTGTCCCTCGCCGGCGGCGCCCAGCAGATCACCGGCGTCGAGGCCCTCGTGCGGTGGAAGCACCCGCGCCGCGGGCGGCTCGCCCCCGACCAGTTCCTGCCGGTCGTGGAGGCCAGCGAGCTGATGGGCCCGCTGACCCGGTGGGTGCTCGACCGTGCCATCGGCCTGGCGTCCAGCTGGCGCCGGGCCGGGCTGGCCGTCCCGGTGTCGGTCAACGTCTCCGCCCGCAGCCTGCTGGAGCGGCAGCTGCCCGAGGCGATCGGCGACCTGCTCGCCCGGCACCGCCTCCCGGCCGAGCTGCTCGTCCTGGAGATCACCGAGACGGTGATGCTGTCCAGGTCACCCGTCATCGACGACGTCCTCGGCCGGATCAGGCGGCTCGGCGTCCAGCTCGCCGTCGACGACTTCGGCACCGGGTTCTCGTCGTTCACGGTGCTGACGCGGCTGCCCGTACAGGAGGTGAAGATCGATCGGGAGTTCGTCGCCCAGATGATCGACTCGCCGAAGGCCGAGGCCATCGTCCGGGCCACCGTCGAGCTCGGGCTGCGGCTCAAGCTGCGGGTCGTCGCCGAGGGCGTGGAGACCCCCGGCCAGCGGGCCGCGCTCGCCGCCCTGGGCTGCACGTCCGCGCAGGGCTTCCTGTTCCACCCGCCGCTGCCCGCCGACCGGCTCGCCGCCGTCCTGCGCGAGCGCCGCCAGGTCCAGCGCCGCCACCTCCGCGCCGAGGGCGCCGGCTAGATCACGTACACCCCGACCCTCCGGCAAAGACCGGCCATTTAGTGGAATGGAGTATTCCGTTCTGATAGACTGGTCGCAGTCACCGAGTTGAGGGAGTGCACGATGAGCGCGAACACCTGGACCGTCCTGGACGAGTCGCACGCGGCGCTGCGGGCGGTGCTCGCCGGGCTGCGCCCGTCGGACCTGGCGCTGGCCACGCCGTGCGAGCGGTGGAACGTCACCCAGGTCCTCCAGCACGCGGCCGGCGACCAGCTCGGCTTCGCGGCGGCGATCACCGGCGAGGGCTGGCCGGCGTTCGACCCGTTCTCCCCCTCGGGGGAGCTGGACGGGGACCTCGAGGCATTCGTGGCGTTCGTCGAAGGCACGATGCGGGCGTCGGCGGCGGCCTGGGCGACCGTCGCGGCCGACGCCACCGACGCGCCCACGCCGCTGCCGCAGGGCAAGATGGCCGGCTGGCTCGGCGCCGGGGCGTGCGGGCTCGACGCCGCCGTCCACGCCTGGGACGTCGCGGTCGCGACCGGGCAGCCGTCCCCGCTGTCCGACACCCTCGCGGAGCGGCTGCTGCCGGTCGCGCGCGAGCTCGTCGAGCCGCTGCGGGCCTATGGCGCCTATGCCCCGGCGCTGCCGTCCGGCGACCCGGACGGGGCCGCGGTGACCCTGCTGCGCTACCTGGGTCGCGCCGCCTGACGTGCGGCTCTGCGTGGCGCCCCGACCGTGGGTGACCGCTCCGGTACCGTCGGCGGCATGCGCGGGGAGCGGTTGGTCGCCGCCGGCTTCGTGGTCGGCGCGGTCGCGGTCGGGGCGTTCGTGGTCCTCGACAGATATGAGGGTTCGGCCCAGTTCGCGGATCTGCCCGGCGACGCCGACGTGCGGCTCGTGGGCAGGTTCACGCCGAAGCAGGTCGAGCGGATCGCGGCGCTGCCGCAGGCGGCCGCGGTCGAGTGCGGCACGACGCTGTTCGGCGTCACGGTCGTCACCTCGCGCGGCGTCCTCAACGGCGCGACGGTCCTGACCGCCGCCAGCCGGCCGGGCCTGCGCTGGTCGGACGTCCGGTCGGGGAGCTACCCGGGGTCGGACTCGCAGGTGCTGATCGACGAGCGGACCGCGGCCGCCCACGACATCCGCCCCGGAGAGCGGGCGACCCTGTCCCGCGGGCAGACCGTCGTCAACGCGACCGTCGTCGGGATCGCCGGCCGGCCCGCGGACACCGCCGTCGGCGCGCAGGCGGCGGTGCTCATGCTCCCGCCGGGGGCGGTCGCGGCGCTGGACGGCGGCGCGTCGTGCGACTCGGTGACGGTGCAGCTGCGCCGCACCCGGGACGCGAGCGCGTTCAGCCGGCAGGCCCACGACCTGCTCTCACCACCACCGGCGGTCGTCTACGACGTGTCCCTGCGCGGCCACGTGTAGCCGGCCTCAGCCGCCGGCGCCGGACCAGGTGAGCGACAGCCCGGACGCCGCACGCGAGGCCCGGATCTCCATCGTGTCGCCGAGGATCACAGCCCGGTCGGCGACGACCGGGGAATCGTCCAGGGCGTAGGTGACCCGGTCGCTGACGAACACCGGCGTCCCCGCCGCCGCCCGCAGGTGCCCCGCGACGACCTCGTCGAGCACGTCCGGCCGGATCGTCTCGGTGGCCCTGGCGACCGCGACCCCGGCGTCGGCGAGTGCGGCGTACAGCGACGTCGTCGTGAAATCGACCGGCCGCAGCCGCGCGCTCAGCCCTTTGCGGACCCACGACACCTGGTGCACCGCGGGCCGCCCGGCGAACTCCCGGACCCGCTCCAGGCGCAGCGCCGGCGTCCCCAGCTGCGCCCCGATCGCCGCCGGCGGCCGGCGCACCCCGTTGTCCAGGACCGTGGTGCGCACCTCGTGCCCCTGCTCGCGGAGGTCGTCGGCGAGACTGCGCAGCGAGCCCAGCCGGTACGCCAGATGCGGCGGCGACACGAACGTGCCCTTGCCGGCCTGCTGGACGATCAGCCCCTCGTCGCTGAGGTGCCGCAGGGCCTGCCGCAGCGTCATCAGGGTCACGCCGTAGCTCTGGCTCAGGTCCCGCTGGGCGGGCAGCGCGTCACCCGGCGCGTAGTGACCGGCGCGGATCTTCTCGGCCAGGTCGGCGGCGATGCTGCGGTACCGCGGCTCGGAGTTGATCGGCTCACCCTTCGTCCATGGTCTCCCGGATCGCGCGGAGGAACGCCCCGACCTCGGCCGGCGTGGCGCCGTCGAGCACCCGGCGCATGATCGCCGCGCCGATGACGACCCCGTCGGCGAGGCGGGCGGCCTGCGCGGCCTGCGCCGGGGTGGAGATGCCGAATCCTAGCAACACCGGCAGGTCGCAGCGGTCGGCGAGCCGTCCCGCGAGGGCCCGCGCGGACGTGGCCAGGGTCTCCCGCTCGCCGGTGGTGCCCATGACGGTGACCGCGTACACGAAGCCGCGGCTGCGGCGGGCGATCTCGTCGAGGCGCTCGTCGGGCGTGGCCGGCGACGCGAGCAGCACCAGGTCCAGGTCCTGCTGCTCGAACTCCGCGCATTCCTCCAGCGGCAGGTCGGGCACGATCAGCCCGTCGAAGCCAGCGTCGCGCAGGTTCGCGCAGAAGGCGGGGTCGCGCACGACGAGGTTGGCATAGGTGCTCGCGACCAGCGGCACCGTCCCGGCGAACTCCGAGCTGCGGGTGAGGATGCCGCGCAGGGTCGCGCCCCTGGTCAGCGCCGCGTGGGTGGCCTCCTGGATGGTCGCGCCGTCGAGCGTCGGGTCGGAGAACGGCAGGCCGATCTCGATCGCGTCGGCGCCGTTGTCGATCAGCGCCCGCAGGTGGTCGGTCCAGCCGGCGACGGCGCCACCGGTGAGGTACGGCATCAGGATCTTGTGGTCGGAGGGCAGTTTCACAGCAGCTCCCGCAGCGCCGAGATGTCCTTGTCGCCGCGGCCCGACAGGGTCAGCAGCACGGTCGAGCCGGCCGGCAGCGTGCCGTCGGCGGCGGCGCGGATCACCCACGCGACGGCGTGCGCGGACTCCAGGGCCGCCACGATCCCCTCGGTGCGGGCCAGGCGGACCACGGCGTCGACCACCTCGGTGTCGCCGACCGTCACGTACCGCGCCCGGCCGAGGTCCCGCAGCTGCACGTGCTCGGGGCCGATGCCCGGGTAGTCGAGGCCGGCCGCGATCGAGTGCGCCTCCAGGACCTGCCCGTCGTCGTCCTGCAGGAACATCGACCGCACCCCGTGCAGCACGCCGAGGCTGCCGCGGGTCGCGCCGGCGCCCCCCTCCGCCTCGACCCCGACCAGCTTGGCGGCGGTGTCGACGAACCCGGCGAACGTGCCGGCCGCGTTGGACCCGCCGCCGACGCAGGCGACGACGTAGTCGGGCACGGCGGTGGGCAGGGCGGCGGCGCACTGGCGGCGCGCCTCGTCGCCGATGACCCGCTGGAACTCCCGCACCATCCACGGGTAGGGCATCGGCCCGAGCACCGATCCCATGCAGTAGTAGCTGTCCTCGGTCGCGCCGACCCAGTGCCGCATCGCCTCGCTGGTCGCGTCCTTCAGCGTCCTCGCGCCGGTGCGCACCGGCACGACCTCGGCGCCGAGCATCCGCATCCGGAACACGTTGAGCGCCTGCCGCTCGATGTCGCGCTCGCCCATGAACACGGTCGCGGACAGGCCGAACATCGCCGCCGCCGTCGCGGTCGCCACCCCGTGCTGCCCGGCGCCGGTCTCGGCGATCAGCCGCTTGTGACCCATCCTGGTCGCGAGCAGCGCCTGGCCGATCACGTTGTTGATCTTGTGCGAGCCGGTGTGGGTGAGGTCCTCCCGCTTGAGCAGCAGCGTCACGCCGAGCTCGGCGGACAGCCGCACCGCCGGTGTCAGCGGGGTCGGCCGGCCGACGTGCGTGGCGAGCAGGCCCGCGAGCCGGCCGCGGAACGCCGGGTCGTCCCACGCCTCCCGGAACGCCTCCTCGACCTTGCGGCAGGCGGGGATCAGGGACTCGGGCACGTAGCGGCCGCCGTAGTCCCCGAACCGGCCCAGCGGTCCCGGATCGTCCATCAGCTGCACGCGGACCGGCGTGCGGCTCGGCCGGATCAGCAGATCACCCATGGTCTCTCCCGTTCTACTGTTCTAGAACTGTTGCGACTGTTCTAGAACAGTGACAGAAGGGTCCGAGGAAGTAAAGCCGGTTCTGTCACATCGCCGGCCCGGCGTTCGTCAGGCTGGGTGAGAACGACAAACCTCTGCGAAGGAGAGAGCTCCCATGAGCGACGGATTCGGCCAGATCATCTACCCGGTCAAGGACATCGCCCAGGCCAAGACGCTGTTCAGCACCCTGCTCGGGGTCGAGCCGTACATGGACTCGCCGTACTATGTCGGGTTCCGCGTCGGCGGCCAGGAGATCGGCCTCGACCCCAACGGCGAGCGCAAGGGCATGACCGGGCCGGTCGCGTACACCAAGGTCGACGACCTCGAAGCGGGCCTGAAGGCGCTGATCGACGCCGGCGCCGAGCCGCACGGCGACCCGCAGGAGGTCGGCGGCGGCCGGCGCATCGCCACCGTCAAGGACCCGTCCGGCAACATCCTCGGCCTGCTGCACGACGCCTGACCGTCCCCGTTCTGTGGCCCCGCTCTCTCCACAGAGGGCGGGGCTGCGTGGCCGAGCCAGGTGGCGTACTGTCCTGCGTCGATCGGACCTCATCGTTCGAGATGATTCGGGGGAGTCAATGGACGCATCGACCTACCGCGTGCCGCCGAAGGTCGCGGCGCTCGCGGAACGGCAGCAGCTCGGCGGGCTCGTCGCCGTCCACAAGGGCGACCACCCGGTGACGGAATGCCTCACCGGCCTCGTCATCTCCGCGATCCTCTTCGGTGCAGCCGCCGGCATCTCCTGGGTCGTCTCCAACATCGAGTTCCTCCAGATCAAGCTGCTCGCCCTGGCCGTCGTGCTGCTGGCGATCGCCGGCCTGGCCGCGGCCGGCTACTCGTTCTACCGGCTCTTCGGCGCGTACGTCGTCGTGCACCACTACGCGCAGGGCCTGGTGTGGACCCGCAACCGCAGCGTCGACGCCGCCCCGTTCTCGTGGATCGACGAGATGTACGTGACGCGCAAGGAAACCGCCGTGAAGGCCGCCGGCGTAGTCACCCTCGACGGGCGCGCGGTCGACATCACCGGCGCGGAGAAGCCCGACTACACGGCCTTCGTCGAGCGGATCGAGGCGGAGCTGACCGCCCGCCGCTGCCAGATCCGGCCGGCCCGCCGCGAGGTCGGCCGCGGCCCCGCCGGCGTCGGCATCAGCGACAAGGCCGTCGCCGTCATCGCCGTCATCGGCGGCGGCGCGCTCGTCGCCGCGATCGCCGTCCCGCTGTCCCAGGCCGGCCTGCCCGGCGCCGTGGCCGCCGTCATCGGCTTCCTCGTCGTCGGCATCGCCGTCGGCCTGCTCGGCGCCCGCATCGACGGCCGGATCGCCGTCACCGGCGCGATCTTCGCCTCCATCGGCGGTCTCGTCACGATGATCGCCGTCGCCCGGCTCCTCCCGCAGGTCAACGGCTTCGTCACCGCGACCGTCGTCCTCGCCGTCGAGATGGGCATCCTGGCCGCGGTCCTCAACGTGTACCGCAACCTGCCCGCCCTCCGCCCGACCCGGGCCCGCAAGCGGCTCGCCGCCCGTTACAACTGGCAGTACCAGCCGTCCGCCACCGTCGCCGTCCCCGGCCCGCACAGCGCCCGCGCCGTCATCGGCGTCCAGGAACACGCGCAGTCCGTCGACCTCTACGACGTCCTCACCGGCACCGTCGACGGCGTCCAGGTGCTCGTCGGCGACCGGTACCGGCGCAAACCCCGCCGCAGCGACCCGGTGCAGACCATCTGGATGGTCCCCCTGCCCACCCCGGTGCCGTTCCTGCCGCACACCGCCTTCGACGCCGCCGGCCAGGTCGCCCCGACCGCGCCCGACCCGGCCCTCGCCGCCCTCTTCGCCGGCCGCGTCCCCACCCCGGAGCTCATCTTCGCCGTCCCACCGTGGTGGATCGAGGGCCAGTACCTCCTGTGCGAGGGCCAGGGCGACCCCGACGTGATCATCGCCTGGTCCACCCGCCTCACCCGCGCCGTCACCGCCATGCCCTGGGACACCGTCCGCGCCGCCGGCCGGCCCTGAGGTTCCCCGGCTGTATCAGGCTTGCCGCTGGTACAGCCGATCGAGCCCGACAAGCGCGATGCGGGCGTCCTCGGCGGCCTCGGCGGTCAACTCGGTGGTGAACCCCGCGCCGCCGTAGAGCGCGAGCATCGTGTCGCCGGTGTCGAAGCCTTTGAGTGCCAGCAGGTCACGGGCACGGGCCAGCCGGTGCAGGTGATGATGGCCGATGGTCTCGCCCCATTTCGCCTCGCCCAGAGCGACGATGCGTCGCGTGGTGCTGGACTGCTGCGGGGCCAGCGCCACCACGTCGACTTCGATCTGTGTCCGGCTCGCCGGATCGTTCACCGTCCCGGTCCCGATCTCGCCCGGCTGCTCGCCGAAGACCTCCGCGCCGGACTCCAGGGCGAAGGCCCGGCACAGCGCCTCGAAATGCGGCCCGGCGACCTGGGTGAGGAACGTCGGCCGGGTGGCGGCCCAGACCTGCTCGGCCCGGTGGATCTCCAGCTCGGCCCACCGTTTCCGCATGATCGCCTCGTAGAACGTGATCAGCGGCTCGACGATCCGGTAGCGGGATCGCCCCTGCCGGAAGAGGTCGGGCTCCCGGCGGATCAGGGCACAGTCCTCCAACACGTTCAGGGGATGGGTGATCTGGTCCGACCGGCGGCCGATGAAGCTCGCGATGCCGCCGTTCGTGTTGTTGCCGCTGGCGATCGCGGCGAGCACCGAGTGGTAGAGCGCGGGGTCACGGATGGCCGACTCCTCCGCCAGGAGATACCGCGCTTCTCTGAACAGCGGCGTCTGCGGGTTCAGGACGGTGCGGACGACCCACAGGCCGAAGTCGTCGAGGCCGGTGGGGGCGTCGCCCTGGGTGAACTCGTGGCGGTACGCAGGCGTGCCGCCGACCACGGAGTGCACCAGGACCGCGAGCCGGGGGTCGGTGATGCCCCAGAACTCCGCCGAGTCCAGATATCCGAACGGGTGGATGACCAGCTCCAGGCTCGCGCGGCCGCGCAGCGGAGCCTGACCGGACAGCAGATCGCCCATGACCGACATCGCCGACCCGCACAGGACGAGCCGGGCCGAACTGCCCTCTCCCGAGCCGCCCGGACCGAGCTCGCGCTGAATGATCGACGGCAGGGCGGGTGACGATCTGGACAGGAAGGGGAACTCGTCGATGATCACGGCCGTCGGCCGGTCCCGGAAGCTCCGGAACATGTGCGTGACGGCGTCGTTCCAGTCCCGGAAGGGCGTGTCCGGAAACTCGCCGGTGTGCCGGGTGAGCGCCTCGCTGAACAGGCGGAGCGACTCCGTCTCGGTTGCCTCGGTCGCCGCGAAATACATGCCACCGGTGGCCGCCGCGAGTGCCTGGAGCAGGTAGCTCTTGCCCTGTCGCCGCCGCCCGCTCACCACGCCGAGCGCCGCTCCGCCGCGGGTCGCGCTCATCGGGCTGGCGGCGAACCTGCCCAGTCCCTGCCACTCGCGGTCGCGGGCGAAGACCTTCGAGGGCTTGTCCACGGTCACTGGTTCATAATACAGAAGTTCACTTCCGGGAAGTATACTTCTGTAACTCTGGCGCGCCGGTGATCGTGAGAGGGTAGGAGGTATGGCCAACCGTCTCGCCGACGCGACCTCGCCGTATCTGCTGCAGCACAAGGACAATCCCGTCGACTGGTGGCAGTGGTCGCCGGAGGCGTTCGAGGAGGCGCGGCGCAGGGATGTGCCGGTGCTCATCTCCGTCGGATATGCGGCGTGCCACTGGTGTCATGTGATGGCGCACGAGTCGTTCGAGCACGAAGGGGTCGCCGCGCTCGTCAACGAGCTGACGGTGCCGGTCAAGGTGGACCGGGAGGAGCGGCCCGACGTCGACGCGGTGTACATGACCGCGACGCAGGCGATGACCGGGCAGGGCGGCTGGCCCATGACGGTGTTCGCCACGCCCGACGGGGAGCCGTTCTACTGCGGCACCTACTTCCCGAGGGACGCGTTCGAGCGGCTCGTCCAGGCGGTGTCCGAGGCCTGGCGGACCCAGCGCGAGGCGGTGCTCAAGCAGAGCGCGGCGGTGGTCGACGCGATCAGGCAGGTCGCCGCGAAGCCGCCCGCGAACCCGATGCACGAGGGTGTCCTGGACTCCGCCGCGCGGAGCCTGGTGAAGGTGTACGACAAGGAGCACGGCGGGTTCGGTGGGGCGCCGAAGTTCCCGCCGCACATGAACCTGCTGTTCCTGCTGCGGCACTACCAGCGCACCCACGACGACGAGGTGCTGGGCATCGTCCGGTTCACCGCCGAGCGGATGGCCCGCGGCGGCATGTATGACCAACTCGCCGGCGGGTTCGCGCGGTACTCGGTCGACGAGACCTGGACCGTGCCGCACTTCGAGAAGATGCTCTACGACAACGCGCTGCTGCTGCGGATGTACGTGCAGCTCGACCGCGTCGCCGGAGGGGGCACCGCGCGGCGCGTCGCGGCGGAGGTCGCCGACTTCCTGCGCCGGGACCTGCACGACGGGCACGGCTTCATCTCGGCGCTGGACGCGGACACCGACGGCGTCGAGGGCCTGACGTACGTGTGGACGCCGGCGCAGATCAACGAGGTCCTCGGCGACATCGACGGCGCCTGGGCGCGCTACCTGCTCGAGGTGACGGCCGATGGCACCTTCGAGCACGGCGCCTCCGTGCTGCAGCTGCCGGAGGACCCGCTCAACCTGGAGCGCTGGCTGGACATCAAGCGGCGCCTGCGGGAGGCGCGCGACGCCAGGCCGCAGCCCGCCAGGGACGGCAAGATCGTCGCGGCGTGGAACGGGCTCGCCGTCACCGCGTTGATCGAGTTCGGTCAGGTGTACGGCGACCGCAAGGCCGTCGAGCTGGCCGTGGACACGGCGCGGTACCTGGCCGGCACCCACATCGTCGACGGCCGGCTGCGGCGGGTCTCCCGGGACGGGGTCGCCGGCGCGCCCGCCGGGGTCCTGGAGGACTACGGCGCGGTCGCGGAGGCGTTCTGCGCGGTCCATCAGGCGACCGGCGACGGGTCGTGGCTGACCCTCGCCGGGCAGCTCATCGACGTGGCCCTCGAGCGGTTCGCGGACCCCGCCGGTGGCTTCTTCGACACCGCCGACGACGCGGAGCAGCTGGTCAGCCGCCCCGCCGACGTCACCGACAACGCCACCCCCGCGGGGCTGTCCACGATCGCGGCGGCGCTCGTCACGTATGCCGCGCTCACCGCCGACCCGAAGTACCGGGAAGCGGCGGAGCGGACCCTGGCCACGGTCGCCGTGCTCGCGGCCACCCACGGCCGGTTCACCGGATACGCCTGCGCGGTCGGCGAGGCGCTGCTGTCCGGCCCGTACGAGATCGCGATCGCCACCGAGGACCGCCACGACCCGCTCGTCACCGCCGCCTGGTGGCACGCCCCGCCGGGCGCCGTGGTGGTCGCCGGCCCACCGGACACGCCCGGGGTGCCGCTGCTGGAGGGGCGCGTCCTGCGGGAGGGGCGGCCCACGGCGTACATCTGCCGCAACTTCGTCTGCGACGCGCCGGTCACCGAGCTGGAGGACCTGGTCTCCGGCCTCGGCTAGCCCCGTTTCTCCTCAGGGCGAACACGCCCTCCTTCGGTATGCCCTTGCAACGGTGTAATCATGTAATCAGCGTTGCAGGCGTAACGGAGTAAGGGAGTCTTCAGATGCGACGAGGAGAATGGGGCCGCGGCGGCGGTCCACGCAGCGAGCCGCCGCCCGCCACCGACGCGCCCGCCTGGATCGGCGGCGCGCTGCCCGAGGGCTGGTTCACCGGACCGGCCGAGATCACCATCGACCGCGACGAGATCACCATCGTCGGCCGCCTCAGCGAGCCGGTGCTCGCCGAGGACGCGAGCGACGCCGACCGGTCCGCCGCCGAGCAGGGCCGCATCGCCGGCTTCCGGGAGACCACCCGCGACCAGCGGATCGGCATCGCCCAGCAGCTGGAGCGGCGCTACCAGCGCAAGGTCGCGTGGGGCGTGCGGGTCGGCGAGACGCGGGAGCTGTTCACCACGTTCTCGGCGCCGGTCATGACCCGGCTGCGCCAGGCCGAGCGGCAGGTCCTCGACACCCTCGTGGACTCCGGCGTCGCCCGGTCCCGCTCCGAGGCCCTGGCCTGGTGCGTGGCCCTCGTCGGCCAGCACGCCGAGTCGTGGCTGGCCGAGCTCCGCCAGGCGATGACCCAGGTCGACGAGCTGCGCAAGCAGGGCCCGTCCGGCTGACCGCCCCAGTGGTGTGATCCGTGCCGGTCGTGGTGCCCGGGGCAAGGGTGCCGCGGCCGGCGAACGCTAGGCTCACCAGCCTATGGACTCGCGAACCGGACTCCCCGTCGTGGGCATGGTGGGCGGCGGCCAGCTGGCCCGCATGACCCACCAGGCCGCCATCGCCCTCGGTCAGTCGCTGCGGGTGCTCGCAGTCTCCGCCGACGACGGGGCCGCGCTCGTCGCCGCCGACGTGACCGTCGGGCGGCACGACGACATCGACGCGGTCCGGGCGTTCGCGAAGGGCTGCGACGTGGTCACCTTCGACCACGAGCACGTGCCCGGCGACCTCATCCGCACCCTCGCCGCCGAAGGCGTCACCCTGCTGCCGGGGGCCGACGCGCTGCGGTATGCGCAGAACAAGCGCGAGATGCGCACCCACCTGGCGGAGCTGGGCCTGCCGGTGCCCAGGTGGACCGCCGGCGATCTGAAAGCGTTCGGCGACGAGGTCGGCTGGCCGATCATCGTCAAGACCGCCACCGGCGGCTACGACGGGCGCGGCGTCTTCGTCGCCCACTCCGAGGCCGACATCCCGGAGCACCCCGACCTCATCGGCGAGGAGCGGGTCGAGCTCAGGCGCGAGCTGGCCGCCGTCGTCGCCCGGTCGCCGCTGGGGCAGGTCGCCGCGTATCCGGTGGTCGAGACCGTGCAGCGGGACGGGATCTGCGTCGAGGTGCTCGCGCCCGCCCCCGGGCTCGACGAGGACGTCGCCGTCGAGGCGCAGCGGCTCGCCATCGACATCGCGACCAGGCTCGGCGTCGTCGGGGTCCTCGCGGTCGAGCTGTTCGAGACGACCAGCGGGAAGATCCTCGTCAACGAGCTGGCGATGCGCCCGCACAACTCCGCGCACTGGACGATCGAGGGTGCCAGGACCTCGCAGTTCGAGCAGCACCTGCGGGCCGTGCTCGACTACCCGATGGGCGACACCCGGCTCACCGCCCCGGCCGTGGTGATGGCCAACGTGCTCGGTGGCGCTCCCGGCGGCATGTCCATCGACGAGCGGCTGCACCACCTCTTCGCCGAGGAGCCCGGCGCCAAGGTCCACCTGTACGGCAAGCAGGTCCGCCCCGGCCGCAAGATCGGGCACGTGACGGTCCTCGGCGACGACATGGAAGACTGCCGCCGGCGCGCCTCGAAGGCCGCCCGCATCCTCGAAGAAGGGTATGAGCATTGACCGACGTCGGCATCATCATGGGCAGCGACTCGGACTGGCCCGTGATGCGGCTCGCCGCGGAAGCGCTGGACGAGTTCGGCATCGCTCATGAGGTGCGGGTCGTGTCCGCGCACCGCACGCCGCACCTGATGCTCGACTACGCCGGTGAGGCCGCGGCCCGCGGGCTGAAGGTCATCATCGCCGGCGCGGGCGGCGCGGCGCACCTGCCGGGCATGGTCGCCTCCGCCACCCCGCTGCCCGTCATCGGGGTGCCGGTGCCGCTGAAGTATCTGGACGGCATGGACTCGCTGATGTCGATCGTGCAGATGCCGGCCGGCATTCCCGTCGCCACCATGGCGATCGGCGGCGCCCGCAACGCCGGGCTGCTGGCCGCCCGCATCCTCGCCGTCGCCGACCCCGCCCTGCAGGCCAAGGTCCGCGACTTCCAGGACGCCCTGCGGAAGATGGTCGCGGAGAAGGACGCCGCCCTGACCGCGAGCCTGCACCAGGCCTGAAAAGGCGGAGCGGCCGCCGGTTGAACCGGCGGCCGTCCGTCTTGCCGAAACGATCTACGGCGCCCAGGGAGCCGCGAGGTTCCAGCTGCTGTCCGCGCTGAGCGCCTGCGGGCGCTGGAAGCCGGTCCCGTTCCCCGCCGAGATGAAGACCTGCGACTCGAAGTGCCGCAGGTACGCGCCGGGGATGTTGATCGACTCGAAGGTGACGCCGGTCCCGCCGATACCCGGGCGGGCGCAGAACGTCGCGTCGGCCTTGAACAGCGCCGAGTTGTCGTTCACCGCGTTGCGCACCCGGCTGTCGGCGTGCCGCAGGAACTGGCCGGGGAAGTTCACCGACTCGAACGAGTAGCAGGACGAGTCGGCGAGACCGCGCCGGACCGTGTACGTCGCGTCGGCCTTCAGCAGCGCGCTGCTGCCGCCGTTGACGATCTCGGTGTAGGCGAGGCTGTCCATGTGCCGCAGGTAGCGGTCGGTGAAGCTCCACGTGGTGACCTGCAGCGACCGGCGCACGTCGGTCGGCAGCAGCACCGAGGAACGCCACAGCGACGGGTTCGCCGTGTTCCAGGTCGCGTCGGCGGCGAAGCCGGCGGCGGTGTCCCAGGCGTTGGCGCCGCCGCTGCGGGCCAGGTACACGTTGTCCGCGTAGTGGCGCATGTACGAGCCGGGGAAGTTCAGCGACTCGAACGAGGTGCCGCCCGCGGCGAGACCGGGCCGGCTGCACCAGGTCGCGTCCGCGGCGAAGCTGCCGCCCGTGTTGGCGTCGATGCGGACCCGGTTGCTGGCGTGACGCAGGTACTGGCCGGGGAAGTTGACCGACTCGAACGAGAAGCAGCGCGGGTCGGCCAGGCCGGCCACCGTGCGGAACGACGCGTCCTGCCGGGCGCCGTCGGCGCTGGCGGAGCTGAGCACGTCGGTGCGGGCGAAGGAGTTCGAGTGCCGCAGGTAGCGGTTCGTCAGCCCCGCCGTGGTCACCTGGAACGACCGGACGTGCCCGAGGGTCATCGGCACAGCCGCGTTGAGGTTCTTCGACGCGTTGACGAGGTTGGTGTTCGCGGTGCGGACCAGATTGGTGTCGACCTTCTGGATCCGCCGGTCGTAGGTGAGCAGGCCGTTGTACTCGCCCTCGACGTCGGTGATCTCGGTGTACACGTACGCCGACAGCCCCCGGGTCGTCATGAGCGCCTGCGTGTCCCGGATCATGCCGGTGAACCGGTCGTTGAGCTGCGCGTTGATGAACACCTGCTCGTAGGCGAAGAACTGGTTGTCCGGGCTGTACTCGTGCCCCGGGGTGCGCAGGCCGATGCCGCCGAACTCGCCGAGCACCGACACGCGGTTCGCGGACGGCAGCGGCGCGTCGGGACCGGTGTAGATGTGCCAGTCGATGATGTCGCCGGTGCCGGGGTCACCCTTGGAGACGCAGCAGTTGTAGCCGCTGTGCGGGTTGATCAGACGGGTCGGGTCGTAGTTCTTGAGATCCGTGGTGACCCGCTGGGTGTCCGCGAGGTTCCACTCGCCCCAGCCCTCGTTGAACGGCACGTACGTGACGACGGCGGGGGAGAAGCGGTGCTCGTCGATGATCTCGCGGGCCTCGGCCTCGAACTCCGCGGTCTGCGCGGGCGTCCGGTTCTGGTCGAACGCCTGCGTCGACGGGATGTCCTGCCACACCAGCAGGCCGAGGCGGTCGGCGTGGTAGTACCAGCGCGCGGGCTCGACCTTGATGTGCTTGCGGACCATGTTGAACCCGAGGTCCTTGTGCTTCTGCAGGTCCGAGGCGAGCGCGGCGTCGGTCGGCGCCGTGTAGAGCCCGTCGGGCCAGAAGCCCTGGTCGAGCGTGCCGGCCTGGAAGACGAACTCGCCGTTGAGCGTCGGCCGCAGTACGCCGTTGACCAGCTTCTTGCCGATCTCCCGCATGCCGAAGTAGCTGACCACCTGGTCGACGGTCGCGCCGGAACTGTTGCGCATCGAGACACGCAGGTTGTACAGGAACGGGTCGTCGGGCGACCAGCGGCGCGCGTTCGGGACCGGGACGGTGAACTCGGTGAACCCGCCGGTGCTGCTGCCGACGACGGTCGAGCCGTTCATCGCCTCGGCGAAGACCGTGTGGCCGCTGACGTTGCCGCGGGTGAAGACCCGGACCCGGGCGGTGTTGTTGGCCAGGTTGGCGTAGATGTCGACGGAGTAGATCGACGAGACCGGGGTCGGCTCCAGCCAGACCGTCTGCCAGATCCCGGACGTCGGCGTGTAGAAGATGCCGGTCGGGTTGTTGGTCTGCTTGCCGACCGGCTGCTTCTCGCCGCGGCCGTCGGTCGGGTCGTAGACCCGGACCACGATCTCGTTGGCGCCCCCGTTGAGCTGCGGGGTGATGTCGACCTCGAAGCGGTCGTAGCCACCCTTGTGGGTGGTGACCTGCACGCCGT
The DNA here is from genome assembly GCF_055586325.1 of Dactylosporangium sp. NPDC051087. Taxonomy (NCBI): domain Bacteria; kingdom Bacillati; phylum Actinomycetota; class Actinomycetes; order Micromonosporales; family Micromonosporaceae; genus Dactylosporangium; species Dactylosporangium sp. NPDC051087. Next base: position 135,188 of record NZ_JBVJIJ010000005.1, on the reverse strand, counting down.
TGACCCAGACGGTGGCCTCGTAGTCCACGGCGCCGAAGTGCAGCTGGACGCGGCGGCCGTTCCAGCCCGACGGCACGGTGAACGTGCGCCGGTAGAACATCAGGTCGCGGTTGTCGTTGCGCATGATGCCGGACAGCGCGGACTCGACCGGGAACGGCACCAGGATCCGCTCGGGCAGCGTCTGCCCCAGCGGCGGCGCGGCGTACCGGTTGACGTTGCCGGCGCCGTCGGTGGCGGGGTTGAGGAACTCCCACTCGCCGTTGAGCGACTGCCAGTCCGGGCGGGTCATCTGCGGCCGCGGGTATTCCGGCAGCGGGTTCGTCGTGGACACCTGCGAGGTCCACGGGGTCGTCAGCGGCGGGGTCTTCGGCACGACGGCGAGGGCGGGCGCACCGGCCGCGACCAGCGCACCGGAGGCGAGCGTCAGGACCGCGAGGGTACGGGCGAGAAGGTGGCGCATCGAACTCCTTCTGGCGGGAAAGAGCACGCGGAACCGGCGCGCGGCCGGTTGGCGATCGGCCGTGCGCTGGCAGCGAGCGTCGGGTGAGCGGAAAAGTGAGCGTTTGGCGGGATCGACGGGCTTGGGTGGAGCCCAGGTTTTGGGAACGTAACATGAAACATTCCCGAACGGAACAGCTCACATGCGACCACAAATCAAACAAAATCCATCACCGCCGCGCGGTGTCCCGGCACGGCGCGCGGAGTGTCCCGGCCTGTCGCGCGAGACGTCCCGGCCGGCCGCACGGGATGTCCCGGCCCTGCCGTGGGGCGTGTTCCGGCCTGCGGTGCGGGACGTTCCGGGCTGCCGCGCGGCATGGTCCGGAACGCAAAAGCTCACGCCATCCGCAGGGCGGAGGCGTGAGCTTGAGCTGTCGCCGGACCGGCCGGCGCGCGGGTCAGACCGGGCGGATGTTGGCGGCCTGGGGGCCCTTGGCGCCCTGGGTCACCTCGAACTCGACCCTCTGGTTCTCCTCGAGGCTGCGAAAGCCGCCCGTGGCGATGGCCGAGTAGTGCGCGAACAGGTCCGCGCCGCCGCCGTCCGGCGTGATGAAGCCGAAGCCCTTTTCGGCGTTGAACCACTTCACAGTGCCGACTGTCATTACTGCTCCTCGCAGGTTGATGGCGTCCGCTCCGTGCGGGCGCCGCGTCGCTGCGGCTGTTGACCCTCGTCCGGAGACGGGGCTGGAAACGCAAAAAAACGCCCAGGGTATTCGATACCCACCCAGGCGCTGGCAAAGTATGCGGAAACCAAAACTGCAACGCTTTCCACGGTAGCACGCAAAAGGGCGCCTACCGGCCAGAACGCGAAATTCGGACTCGGAGTGGATCGCTTCGCGGGTGTACCGTGACCCCGGAAGGTCCGGCCATGCTCATCCCCTGGCGCCGAGCCCGCCGACGAAAGGTGGGCGCGGTGACCACGTCCTTCGGTCTGTTGAGCACGTATCCGCCCACCCAGTGCGGCATCGCCGCCTTCGCGGGCGCGCTGAGCACCGCGCTGTCCGCCACGGCGGGCGTCGACCGGGTCGGCGTCGTGCGGGTCGTCGACTCACCCACCTTCACCGACCGGCCCGAGGTGATCGCCCACCTGCAGGCCGGCGCCGACGGCTCACCCGAGGTCGCCGCCGCCGCGCTCGACCGGCACGACGTCGTGATCGTCAACCATGAGTACGGCATCTACGACGGCACCGACGGCGCCGGCGTGCTCGAGGTCCTGCGCCGGCTCAGGTCGCCCAGCATCACCGTCCTGCACACCGTGCTGCGCCGGCCGAGCGAGCACCAGCGGGGCGTCCTGGAGACCGTGGCGTCGCTCGCCGGCGCCGTCGTCGTCACCACCGAGGCGGCCAGGGCGCGACTGCACGAGACCTGCACGATCGACCCGGCGAAGGTGCACGTCGTGCCGCACGGCGCGCTCGTGCGGCCGGTGATCCGCACGGTCAGCTCGTCCGGCGAGCCGCTGGTCCTCACCTGGGGCCTGCTCGCCCCCGGCAAGGGTGTGGAGTGGGCGATCGCCGGGATGCGCGAGGTCCGCCACCTGTCGCCGCGCCCCCGGTACGTGATCTCCGGCCAGACCCACCCGAAGGTCCTCGCCGAGGAGGGCGAGAGCTACCGGCTGGGCCTCTACAAGAAGGTCCGCGCGTTCGGCGTGGCCGACCTCGTCAGGTTCGAGCGCTCCTACGCCGACCCGTCCGCACTGGCCCGCCTCGTCGACCGCGCCGACATTGTGGTCCTGCCCTACGACACGACCGAGCAGGTCTCCTCCGGGGTGCTGCACGAGGCGGTCGCGGCCGGCAAGCCGGTCATCGCCACACCCTTCCCGCACGCGGCGGACCTGCTCGGCACCGGCGCGGGCCTGCTCGTGCCACACCGCGACGGCGCTGCGGTCGGGGCCGCGCTCAAGCGCCTGCTCACCGACCCGGACCTGGTCGCGAGCATGCGCGCCGAGGGCCTGCGCCGCACGGCGGGGGCAGACTGGGCGACCATCGCGACGCGATACACCGCCCTGGCCGCGGCCCTGCCGACCCCCTCCAAGGCCTGACCGCGGCCCTGCCGTCCGCCGTCTCCGAGGCCTGGCCGGGGGTTCTGCCGTCCGCGGTCTTCGAGGCCTGACCGTGGCCCCTGCCGTCCGCCTCTGAGGCCCGACTGCGGCCCTGCCGTCCGCCTCTGAGGCCCGACTGCGGCCCTGCCGTCCGCCGTCTCCGAGCCTGACCGCGGTCGGGGCCGCGCTCAAGCGGCTGCTCACCGACCCGGACCTGGCCGCCGGCATGCGCGCCGAGGGGCGCGCCGCACGGCGCGGGCCGGCTTGGCGACCGTCGCGTCGCGATGCACCGCCTTGGCCGCGTGCCTGCCGCCTCCGAGGCCTGACCGGGCCCGCCGGTCGTTTCCGAGGCCTGACCGCGACCCGCCGGCCTCCTCCGAGGCCTGACCGCGGCCGTGCCGTTCGTCGGGGCTGCGCCGCGCGGCGCGGGCCGGCTTGGCGACCGTCGCGTCGCGATGCACCGCCTTGGCCGCGTGCCTGCCGCCCCCGAGGCCTGACCGGGCCCGCCGGTCGTTTCCGACGTTTCCGAGGCCTGACCGCGACCCGCCGGTCGTTTCCGGGGCCTGACCGCGACCCGCCGGCCGCCTCCGAGGCATGACCGCGCGGCCGTGCCGTTCGTCGCTTCCGCGGCCTGGCAGGGCGGGACCGGCTCGTCGGCGGGGTGACGGGCGGGCGTCAGCGCTCCTCGATCACGGCGACGGCACCGGCGTCGACGGTGGTGCCCTGCACGTCGACCGGGGTCGCGCCGTGGTTGATCGCAAGGATGAAGGGTGGGCGGCGGACCGCTTCCACGCTCTCCGGGAGGTCGGTGCGTGCGGGCAGCCCGGCGTCGTCGTACACCTGCCGCATCAACCTCCTGAGCGCCTCCCCGGCGAGGCGGGTGGAGACATACCAGGCACTGCCGCGTCCGTGCGCGTGCCGCGTGACGGCCGGGCCGCCGGGCGCGGGACCGTCGACGTAGTGCAGGACCGTCCGCGCGCCGGTGGGGGCCACGGCCTCGGCCCACACGTCGGCGCTGGAGCCGTCGCTGAGCCCGACCCGCTCGCCGGCGCGCAGCGGCAGGAACTCCTCGACGGTGACGCCGAGCAGGTCGCGCAGCGCACCCGGATACGGCCCGTCGGGGACGGTGTCGGCGGCGTCGACGATGCCGGAGAAGTAGGACACCAGCAGGGTGCCGCCGCCGGACACGTAACCGTCGAGGTTTCTCGCCGCGGCGCCGGTCGTCATGTACAGCGAGGGCACCACCACCAGGCGGTAGCGTCCGAGGTCGGCCTCCGGGTGGACGAAGTCGGCGGTCAGGTGGTCGAGCCACAGCGCCCCGTAATAGGCCTCGACCCGCTCGCGGTAGGCGAGGTCCACCGACGGGCGCCACTCCAGCTCAAGGGCCCACCACGACTCCCAGTCCCAGACGACGGCGACGTCGGCGGCGACCCGGGTGCCGCGCAGCGCGCCGAGGCCCGCCAGGCGCCCGCCGAGCTCCGTGACCTCGCGCCAGATCCGGGTGCCGGTGCCGCCCTGCGGCAGCATCGCCGAGTGGAACTTCTCGGCGCCGAAGCGCGAGGCCCGCCACTGAAAGAACATGACCCCGTCCGCGCCGCGGGCGACGTGCGCGAAGCTGTTGCGGGCCAGCTCGCCCGGGCGCTTCGCGATGTTGCGCGGCTGCCAGTTGACGGCGCCGGTCGAGTGCTCCATCAGCAGCCACGGCGCGCCGCCGGCGAGGCCGCGGGTCAGGTCCGCGCACATCGCCAGCTCGACGTGCCGGTCGTCGCGGGCGGCGTCCAGGTAGTGGTCGTTGGCGACGATGTCGACCTCGCCCGCCCACTTCCAGTAGTCCAGCCACTTGCAGTTGGCGATCATGAAGTTGGTGGTGATCGGCACGCCGGGGGAGTGCTCCCGCAGGACGTCGCGCTCCCGCCGGTAGTTGCCCAGGTGCGTGTCCGAGCAGAAGCGCAGGTAGTCCAGCTGCTGGGCCGGATTGACGGCGGTCGGCGCGACCCGCGGCGGCTCGACCTGCGCCCAGTCGCCGTAACGCTGACCCCAGAACGTGGTGCCCCACGCGGCGTTGAGCCCGGCCAGGTCGCCGTGCCGGTCCCGCAGCCACTCCCGGAAGGCGGCCGCGCACGTGTCGCAGTAGCAGTGCGCGTTGACCCCGGCATACTCGTTGTGCACGTGCCACAGCGCGACCGCGGGATGCCTGCCGTAGCGCCGGCCGAGCTGCTCGGCGATCGCGGCGGACGCGCGGGCATACGCCGGCGAGCTGGGGCAGAAGCTCTGCCGGCCGCCCGTGCCGAGCACCTGCCCGGCCCGGTCGACGAGCCGCGCGCCGGGGTATTGGTGCGCGAACCACGGCGGCGGCGCGGCGGTCGGCGTGCCCAGGTCGACCAGGATCCCGTTGGCGTGCAACAGCTCCAGCACCCGGTCGAGCCAGCCGAACGTATACCGGCCCTCCTCGGGCTCGCTCAGCGCCCAGCTGAACATGCCGACGCTGACGAGGTTGACGCCGGCGGCCTTCATGAGCTCGACGTCCTGCGCCCAGACCTCTTCCGGCCACTGCTCGGGCGTGTAGTCGCCGCCGTAGGCGATCCCGTCCAGCCCTCGTGGGTGTGCCACGGGCCTAGGCTTCCAGGATCGCCCGGAGCGCGTCGAGGTCGGCCTGGACGGCGGCGCAGTCCCGGTCGAACTCCTCGTCGGTCATGCCCGGCTGCCGGCGCACGCTGAAGACGACCTCGCTGCCCTCGCCGTTGGCCGTCACCCGCATCGGGTTGTAGAACGTCTGTCCCGACGGGACCGTGACGTGGTGGTCCATGACGCCGAACGGGTTGTCCGGCGCCCAGTCCAGCAGGATCCGGCCCATGTCGGAGTCCGCGACCCACTGCCCGTCGACCTTCTCCACGGACTTCAGCAGGCCGGGCGCCCACGCGGGCAGGTTGGCGGGGTCCGACGCGTAGGCATACACGTCGGCGGCGGGACGGTCGATGTTGGTGCTGACGTGCCGCGACTGCATCATGGGTCGATCCTGCCGCAGTCACGCGGCAGGATCGACCCGGCGGAGCGAGTCGCGCCCGCCCCGCCGGAAAGGTTGCTGTCAGCGACGGTGGCGTTGGCCCGGAGTGATGTAGTCGACCCAGACGACGTCGCCGCTGTCCAGGCGCAGGGTCACCGCGGCGTCCGCCGGCACCGCCACCGGGATCGTCACCGTCGCCCATGACGTGGCGCCGCCCTGGTTCGGCAGCGGCAGCGTGTGCTTGGCGACGCCGTTGACGAGCACCGTCAGCCGGACGTTGTCCGTCACCGTGGCGTACCGCAGCTCGATCGACGGACCGCGGTCGACGTGGTCGAACGCGATCGACGCGCCGTTGGCGTTAGACCAGCGCGGTCCGGTCGTTGGACGCGGTCGGGTCGCTGACCGCGATGCCCGTCGAGCCGCCCTGCGGCAGGTCCGCGTATTCACCCTCGGACCGGCCTGGCCCGGAGAAGTCCGGCGCCTCGAACGCCTTGATCCGGTCCGGGCCCTGCACGTAGATCCGCTTGGCGAGCTCGGCCCGGAAACGGCGCAGGATCAGCGGGTTGGCCTGGATCCTGCTGTCGCCCCAGTACCCGTTGGCGCAGGCGCCGGGCTGGCAGTTCCACATCGACTGGCTGTTCCAGTTCGTGTTGATGTACGCGATGCCGCGGACGATGTCGCGGTTGCGTTCCACGAACCGGAAGTACGGCGCGTACCAGGTGTCCCAGATCTGCTCCGTGGTGACCGGGACGGTCGCCCGCGGCCCGCCGGTGGCCGGGTCGACGAAGATGCAGCCCGCGGTCAGGTTGCCGATGTCGAAGCCCTGCGGCGCGGACTCGGCGACGAAGACCGGCTTGCGGTGCTTACGGGCGAAGTTGAGCAGCGACTCCTGCACCGCCAGCGGCGTCGCGGCCACGTTGCCGGGCGTCTCGCAGCCCCACTGGTAGCGGTCGAACTGTTCGCCGTAGAAGTGCGAGATGCCGGCCCAGTCGACGTACTCGTCACCCGGGTACCACTGCTCCCAGTGCCCGGCGGCGGTCGGCGCGTACGGCGCGTTCTCCACCCGGGGCCACGCCGCCGACTGCCAGACGGTGGCGATCCGGCGCGCTCCGAGCCGGTCGATGCGCTTCGCGATGTACCGGAACGCCTCCTTGTACAGCTGCGGGTCGTAGCCGTTCCACGCCCCGTCGAACTCGTAGCCGATCCGCAGGAACACGTCGCGCCCGGTGCGGTCGAAGTACGTGATGAACTCGTCGAGCCACTTGCGGTAGCGGGCCACGGCGGCCGGGTCACCCGTGCCGGCCAACGCCTTCAGCGGCGCCTGCGACGGGTCGGACAGGAAGAGCCCGACAGCGATCCCGCCGCCGTAGCTGTTGATGGTCGCGGGGAAGTCGTTGTCCCCGGCCCCGTAGTTGGTCGGCTGGAACATCCCGCTCATCGGCGCCCCGACAAGGTTCGTGTACAGCGTGACCCCGGCCGGCGTCGGGAACCCACGGTCGTTGTCCAGCACCGCGGCGTCGAAGTCGGCCAGCGTCGTGCTGTCCTGACCGAGGTAGAACAGCACCCGGTCCCCGGACGGCAGGTTCACCGCCGACAGCGGCCGCCGCCGGTCCCCGCCGTCGACCGTCGCCTCCGCCGGCCCGGCAACCGTGAGCACGGCCGCCGCGGCCGTCAACGTGGCGACCCATCGGGCCATGTATTTGTGCAAGGGGGGTCCTCCCAGAGGTGGGGTGTGGAGGGCAGCGCCGCGACCGTAGGCCCGCCCCCCGAAAACCCCGAAGTCCTTTCGAAATCCCCGCGGCGCCCCCGACGGGGCGCGTCCCGCCCGGCGTACCGGCGCCGGTCGTCCGGGCCGAGCCCGCTAAAGCGGCTGCCACGCTGTCTCGCTGGCGGCTATGCTCGGCGCACATTCATTGGAAGCGATTTTGCGATTCCCGGCGGAGGGATGCGCGGAGCATGACACACGCGGGCGGAATGACCACCGGACTGGACACAAAGACGGGCGCCAGAACATACACGCTGGATGAACTGGTCCGCCTTGCCTGGTCCGGACACATTCGCGTGCCGCATTTCCAGCGGGGCTTCCGTTGGACCAAGTCGGACGTCCTGCAGCTGATCGACAGCATTCATCGCGGATACCCGATCGGAAATCTCCTGCTCTGGGAGCGCAAAGCCGACGCCGGCCACGTCCAGCTCGGCGCGCTCACCATCGACGCGCCGTCCCTGGGGCAGGGTCTCTGGGTCGTCGACGGTCAGCAGCGGGTGACCAGCCTGGCGAATGTCCTGCACCCCGACGCGCAGCGGGAGCCGCGCTTCGCGCTCGGATTTGATCTGCGTGACCGGAGAATCGTGCCGCTGGACGGTAAGGACGACTCCTTCATCGTGCCGCTTCCGGTCGTCTTCGATCTCGCCCAGGTGCTGACCTGGTTCGCCGATCGTCCGGAGGCCGCAGAAGGACGGGACGCGGCCTTTGCTTTCGCCCGCGATCTGCGCCAGTATGCCGTCCCTGCCTATCAGGTCGAGCAGGGCAATGTGAAGGTCCTGCAGGAAATCTTCGACCGCCTGAACAACTCCGGAAAGAAGCTGAGCCGGGCCGAGGTCTTCTTCGCGCTGAACGCCGGCCACGAGGACGACGACCAGCTGAGCTTCCAGCGGATCGCCGAGCACATCGACGAGCGGTTCGGCTTCGGCTTGATTCAGGAGGACACCGTCCTGCAGTGTGTCCTGGCCCGCCGCGGCCCGAACATCGAGCGTGAGATCCGTGTCGAGTTCGACCCGCTGCGCCGGCGTGGCGAGGTCGACTTCCCCGACGAGGACGCTGACGCTGCCTACGCACGCGGCGAGGAGGCCATCGGCCGCGCGGTCCAGTTCGTCCGCGAGGCGGGCGTGCCGCATTACGCCATGCTGCCGTACCGCTATCTGCTCGTCGTGCTGACCCGTTTCCTGTCACTGCACCCGCAGCCGTCCCCGGCTCAGGTCCGCCTGCTGCGGCGATGGTTCTGGCGGGCAGCCGTCGCCGGCCCGGTCATCGCGAAGGGGAGCACCACGGGGACGACCCGTTCGCTCACCAGCAAGATCAGCCGATCTGATCCGAATGCGTCGCTGACCGGTCTGCTCGACCTCGTCGGGCCGTCGGCGCTGCCGGACCCGCGCCGCTTCCGGACCAACGACGCCAGCGGGAAGATCACGACGTGCTGGCTGTGGAGCCGTCAGCCGAGGAGCCCGGAAACGGGCGAGGTCTATACACCCCAGGACCTCACCAGTGCGCTGGCCGAGAGCTCCACCCCCGCAGAGGCGGTACGCGCCGTGTACCGCAGTGGCCTGATCGAGCCGGGGGTACGGCTGTGGGCCGCGAATCGGGTCCTGATGCCGACGCTCACGGAAGCGCCGCCTGCCGTGAGCGGTCTGCTGGGGCTGCGGCCGCTCGCCGTGCCCGAGGACCGGTGGGTCGCGATCCTGGAGTCGCACGCGATCACGCCAGAGGCCGAGCGGGCGCTGCTTGCCGGCGACAGTCACGCGTTCCTGACCGCGCGACAGGAGTTGATCTCCGTCGAGCTGCGGAAGTTCCTCGAGCTGTGGTGCGAGTGGGGGTTCGAGAACACTCCACCACTCGACGACCTGGTGATCGACGACCTCGAAGACGATGAGCTGAATGGCCCTGCCTGAGGAGTTCTTCGGGGTATGGCTACGTGACCTTCGCATCGGCACTCTGGTCCGCCGCGGTGATCACACCCGCTTCCAACTGGCCAAGAGCTATCTGGGTGATCCCGACCGACCCGTGCTGGGCCTGTCGTTCGAGCAGAACCTCCGCGCCCGGCATGCCGCGGCCCTGCGCCTGCCGCCGTGGTTCTCCAACCTGCTGCCCGAGGGAACGCTGCGGGAATGGATAGCGGCCGAACGGCATGTCTCCGTCCAGCGCGAGATGGAGCTTCTCGCCCAGGTGGGGCACGACCTGCCCGGTGCTGTGCGGATCCGGCACATCGAGGATCCGGCGGACGGGGAGGAGGACGCCTTCGAGGTCGTCGCGCCGGCACCGTCGCTGGACACGGTCCCGTGGCGGTTCTCCCTCGCCGGGGTCGCGCTCAAGTTTTCGATGCTGCTCCGGCAGGACCGGCTGACGTTGCCCGCCACGGGCGTCGGTGGGGACTGGATCGTCAAGCTCCCCGACCGCTCCTACCCCGACGTCCCGCGCAACGAGCACGCGATGATGAGGCTCGCCCGCGCGGTGGGCATCGACGTGCCGGAAGTCCGGCTGGTGCACCGCGACCTGCTGGATGGTCTGCCCCCACAGGTCTGGCCGTCGTACGAGGACGTGGCGTACGCGGTGCGCCGCTTCGACCGGGGACCGGACCGGGAGCTCATTCACATCGAAGATCTGGCCCAGGTCCGCGGCTTCTACCCAGACAGCAAGTACACCGGCAATTACGAGACGATCGCGGCGCTGGTCTATCGCGGGCACGACGTCGCGAGCCTGCAGGAGTTCGCTCGCCGGCTCACCTTCTCCGTGCTGATCTCCAACGGTGACGCACACCTCAAGAACTGGTCGCTGCTCTACGCAGAGCCCCGCATCCCGAAGCTCTCCCCGGCGTACGACCTGGTCTCGACACGCTTTTACATGGGTGACGACGAGGGCATGGGCCTCCCGTTCGGCGGCGTGCGCCAGTACGAGCGCGTCCGGCTGGGGACCTTCGACAGACTCGAACGCCGCTTGGGCGTCCGAGCCGACCTGGCCGAAGTCGCCCGGACCTTGATCGGGTCCGTCAACGAACACCTGCCCATGCTCGACGACCTCATCTCCTGCAACGACCCGCTGCTGATCGACGTCCGCGACGCGATCCGCAGACGAACCCACACCCTGACAAGCTCCTAGCCACGGCGTGCCAACCGTGCGCGGATGCGGAAACCGCCCAATGCGAAACGCCCCCGGCGTGAGCAGGGGGCGTCAGCGGTCCCCGCAGGTCTCCACAAAACAGCTCCGTCCTGGGCGCGTGGACCTTTGGAGGCCCAGGTGTCGAGGGTTTGAGGGGGTGTGGGTGGAGCGAAGCTCCCCCACTGGGGAGCACCGGCTCCGCCGGTGCGCGGGTGCGGAAACCGCCCAATGCGAAACGCCCCCGGCGTGAGCAGGGGGCGTCAGCGGTTGTAGCGGGGACAGGATTTGAACCTGCGACCTCTGGGTTATGAGCCCAGCGAGCTACCGAGCTGCTCCACCCCGCGTCGGTAGGACCAACCTTACCTGACGGTTGCCACGGGTTTTCCGGTGGGTCGCTCAACCTTCCGTGCGCGGCTGTCGTCTTGTGCGCGACGAAAGGAGAGCCCGTGTTCTGGAAACGCAGCTTCGATGGGCTGGATGCCCTCGTCGCGGAGCGTGGCAGTGCCCTGCTCGCCACGGCGGTGCTGCTCACCGGCAGCCGCGCGGCGGGGGAGGACCTGTTGCAGGGGGCGTTGGAGCGGTTGATGCGCTCGTGGGGGCGGGTCCGTGAGGACCGGGAGCGGTATCTGCGGCGCACGATGTATCACCTCGCCGTCGACCAGTGGCGGGTGCGCAGGCGGCGGCGGGAGGTGGCCCTGCGGGTGGAGCCGCCGGGCCGGCCCGACGCCGCGGACACCGTCGCCCTGCGGCGGGCGCTGATCCAGGCGCTCGCCCAGTTGCCGCCGCGGCAGCGTGCCGTGCTGGTGCTGCGGTACTGGGAGCAGCTCAGCGAGGCGGAGGCCGCCGACGTCCTGGGTTGCTCGGTCGGCACCGTCAAGTCCACCGCCTCGCGGGGCCTGTCCCGTCTCCGCGAGCTCACCGCCACCTGGGACCTCCAGACCTCTTCCATCTCCAGCGGAGCGCAACGATGAGCATCGAACTTGAAGAGCAGCTCGCCGCGGGTATGCGGGCGCACGTCGCCGACCTGGCCGTCGACGGTGCCGTCCTGGACCGGGCCACCGCCAGGCACCGCCGGCGCACGGCCGTGGTCCGCACCGGGTACGCCCTGGGTGTCGCCGGACTCGCCGGGGTCCTGGCCGTCGGTCTCACCGGGGGCGGCGCGGGGCGGCCGGACGGCGGCACGTCCGTGCGGACCGCCGAGGTCCCGGCCGCGTTGCGGCTGCAGAAGGCCGCCGCGGCCAGCGACAACATCAGCTACCGGATCAGGCTGACGCTGAGCGGCCCGACCGGCGAGGTGTTCGGCGTCTACGAGGGTGCGTTCGACCCGATGACGGCGACCGGCCATCTCCGCCGCCCGCAGGACGACTCCGTCACCGTCGAGCTGCTCATCGACGGCACCCGCTACGTGGGCGCCGAACCGCCGCTGGCCCCGCTGCCGCCGGACAAGACCCCCGGCGGCGAGGTGTACAACCGGTTCGGCCGGTATCCGGGCAAGCACGACCGGCTGTCGCTCTACGGGGACGGCGACTCCGTCCTCGGCGCGGCGGCGCCCGACCCGGCCGCCCTGTTCGACGCCTTGCGGCAGGCGAATGCCACCGTCACGCAGAATCCGGACGGCTCGCTGCACTTCGAGTACACGACCCAGCCGGACCCGAAGTCGTCGTCGGTGGTCAAGGGCGACGTCGCGCTCAACGCCGACGGGCGGATCGCGACCGTGAAGATGAGCACCGCGTGGCAGACGACGATCAAGGGTCGTCTCGACGCCGGTACCGTCGCCGCCACGCTCGACCTGTCCGACTACGGCCTGCCGGTCCACGTGGACGTCCCCGCGGACGTCGTCCCCGCGAACTGATCCGGCGGGCGGGACGCGCCGGCGGGGACGCCCGCCGGCGCTACGCATCGTGGTATCGCCGTAGCTCAATGGGTTGATCGAGCGGTACTGTTCCATCGACGTTCGCCACGACGCGATGGGGGTCGGTCTTGCCGGACTGGCGCGATGCTGTGTGCAGCGCATTGGACTTCTGGATCAGCGAGGAGGGCGGCGAGCGCAAGCAGCACGGGATGAGCCGGATCGGGCCGGCCAGGCAGCGCGGCGGCGGCTGGTACACCCTGGACGTGCGCGGCACGAGGGTCGACCTCGACCAGGTCGAGACCCTGCGGCTGGCCGGGGCGCGGGAGCCGCAGCCCGGCGAGGGCTACCAGGTGCTCGAGGCGGTGCAGGACGGCCCGCTGGTCAGGGTCCGGGTCGCCGAGTTCGTCGACCTGACCGGCGCGCACCTGTGGCAGCAGAAGCAGCCCGCCACGCACCTCATCGTCAAGCTGCGGGAGGGCATCTCCCGGCTCGGCGACCTGAGCCTCGCCGACGAGCTGGCGATGGGCCGGCTCGCCGCGGCGCCCGCGCGGCCGCGACCGGTGGCCGGCTTCACCGACCAGCAGCGGGAGGCGCTCGAAGCGTGCCTCGGCACCGGCGTCAGGCTCGTCTGGGGTCCGCCCGGCACCGGCAAGACCCGGGTCCTCACCGAGGCGATCACCGAGCTGGTCGCGGCCGGCCGGCGGGTCCTGCTGGTGTCGGCGACGAACATCGCCGTCGACAACGCGCTGCTCGGGGTGGTCAAGGGCGGCCGCTTCGACCGCGGGGTGCTGCTGCGGGTCGGCGCGCCGCACCACCCCGACATGCTCAAGCACCCGGAGATCTGCCTGCCTCCGCTGGTACGGGAGCGCCTCGCCGAGGTGGAGGCGGAGCGGCAGCGCATCGAGGACCAGCTGCTGGCGGCCCGCCGGGAAGAGGAGCGGCTGGCGCAGCTGGACGAGGTCCTCACCGGCTTCGACCCGGCGGCGCACAGCGCGGTGCTGGCCCGGATCGCCCGGCGGCTGCGTATTCCGGCGCTGGCGGAGGCGCTGCAGCGGGCCGTGGCGAGCCGCACCGCCGGCGAGACCCGGACCGCCCGGCTGCGCGCGGACCGGGACGCCGCCGAGCGGCGGGTCCGCGAGCTGGACGGCACGCGGGCCGCGTACCGCCGCGTCGACGCGCTGCGCGGGGAACTCGCCGAGGCCAGGTCCGCCGCCGACCGCCTGGCCGGGGACGCGCTGGAGCTGCGCGCCGAAGCGGAACGCGGGGCCGCGCACCTGCGCCGGTTGGACGGCGAGGGATTCATCGGCCGGTTCCGCAACCACGGCTCCCGGCAGCGGGTGCGCGCCGCGTGGGAGGACGCCGAGCGGGACGCCGTCGCCGCCGAGTCGCGGGCGGCGAAGCGCGAGGCGCTCTACGAACGGCGGGCCGCCGAGGTCGGGCGCGAGATCGACGGGTTGCTGGCGGCCGCCGTGGGCACCCCGGCCGACGTCGCCGCCGCCGACCGCCGGCTCGCCGGCACCCGCCAGGAGGTGCGGCAGGCCGAGGACGACGGGCGGCGCACCGGCCGGGCCGTCGACGACGCGCAGCAGGCGCTGCTCGCGGTCGAGAGCGAGCCGCCGGTCACCGACGAGGCCAGGGCCGCCGCCGAGCGCGCCGACCGGCTGGGCCTGCCGGAGCGCGCCGCCGAGCGGGACGCCCTCCGGGCCGGGCTGGCTCGCCTGGCACCCGGTCTGTCGTCGCTGCGGCAGCGGTACGAGCAGGTGCAGGAGACGTTCGACCGGCTGCGCAAGGACGCCGAGGGGGAGCTCATCGGCGCGGCCAGGGTGGTCGCCACGACCCTTGCCCGGATGCGCACCAACTCTGCCGTGCTGGCCGGCCCGTACGACGTGGTCCTGGTCGACGAGGTCGGCGCCGCCAACCTGCCGGAGGTGCTGCTCGCGGTCTCCCGGGCCGGCCGCGCCGCGGTGCTGCTCGGCGACTTCATGCAGCTCGGCGCGATCCTGCCGAAGGCCGTGGCCGAGTCCGCCCGGCCCGACGTCCGGCGCTGGCTGGTGCCCGACGTGTTCGCGCACTGCGGCATCCGTACCTCGGCCGACGCCCGCGGCAACGGCGGCTGCACGGCACTGGACGTGCAGCACCGCTTCGGCCCGGAGGTGATGGGCCTGGCCAACACCGTCGCCTACGACGGGCTGCTGCGGGCCGGCGCGTCGATCCGGCCGCGTGGGGCGGACGACCCGGAGATCGTCCTGGTCGACGTCGACGGCCTCGGCGATCTCGGGGTGGTGCGCTCCACGGGGCGGCACAAGGGCTGGTGGCCGGCGGGTGCGCTGCTCAGCCGGGTCCTCGCCGACTATCACCAGGAGCGGGGCGAGCGGACGGGGATCGTCACCCCGTACGGCGACCAGGTCGAGGCGACCCTGGAGGCGCTGCGCGACCAGGAGCTGCCGTCCGGCGCCGTCACCGAGGTCGGCACCGCGCACCGCTTCCAGGGCCGCGAGTTCCCGATCGTGGTGTTCGACCTGGTGGAGGACCACCGCACGAAACGCTGGATGTCGGCGGCGAGCCTGGCCCAGCAGTCCTACGAGCGCGACGGTGTCCGCCTGTTCAACGTCGCCGTCACCAGGACGCAGACCCGCCTGTACGTCATCGGCAGCCGCAGCCGGATCGACCAGGCCCCGCCCGGGAGCCCTCTCGCGGCGCTCGCCGTGCTGCTGCGCGACCGGCGGGCCCGCACGGTCTCCGGCGCGTGCCTCGTCACGCCGACGCTCGGCGAGGGCTTCGGCCTGGGCCCGTTCGGCGTGGAGCTGGCCGACGTGCTGGCCCGCCACGTCCGGATCGACGCCATCGACGACGAGGAGTCCTTCCACGCGGCGTTCGCCGGGCGGCTCGCCGAGGCACGGCAGTCGATCTGGCTGTGGGCGCCGTGGACCAGGCACCGGGTGATGTCGCTGCTGCCGGTGCTCGAGGAGGCGTCCGCCCGAGGCGTCACGATCAGGGTCTTCGTCCGGGACCCCGGCGACGGCATGCAGGGGGAGGGCGGCAGCCAGCAGTACCTGCGACGGCTGCGCGCCGTGGTCGGCTCCGTCGTCGAGGTCAAGGACATGCACCAGAAGATCGTGGTCATCGACGAGCGGGTGGTGCTGCTCGGCAGCCTCAACGCGCTCTCCCATACCCACTCCAGGGAGGTCATGCTGACGGTGCACGGCGAGCACTTCGCCCGCAAGCTCCTGGCGCACGAGCGCGCGACGGAGTTCGCCGGACCGCCACCGGTCTGCGGCGAGTGCGGCGGGACCGACGTCGGCCTGCGCAGGCACGAGTACAAGGGCTGGCAGTGGTACTGCCATGCCAGCACCTGCCCGAAATGGCACCGCAAGGGGCTGACCAACTGGTGCGCGCCGGTGACGCCGACCAGGACCCGATGACCTGTCACCCGTCCGCGGCCGGGCGACTGCGGTGCGTGACCGTCATGGCGGTCGCTCGGTGGCCCGCGACGTGAATGAATGCGTCGGATAATGGTCCTTTCAACTATGTCATTGCATGATCGCCGGGATTGTTCGATCGAACCCTGGCAGCCGCTCTGATCAGGGTCTATGCCGAGTTGATCGTCTACCTGAAGGTGTTCGATCGAATGTCCGCGCGGTGCTTTCGGATGACCGGGATCGCTCGGTCCATAGGGGCCGATGTTCGATCGCTCGAAAACTTTCCGAATCGCAATTCGTGACCATGACGCGGACCACGAAGGGTGACATACTTCGGGGTCGAGACAGCCGTCACCCGCGGGCCACAAAACCGCGGGACCCCGTGCGGCTCTACTCAGTTCCACCCCGCCGGTCACCGGGCGGCTCCGTCGCGCCGGTCGCCGACCACTGGAAGGTCCGACCCACGAGAAGGAAGCAGATGAAACGACCGCTACTCCCCACGCCCGAGGCGGCGGACCTCGGCCCGCGATCACTGTTCGTCGCGGTGCTGACCCTCGCGCTCGGCTTCGCGGAGCTGGTGCTCAGGGACGACGGCTCGGCGCTCACCGCAGTGGTGCTGACCACCACCTTGTCCGGGACGTCCTTGCTGCTCAGCCGCCTGGCGGCACCGGCGGGATGAGCTGCCGGGGCCGGTGCCCCGGCGGGTGATCCGCCGGCCTGAGATGGGGGTCTCCCGCCACAAACAGGAGACCCCCGACCCGATCCGCATCCCACTGGAAGGTCGAACCGGGAGCCTGTCCCGCGGCACCGTCGAAGCTACCGCAACCGGCGCCGCCGCACATCCATCCTCGGTGGGTCCGCCGACCAGGTGAACCCACCAGGCGGGCGAATACCACGATGCACCGATCAGTCATTGTCGCCGTTCGGGCAAATAATCCGCGCGATGCGCGCCACCCCTTACATGAAGGTAACACATCACCATGACTGTCGATGAGGACAGTGTCGCGAACGGCACTGCGCAGTTGCGCGACGTGTCATTCAACATCCTCCGCCCCCTGGCTTCGAAACTGTGCCAGATCCGCGTCGACGCCAATCGGAGCTACGCGCACCTGGCCGCCCGGTCCGGGAAGTCGCCCAGCTCGATCGGTGCCGTCGACAAGGGCCAGAAACTGCCGACCGAGGCGATGATGAAGTCGTTCCTGGCCCCGTTGAAGGTCGACGAGGCGACCATGGGCGAGTGCATCACGCTGCGTGATGCTGCCGCCGAGGAGCTCGCCCTGCTCCAGCCCGACATCGGCACGCCGGCGACGAAGGACGCCCTCGTCGACGGGGTGCGCGGGATCCTCGACGTGCCCCTGGACGTGCTCGCCCAGCGGATCGCCACCACGCCTGCCCTCGCCGGGTGGAAGGGGCTGCGGCTGCCCGGGCCGTCGGAGCAGTGGTTGCGGCAGGTGTTGGAAACGCGCACCGCCGAGCTCGACCGGCACACTCTGGGGTGGGTGCTGGTCGCCCGCGGCGGCGACGAGGGCACCGTCGCGCACTGGACGAAGCTCTACGACAACCTCCCAAGCCTGCGTGACGAACGGGACCAGGCGCCCACCGATCCGCCGCCCGTCCCGGTGCCGGCCGCCTCCGAAACGACGCTCCCTGCGGCGGTCGCGCCAGCGGCAGCCGTTCCCGCGCAGGCGATCCCCGCGCAGGTTGTCCCAACGCGGGCGATCCCTGCGCAGGCCGTTCCCGTGCCGCCGGTCTCCGCGCAGGCCGATTCCGTGCAGGCTGTCTCCGCGCGGGTCGTTCCCACGCGGGCCGTCCCCGAGGCGGCGCCGGTCGGTGGGCGGCTGGTGCGGCGGCGGGCCGTCCTGCAGGCGTGCAAGGCCCTGGCCATCGTCGGCATCCTGGGCGGGACCGCGGTCCGGGAGCCGCAGCCCACGCGGTCCCGGCTGAAGACGCTCACCTCGCCGGACGGCGGCGTGCCCCCGCCCGTCGACCTCGACCCCATCCGGGAGATCGAGGCGATCCGGGCGAGGACGCTGCAGCACGCCGAGCCCGCGCCGACCGGGCGCTACGTCTACACCCACATCCAGTCCCACTCCCCGGTCACCACGCCCGGCGACCGGCCGGTGGTCAGGGACGAGCAGCTCTGGCGGGACCCGGCCGGCGACGCCGTGCGGATCGTCGTCGAGACGTCCGCGGGGGAGCGGAAGGCGCCGGTCAAGACGCCGTACGACGACCCGCGTGAGCTCGATGCCGAGATCGGCGGCGCCGTCCCGTCCAGCGATCCGGCGGCGCTGCGCGACAGCCTGCTGCGGACGCAGCCCGACTTCGGCGTGCAAGGGCTGCTCCGCGCGGCCGCCGGGCTGCCCAGATACCACTGCCTGGACGCGGCGCAACGCGCCGCGCTGCTGCGGGTCATCGCCTCGGTCCCCGGCCTCATGGTCTTCGGCGTGCAGTCCGACCACTTCATGCCCGGCGGTGTCGACCAGGGCGGGCGGCCCGGACTGGCGGTCGGCGTCGACCTCACGGACCTCGACGAGACCTACCGCGACGTCCTGCGGATCGACCGGGAAACCGGCGCACTGCTCAGCTTCGAGACGACCATACTCAAGGCGCCGCCCAGGCCCGGGCAGGTGCTACCCATGGAGCTGGAGTATCTGCTCTACATCGAGGCCGACCGCCGCGACAGCCGTCCCTGATCTTTCGGCGGCGAACTGTCGGATCCCGGCCACAAATCGATGACGCTCAGTCACTTGGCGCCGGCCGGTCGCGCTGCGCCGAATCGCAGGTCGACCCGTGCGATCGACCCCGGCGGTCGTTCGATCGAATGCGCCGGACGCCGATTTTACGAGATCACCGCCCTGTTCGCACCGTGTGCGGCGGCCACGGCCGGCGAAGATCGATCGAATGGCATTACTCGCATGGTATGGATATCTATCGATTACTAGCCTGGCTCGCAATCCGAACTGCCACGAGCAGTCATCGCCAGGTGAGGTCCCCATGCGCCATCCGCTCCGCGGCCGCCCAGGCCGACTCCCGATCACCGTCGTCGCCGCGCTCGCCCTGATCCTGACCGCGCCGCAGCCGGCCGTCGCCGCCACCATCACCGGCGCCGGAGCCGGTGCCGTGCCGCCCGCCGCGGCCCGCATGGCGACCTACCTGGCCGGCCATCCCGGCGGGATGCCGATCAACGACAACGAGATTGCCTACGGGGGCGGCGCCTTCATCGTCACGCCGACCGCGCCACCCACGCCGGCCGTCGCCGACGGCTCGCCCGACTGCCCGTCCGGCTCCTACTGCTTCTACGAGTGGGGAAACTTCGGCTACCCGCGCGGCCGGCTGTCCGACTGTGGCACGCAGGACCTCGGCGAGTGGTACTGGCGCAACAGGACCGAGTCGGCGCAGAACAAGACCAGCGCCACCGTCCAGTTCTTCAACGGCACCATCGGCTCGGGTCAGCTGCTGTTCACGATCTACGCGGGCTACACGATGAGCAGCGTCGCCCCGAACCAGAACCGCGCCGACTACGTCCGGCTCATCTGCGGCGGGAAGTAGCACCCGCCTGCGGCAGGAAGGAACGCCGCCTGCGGCAGGAAGGAACGCCGCCTGCGGCAGGCGGCAGCGCCCCGTCAGCCGCCGTGGAAGACGCAGCCGACGCTCGCGCCGCCGGCCATGCTGACCACGCCGGCGTCCGGGTCGGCGCTGCCGCGGACGAAGCCGCCCGCGTAGCCGTCCTCGCCGATGGTGTCCCGGTCGCCGAGGTAGATCCCCCAGTTGAGGAACTCCTCCCGCGGGCCGATCGGCTCGGCCACCGGGCGGACGCGGTGCTGCAGCACGTACGCGCCGGACATCGCCGCGCTCACCTCGCGCTCCCAGGTGGCGTCGTCCACGCGCCAGCCCGCGACGATGCCGTTGCCGCCGTGCAGGAGCGTCGGCTTCAGGATCAGCTCGGCGCGGTGCGCGCGGGCGTAGGCGAGCAGGTCCACCTCGCTGCCGCCGGGGTCGCTGACGGTCGGCAGCACGGGCCGCGTCCACGGCAGGATCCGGTCGATGCACGCGCGTTCGGCGGCGTCGAAACTGGACCGGTGCCGGTCGTCGGACAGCATGGCGAGCGCGCCCTTGCTGCCGTAGAGGTCCGAGTCGAGCCGGCTGCAGAGCCCCACCCGGCCCGCTTCCACCGCGGCCAGCAGCGCCTCGATCTGCGCCGCCGCCACCGGGTCGGTGAGGTCCTCGACGAGGAAGTAGCGCAGGACGACGTCGACCGTCCGGCCGTCGGCGCTCACCTGGTCCCGCTCGTGCCGCAGCCGGCCGAGGTCGCAGGCGACCGCCTCGACGCCGTGCCGGGAGAGCAGCCCGGCGAGCGTGGCGAGCAGGTCGCCGACGACCGCGAAGTTGGGCGTCGTGTCGGTGACGACGACGAACGGCGGCCGGCCGGCGGGAAGCGTCTCGGCGAGCAGGCCGAGCGCCATGCACTCCACGGTGTCGCGGAACCGCAGCCCGTGCAGCTCCACGAAGTCGTGCAGCGGCCGGTACCGCAGCATCGCCCGGTTGAGCTCGGGGTTCTGGTAGCCGCCCAGTGCGCTGGTCAGGTTGAACTCGAGCAGCCGGAAGCCCTCGCCGTCGTGGTAGAGGTCGGCCCGGCCGAGCGGGAGCAGCCGCCCGGTGCGGGCGCTGCGCGCGATGAGCGCGGTCTGCCCCGCGTCCATGCCGACCGCCCGGGCGCACGCGGCGACGTCCCCGCCGAACAGCCGGTCGGGCAGGGACCGGAGCAGGTCGTAGACGGTGCGCAGGTCGGTGACGACCGATCGGCGCTCGTCGTCGCCGAGGAACACCGGCGCGGGCAGGAACCGGTCCTGAAACGACGAGGCGAGCCCGGCGTCGTCGCGGGCCCCCTGTGCCGGATCCCCGGGCGGGAGGCCGGGCGACGCGAGCGCCGCGGAGTAGGCACGCCCGAGCGGGGACCGGATCACTGCGCCTCCGGGTCGGCGCGGCTGATCCACTGCCGGCGCGCGCCCACCACCAGGACGACCGCGATGCCGGCCATGACGACGGCAGCGGCGCCGAAGACCGAGCGGGTGCCCGCGTAGGCGGCGCCGAACCCCCCGGCCGCGGCGCCGATCGGCAGCCCGCCCCAGGAGATCAGCCGGTACACCCCGTTGACCCGCCCGAGCAGGTGCTGCGGCACCAGGGTCTGGCGCAGGACCACCACCACGACGTTCCAGGTGACGGTGCCGCAGGCGAACAGGGCGAGGGCGAGACCGGCCGCATAGGGAGACGGGACCGTGGCCAGGACCGTCTCGCTGCCGACGAGCAGCAGGGCCGTGGCGATCAGCGCGCCCTCCCGGCCGAGCCGCCGCTGCAGGGCGGGCGCGACCCGGGACGCCAGCACCGCGCCGGCGGCCTGGCAGGCGAGCACCACGCCGAAGCCGAACGAGCTCAGGTGCAGCACCTTCGTGCTGTGGATGACCAGCACGGCGAGCATCGCGTTGCCGGCCAGGTTGATCAGGCAGGAGAGCAGGGCGAGGCCGCGCAGCAGGCGGTGCCGCCACAGCCAGCGCGCCCCGGCGATCATCTCGGCCCACACGCCACCGGTGGGTGGCTTCCCGTCGTCGGGGGCGGCTGCGGTACGGACCCCGCGAATGCCCGCGACCAGGGTCGCCGAGAGCGCGAAGGTGACCGCGTCGACGCCGAACGGCACCGCGGCCGCCAACCCGAACAGCAGAGCGCCGAGCAGCGGGCCGACGAAGCCGGCGCCGGCCTCCTGCGAGGCCATGATGCGGGCGTTGGCCGTGGCGAGCACCGGCTTGTCCGCGA
Source organism: Dactylosporangium sp. NPDC051087 (assembly GCF_055586325.1). Taxonomy (NCBI): domain Bacteria; kingdom Bacillati; phylum Actinomycetota; class Actinomycetes; order Micromonosporales; family Micromonosporaceae; genus Dactylosporangium; species Dactylosporangium sp. NPDC051087. The sequence continues at coordinate 113,699 of NZ_JBVJIJ010000005.1, read as the reverse complement.
TGAACGGGACCAGCACCTGCTCGGCGTTGCGGCAGAAGACGTCGCCGGCGCCGAGGACGAACATCGCGACGTAGAGCAGTGGCAGCCCGCCCCACCCGCCGAGGACCGCGACGGTGAGCACGGCGAGCACCAGCGCCCGGACGTAGTCGATCAGCACCATCGCGCGGCGGATGTCGAGCCGGTCGACCAGCATGCCGACGGGCAGGCCGAACAGCACGAACGGCAGGGTGAAGGCGACCGAGGTCGCGCCGATCAGCCGGGGGTCGTCGGTGAGCCGGGTGGCCAGCAGCGGCGCGGCGGCGATCGTGACGCCGTCGCCGATCGAGGAGATCGCGGTGGCCAGCCAGAGCCGGGTGAAGTCACGGCCGAGCCGCGGCCGTTTGTCGGTCGCGACCATCCCACCCCCCGCACGGCATACGAAACGGCGACTCCGTCGAGAGACTACCTTGAATGTCGAGCCGGGAGACTAGTGATCAACCCACACATCCGTGAACTGTCGGATACCCGCGTTGTCGTCCCCTGTTCTGGGTTTTATGGTTGTCCGCAACACCCCGGATCCATCGAACATCGTCTGTCAGTCGACCTCGATCCGCACCCGCCGGATCCGCGGCCTCTCCACCGCGGCCCGAGGTCACCGCCGCCCATGCGCCCACCGGAGTCCGACCCGCGGACGTTCGGCGACCTGACGCGTCCAGCAAAGGGTGAGGACAACCACGTTCATGACTACCTGCAACCCAGATGTCGAACGCCCCACGGCCGCGAGGGTCGCCCGACCGGCGACCGCCGCCGTCATCGGCACCGGCGCCATCGGCCAGGACCTGGTCAGCAAGATCAGCCGGTCGTCCGCACTGACCTGTGCGCTGGTGGCCGGCCGCAACCCGGAGTCCGCCGGCCTGCGGCACGCCGAGCTGCTCGGCTGCCCCACCAGCGCCGGCGGGATCGAGGCCGTGCTGTCCGCCGACCGCCCGTTCGACGTGGTGTTCGACGCGACCAGCGCCGCCGCCCACCGCGAGCACTGGCCGCTGCTGGAGCCGCTCGGCTCACTCGTCGTCGACCTGACGCCCAGCAAGGTCGGTGCGATGGTCGTGCCCGCCGTCACCGGCCTGGACGCCGGCGGCAGCCGCAACATCAACCTGGTCAGCTGCGGCGGGCAGGCGGGCGTGCCGGTCGCACGCGCCCTCGCCGCGGCCTTCCCGGTGTCCTACCTGGAGGTCGTCTCCACCGTCGCGAGCGTCGTCGCCGGCCGCGCGACCAGGCTCAACCTCGACGAGTACGTCGCGACCACCGGCCAGGCGGTCACCGCCTTCACCGGCGTCACCGACGTCAAGGCCATCCTCAACATCAGTCCCGCGGTGCCGCCGGCGCCCTTCCGCACCGCCGTGCACGCCCTGATCCCGGGCGCCGACCCCGCGCGCGTCCGGGAGGTCGTGGAGCCGGCGGCCGCCGAGGTGCGCCGCTTCGCCCCCGGCTACGAGATCCTCGCGGTGAACGTGACCGGTGACCGGGTGACGATCTCGCTGCAGGTCATTGCGTGCAGCGAGGTGCTGCCGCCGTACGCCGGAAACCTCGACCTCATCAACTCCGCCGCGGTCATGGTCGCCGAGCAGCACGCGACCCGGCGCGCCCTCTCGGAGGTGACCCGGTGACCGACGTGGTGATCTACGACGCGACCCTGCGCGACGGCCAGCACGCCGTGCGCCACCAGCTCGGCGCGACCGCGCTGCGCCGCTACGCGGAGGCGGCCGACGCGGCCCGGATCCCGGTCGTCGAGGTCGGTCACGGCAACGGCCTGGGCGCCTCGTCGCTGCAGGTCGGCATGGCCGCCGTCAGCGACGACGAGATGCTCTCGACCACGCGCGCGGCGCTGCGGCACAGCCGGCTGGCCGCGTTCATGCTGCCCGGCTGGGGCACCACCGCCGACCTGCGGCGCGCTGTCGCGCACGGCGTCGACATCGTGCGGATCGGCGTGCACGCCACCGAGTCGTCCCTCGCCGAGCGGCACCTGGGGGTGCTGCGCGACGCCGGGGTCGAGGCGCAGTGCGTGCTGATGATGAGCCACCTCGCGGGCCCGGAGGAGCTCGCCGAGCACGCCGCACGGGCCGCCGGCCACGGCGCGCAGGCCGTCGGGATCATGGACTCCGCCGGCCACCTGCTGCCCGCCGACGTCACCGCCAGGGTCACCGCGATCCGCGCGGCCACCGGACTGCCGGTCATCTTCCACGGGCACAACAACCTGGGCATGGCGGTCGCCAACTCCCTCGCCGCGGCGCAGGCCGGCGCCGGGATCATCGACGCCTGCGCCCGGGGCTTCGGCGCCGGCGCCGGCAACACCCAGCTCGAGGTCGTGGTGCCGGTACTGGAGCGCTGCGGCTTCGGCACCGGGATCGACCTGTACGGCCTGCTCGACGCGGCCGACGTCGCCGAGCGCGAGCTGGTGCCGTCGGCGCCGGTGCCGACCCCGATGAGCATCGTCAGCGGCCTGGCCGGGGTGTTCTCCGGCTTCAAGCACCGCGTCCTGGAGCTCGCCGGCCCGGCCGGCGTGGACCCGCGCGACGTCTTCTTCGAGCTCGGCCGCCGGCAGGTGGTCGCGGGCCAGGAGGACCTCATCGTCGACGTGGTGGCGCACCTGCAGGAAACCAGATGAGGAGCACGCACATGGCAGTCCCGCAACCGCCGGCCGGCGTGCCGGTGGCCCGCATGTCGTTCGACGAGTTCCGCGCGCTCGGTCCCGGCGGCCTGTTCAAGGCCGACGTCCCGGTGGTCGTCACGCTGCCCGCCGACGTGCAGGGCCTCGGCCGCGACGGGGTGGCGGCCCGCCTCGCCGACCTGACCGTCACGCTGTTCAGCGAGCCCGGCGACAAGCAGCACCCGGGCCGCTGGAGCACTCGCGACATCCGGCTGAGCGACTTCTTCGCCGACGAGACCCTGCTGCACACGCCGGACACCTGGCACCGGGTGGTGTCGAACATCCGCAACAGCCCCGCCGACGTCAACGCCGTCATCGGCTTCGACGCGAAGGACTTCTTCGGCTACGGCTCGTCGCTGTACGCGGCCAACCTGTGGATCAGTCACCGGGGCGTGTTCACGAAGAACCACTTCGACGAGTTCGAGAACTTCAACATCGCGCTCGAGGGCCGCAAGCGCTTCATCATCGCCCCGCCCGGCTCGCGCGAGTACTACCCGCGCTCCACGCTGCGCGGCCTGGGCGACAAGTCGCACGTGTTCGACCTCGACAACGCCGACCTCACCCGCTTCCCGAAGGTGGCGCCGAAGCTCGCCGAGCGGCGCGACTTCACGCTCGAGCCGGGGCACATGCTCTACCTGCCGCTGGGCTGGTGGCATCAGGCCGAGTCGCTGGACGAGATGAACATCAACGTCAACTTCTGGCTCACGTCGAAGAAGATCCTGCGCCGGCCGCACGTGCTCGGCGTCGCCCTCTACACGTACGCCTACCGCAAGGTCCGCGGCGTCTACAGCTACAAGCCGACCGAGGTGAACGCATGACGGGCGAACGCAAGAGCATCACGCCGACCCACCGGTACCGCAACAACGACAAGCTCATCGGGGTCGGCAACGTCTTCTGGAACGCCTCCGAGGAGCACGGCGTGGCGGGCATCGTCGGCGACCTGTCCGACGGCGTCTTCACCATGGCCGACGGCCACGAGTTCGTGAACTTCACCGTCTGCTCCTACCTGGACCTCGACACCCACCCGAAGGTCATCGACGGGGCGGTGGACGCGCTGCGCCGCTTCGGCGTCCTGGACCACTGCATCCCGCGGACCCGCGTGCAGACGCCGGTGCTGCTGGAGCTGGAGGAGTCCCTCGGCGAGCTGTTCGGGGCGACGGTGATCAGCGCGATCTCCACCGCCGCGGCCAGCACCGGGCTGCTGCCGATCATCGCGTCCGGGCACCTGGGCAACGGCACCCGGCCGCTGATGGTCTTCGACAAGAACGCGCACGTGTCGATGGCCAACGCGAAGGCGTCCTGCGCCGACGAGTCCGAGGTCGTCACCTGCCGGCACCACGACCTGGACTTCATCGAGGACCAGTGCCGCACGTACGAGCGGGTCTGCTACGTCGTGGACGGCTCGGACAGCCTTGGCGGCTACGCGCCCGTCCAGGAGCTCGCGGCGCTGCAGGACAAGTACAACCTCCTGGTCTTCTACGACGACTCGCACTCGCTGTCGGCGTACGGCGAACGCGGCCTCGGCTACGTCCGCTCCCACGTCCCGGTCCTCGACGAGCGGACGATCACCGTCGCCACGCTCAGCAAGGGCTTCGGTGCCGGCGGCACCGCGATCCTGCTCAACGGCTACCCGCACGAGACCCGGCGGCTCATCGAACGCTTCGCCGGGCCGCTCGGCTACTCGCAGAAGATGAACGCCGCCGCCGTCGGGGCCGCGCTCGCCTCCGCCGAGATCCACCGCACGGCGGAGCTCACCGAGCTGCAGGGGCGGCTGCGGGCCAACATCGCGCTGTTCGACTCGCTGCTCGCCACCGAGCAGGGCGGCAGCTCCTACCCGATCCGGGTCGTCCCGGTCGGCGACGACGTCGTCATCGACGCGGCGCAGCGGGTGTTCAAGGCGGGCTTCTACACCTCGCCGGTGTTCTTCCCGATCGTCGCCCGCGGCAGCGCCGGGCTGCGGGTCATGCTCCGCGCCGGGCAGACCGCCGAGCAGATCACCCGGTTGTGCAAGGTGCTCGTCGAGGCCGGCGCGGTGGCGGCATGAGCGGCCAGCGGAGCGGCTCGGGCCGCTCATCATGTGACAGCTTCTGGCTCAGGCCGACGCCTGGAGCGCAGCGGAAGGTGGCGGCATGAGCGGCCAGCGGAGCGGCTCGGGCCGCTCATCCTGTGACAGGTTCAGGGCAGGCCGACGCTGGAGCGCAGCGGAGGCGGCGGAATGACCGTCGTGGCGCCGCGCAGCATCCTGTACACGCCGGCGCTGTCGCTGGACCGGGTCGTCAAGGCATGGTCGTACGACGCCGATGTCCACCTGATCGACCTGGAGGATTCGGTACCGGCGGCAGCGAAGGTTGATGCCCGCGCCGTCTGCCGCGCGGCGCTGGAGAAGGCGCCCCGCCCCGGCAACGTCGCCGTGCGGGTCAACCAGTTCGACCGCATGGATGCGGTACACGACCTGGCCATGCTGGCCGAGTCCCCGGTGCGCCCCGGGATCGTGATGATGACGATGGTGACCTCCGCCGACGAGGTCGCCCGGTACCGGCGGATCCTCGCCGACGCCGGCGCGCACCCGGAGATCTACGTGACCGTCGAGACCGTCGAGGCGGTCACCGACGCCGACGCGATCGCCCGGGAGGCCGACGGCCTGGTGCTGGGCTCCGCCGACCTGGCCGCCACCCTCGGGGTGGAGATCGGCTGGGAGGCGATGCTGGCCGCCCGGCAGGCGATGGCCCTCGCGTGCGCCCGGCACGGCACCGCCTGCATCGACACCGCCAACTTCCGGCTCGCCGAGCCCGGCGTCCTCGCCGAAGAGAGCGCCCGGGTCCGCGCGCTCGGCTTCCACGGCAAGGCGACCGTGCACCCGGCCGAGCTCGACGTGATCAACCGGACCATGCGGGCGCACCCCGACGTGCGGCACGCCCGGCGGGTCATGGCGGCGGTCGAGGCCGTCGGCGGCGGGATCGCCGTCCTCGACGGCAGCATGGTCGGCCCGCCGTTCGTGCGGCTGGCCGGCATGACGGTCGCCCGCGACGAGGCCTGGGCGGCCCGCTTCGGCGGACGGGCGGACGGGTGAGCGCACCGGTCATGGTCGGCGCCGGCGACATGGCCGGCACCGCGGCGATGCTGCGGGTCGTCGAGGCGCTGGGGGAGATGTTCGCCGACCTGGCCGCCGGGCGCACCCGCGCGACGCCGCGGACCATGCTGGAGCACGGCGCCGACCGGCTGCTGCTGGTCAGCCCGGCACTGTGGGAGCGGCACGGGGTCGGCAGCGTCAAGATCACCACGCTCACCCCGGACAACCCGGCCCGCGGGCTGCCGCTCATCCACGGGATCGTCGCGCTCACCGACCTGCCGACCGGCCGGATCACCGCGCTGCTCGACGGCGCGGAGCTGACCGCGGTGCGCACGGGCGCGGTCACGGCCCTCGCCACCCGCGCCTGCACCGCGCCGGACACCGCCGAGCTGACCGTCATCGGCGCCGGGGCGCAGGCACGGGCGCTGATCCGGGCCACGGCGGCGGTGCGGCCGATCCGGCGGATCCGGCTGTACTCCCGCACGAAAGCGCGGGCCGAGCGGCTCGCCGCCGAACTCGGCGGGGACTTCACGGTGACCGTGCACGACACCGCGCGGGACGCCGTGACCGGCTCGCCGCTCATCTGCACCGCGACGTCCACCGGCGGCCGCGACCCGGTCGTCGCGGCGGACTGGGTCACGCCGGGCGCCCACCTCAACGTCATCGGTGGCACCGGCCCGGAGGTCCTGGAGGTCGACCCGGCGCTGTTCGCCGGCGCACTGCCGATCGTCGAGGACCGGGCGGTGGCGCTGGACGGCGCCGGCGAGATCCGGGCCGCGGTCGACGCCGGCCTGATCGGCCCCGCCGACCTGTGCGAGCTCGGCCTCCTCGCCCCGGAGGAAGGGCGCACCACGATCCTGCGCACCGTCGGCATGGCCGTCGAGGACACCGCCGCCGCGTACGCGCTCGCCCCGGCAGGAGACGCATGAGCACGTTCACGGAGTTCACCGGCGGACATCCCTGGTTCGGGCGGCACCAGCTGCGCCCGGCCGCGCCCGCCGGCACGATCCGGCGGATGCTGCGGCACGAGCTGCGCGACACCGGCTGGCCGTACCAGCCCATCATGCCGGCGGCGCCCATGACGATCCCCCGGTCGTCCTACGCCGAACTGTTCCGTGCCGCCGTCGCGCTGCTGGAGCTGATGCACCGCACCGCGATGGAGAGCGCCGAGGAGACGCGGGAGCGGCTGCGGGTGTACCGGATGCCGCAGTACGAGGACCGGCTGTGGATGCGGGACGCATGGCTGGACGAGCGGTACGCCGACAGCGTCGCCCGGCCCGACGTCGTCATCGGCCCCGACGGCCCGCAGTTCCTGGAGTTCAACGTCAGCGGCGCGATCGGCGGCGTCATCGAGACGCACAGCCGGCTGGAGACCTGGCGGCGGCTGTACGGCGAAGGCCTCTACACCTCGCCGTCACCGTTCGCGGTCCGCGCCGGCATGTTCCGGGACATCGCCGCCGACCTGGGCGTCGAGCCACGGGTCGCGATCGCCGGCAGTGCCCGGGTCGCCGGGGTCGAGTCGCGGTACTTCGAGCTGGAGGCCGAACACCACAACAGCCACGGCCTGACCACCCGGTTCTTCGAGCCCGAGGACCTGCACGAGGCGTGGGACGTGGCCCCGCACCTGCGCTACCCGATCGGGCTGCGTAACTTCACCATCGCCGACTGGCTCGACGCCGGGCTCGACACCGGTGCGGTGCAGCGCGCGGTCGACCACGGCTGTCTGCTCGTCGCGACCCAGACGGGGGCGTTCCTGCACCACAAGCTGACCCTGGGCCGGCTGTCGGAGGGGCGGCCCTGGATGTCGGCGGCCGACCGGCGGCTCGTCGACCGGTACGTCCCCTGGACCCGGATCCTCGCCGACCGCAAGACCGACCGGGACGGCCGCCCGATCGACCTGCTGCCGTTCGTGCTGGCGCGGCAGGAGCACCTGGTGCTCAAGGCCGGGATCGGGGAGAGCGGGCTGCAGGTGCTCCTCGGCCGCGACACCACGCCGCCGGAGTGGGAGGCCGCCGTGCGTACCGCGGCAGAAGAGGAGACCAGCATCGTGCAGGACTACGTCGAACCCGGCACCTGCCGCGTCCCGCTGGTCACCGACGGCATCGACGAGCCCCACGACGTCGTGGTCGCCCCGGTGCTCGGCCCGCTGCTGTTCGGCCGGCGGCCCGCCGGGCTGTTCTGCAGGTTCTACGGCGACGGCTCGACCGGGATCGTCTCCGTGCGGGGCCGCATCCCCAGCTCCGACAACGTCGCGGTGGCGATCCGATGAGCCTGCGCAGGATCGGCGACAACGAGTACGCCGAGGAGCACGGCGGCGACTACGAGGACTTCGAGCCGGGCATGGTCATCCGGCACTGGCCGGGCCGGACCATCTCCGAGGCCGACAACACCTGGCTGACCCTGCTGACGATGAACCAGCACCCGCTGCACTTCGACCAGCACTACGCCGAGGGCGCCGAATACGGCCGGGTCCTGGTCAACAGCGGCATCACCCTGTGCCTCGTCGGCGGGATGACGGTGCAGGCGCTGTCGGCGCGGGCCGTGGCCAACCTCGGCTGGGACCGGGTGCGGCTCAAGGACCCCGTCTTCGTCGGGGACACGCTGTACGCGACCAGTCGCATCCTTGACCGGCGGCGCTCCCGGTCGCGGCCCGGGCAGGGCATCATCACCGTCGAGACGACCGGCACGAAGGCGACCGGGGAGACGGTCATCGTCTTCGAGCGCTCGTTCCTCGTCAGATGTCGGGTACCGCAGGGGGTCGACCCGCCCGGCGCCGGCCCCGCGGTCTGACAGGATTGCGGCATGGCGAGCGAGCAGCAGGCGAAGGCCGAGCACCGGGACATCCCCAACAGTGCCGAGTTCCGCGAGTTCATCACGTCGGGCTGGGCCTCGCCCGGCGGCCCTGCCGCCACCCGGGCGGAGGTCGCCGACCACGCGGCCGCCCGCCGGGCGGCGGTGTCACAGCGGTTCCCCGGCGAGCGGCTCGTCATCCCCGCCGGCGGGCTGAAGGTGCGCAGCAACGACACCGACTTCACCTTCCGGCCGCACACCGCGTTCGCGCACCTGTCGGGCCTCGGCGCCGGCACCGAGCCCGACAGCGCGCTGGTCCTGGAGCCGCTGTCCGGCGGCGGCCACGAGGCCGTGCTGTACACGCGGATCCGCGCCTCGCGCGACGGCGTCGAGTTCTACGCCGACTCGCGGTACGGCGAGTTCTGGGTCGGTCCGCGCCCCGCCGCCGAGGACCTGGCGGTGTCGCTCGGCCTGACCGTCCGCGACCTGGAGACCCTCCCCGACGACCTCGGCAAGAGCGCCGGCGGCCGGATCGTCCGCCCGAACCACTTCGCGGAGCTCGACACCGACGCCGACGCGGACGAGGAGTTCGCCCGCTTCCTGTCCACGATGCGGATGGTGAAGGACGCGTGGGAGGTCGGCGAGATGCGCCGCGCCGTCGCCGCCACCCACCGCGGCTTCGACGCCGTCATCGCCGCACTGCCCGACGCGGTCGCCAAGGGCCGCGGCGAGCGCTGGGTCGAGGGCGTCTTCGGCCTGTACTCCCGGCACGAGGGCAACGGCGTCGGCTACGAGTCGATCTGCGCCTCCGGCGACCACGCCACCACCATCCACTGGACCCGCAACACCGGCGACGTCCGCTCCGGCGACCTGCTGCTGCTGGACGCCGGGATCGAGCTGGACACGCTGTTCACCGCCGACATCACCCGCACCCTGCCGGTCGACGGCCGCTTCAGCGAGGCGCAGCGCCGCGTGTACGACGTGGTCCTCGAAGCCCAGGAGGCGGGCATGGCGGCGGTCCGCCCCGGCAACCGCTTCCGCGACATCCACGCCGCCGCGAACGCGGTCATCGCCCAGCGCCTGCACGAGTGGGGCCTCCTGCCGGACGGTGTCACCGTGGAGCAGACCCTCGACCCCGACAACGGCGGCTGGCACCGCCGCTGGATGGTCCACGGCACGTCCCACCACCTCGGCATGGACGTGCACGACTGCCTCCTCGCCCTGCGCGAGGACTACCTCGACGCCGAGCTGCGCCCCGGCATGGTCCTGACCGTCGAACCCGGCCTCTACTTCAAGGCCGACGACCTCCTGGCGCCGGAGGACCTGCGCGGCATCGGCGTCCGCATCGAGGACAACGTCCTGGTCACCGAGACCGGCCACGAGAACCTGTCCGCCGCCATGCCGCGCACCGCCGCCGACGTCGAAGCCTGGATCGCCGGCATCAGGACCCCGTGACCGCCGCCCCGGCAGGGTCTGCGTGCCGACGACACGCAGACCCGGCCCGGGTTCAGCCGACCAGCGCCTGGCCGCCGGAGAAGACGTTCGTCGGGTCGTAGGAGCGCTTGACGCGCAGCAGCCGGTCCCGGTCGGCGGTCGGCCAGTTGGCCAGCAGCGACTCCGGGGTGGTGTGCCCGGAGAAGTTCATCAGGCCACCCGGCGTCGTCTCCACCGCGAGCAGCCGGTCGGTGACCATGTCCACCACCGGCGCCAGCTCGGGCAGGCCGAGCCCGATGACGAACAGCGAGAACCGCGCGCCGCGGCCGCTCACGGCGTTGGGGACGGCGGGCGTCCGGGCGAACGCGCCGCCGAGGTGCCGGATCTCCACCATCACCAGCGGTACGTCCACCTGGGGACCGGCGACCTCCAGCAGGTGGTCGACGGTCCGCGCGGTCAGCTCACCCAGCAGCACGCCGCGCTCGCGGGACGGGACCGGGTCGACCGGGTCCTGGTGCACGGAGTCGACGGCCGAGTAGGGCCGCCATGACACGTCGTCGATGAGCGCCGGCGCCGCGGCGCGCATCGGGGCGAGGAGCGCCTCGCCGTCCTCGGGGGTGCCGAGGTACGCCACGCGCAGGTGCGCCACGTACGCGCCGCGCAGCGGTTCGGGCAGCTCCGGCAGGGGCGGCAGCCGCAGCAGGGCCACCGACGTGCTCATCTCCTCCGGCAGCCCGGCCACCCAGGCCCGGTACGCGTGCAGGACCCCGGCGGCGTGCTCCGCCGCGAAGTGGATGCCGCCGCCGAAGAACCCCGCGACCTCGAACAGCCCGAACTCGATCGCGGTCACGATGCCGAAGTTGCCCTTCCCGCCGCGGACCGCCCAGAACAGGTCGGCCTCGTGGTCGGCGTCGACGGTGCGCAGCGCGCCGTCCGCGGTGACGATCTCGACGGAGCGGACGTGGTCGGCGGCGAAGCCGTACCGGCGGCCGAGCGGCCCGGCGCCGCCGCCGAGCGTGTAGCCGACCACGCCGACGTGCGTCGACGAGCCGTTCAGCGGCGCGAGGCCGTGTGCCGCGGCCGCCTCGACGACCTGCGACCAGCGCGCGCCGGCGGCCACGCGGGCGGTGCGCGTCACCGGGTCGACGGAGACGCCGGCCATCCGGCCGGTGGTGACGAGCAGGCCGCCGGTCACCGGGCGGACCGCGCCGTGCCCGGTCGCCTGGACCGCGACCGGCAGGCCGTGGGTGCCGGCCCAGCGCACCGCGGCCGCGACGTCCTGCGCGCTGGTGGCGCCGACGACGACGATCGGCTCGTGGCGGGTGGCGGCGTTCCAGGACGCGACCTCGGCCGCGTAGCCCTCGTCGCCGGGAACAAAGACGGGCCCGGCCGTGACCGGGAGATCAGTCAGTGCAATGGTCATGCCGGGAACGGTGCCGCAGGTCGCTTGGCGCGGGTTTGGGCAGCGCTTGGGCGTCTCTAGGCCGCCGTCAGGGTCGCCAGCTGCGCGTCGCTGGCCGCGACCAGGTGCGCCGCGCCGAGCCGCCCGTGCGCGGCGCGGGCCGACCGGGCGTGCTCCAGCGCCGCGGCGCGGTCGCCGAGCCGGGCCGCCAGCTCGGCGAGGACGAAGTGCATCGAGCCCCAGGTGGCGCATCCGCTGCCGACGCTGCAGCACCGATCGGCGAAGGGGGCGATCTCGTCGTACAGCTCGCGCGGGTCGGGCGTGCCCAGCCGGGCCGCGATCAGGCCCCACTGGAACGCCACGAACTCCCAGCCCCACAGCCGCTCCCGCGCCGTGCCCCAGCGCTCGAGCAGCGCCCGGGCCAGGTCCTCGTCGCCGGACTCGCAGGCGGCCAGCACGGCGGTGGAGCGCAGCAGCCCGTACTGCGGCTCGTCGGCGCAGCGCACCAGCTCGTCGAGCAGCTCGCCCGGGCGGTCCTGGAAGCGGCGGCTAGTGTACAGCATCGCCAGCCGGAGCCACTGCGCGCCCCACAGGCTGGTGTGCTCCTGCAGCGCGAACGCCTCGCCGACCAGCCGCTCACCCTCCGCCCAGCGGCCGGCCAGCATCGCGCGACCGGCCTGCGCGTACCGCACCTGCGCCGGCAGCACCGGCGTGCGGATGTCCTCGGCCAGCCGCACGCAGCGGGCCAGGTCGGCGTCGAAGCCCGCGACGTCGCCCGCGATCACCTCGGTCATCATCCGGTGCAGCCGCGCGGTCACCTCGACGGTGTGCGGCAGCGGCGCGATCGTCAGCAGCTCGTCGACCGCGGCGCGGCGTTCCGCCTCGCGCTGCGGCACCCACGCGGCGTTCCAGAAGTTGTTCAGCGTGCGCGCCAGCAGCTCGGGGTCGCCGAGCCCGCGCGCCAGCCGCACCGCCTCCGCGGCGTGCGCCTCGCCGAGCTCGCGGCCGGGACTGTGGTACAGCTCGACGGCGAGCGTGCCGAGCAGCACCGCGCGGCGGTAGCGATCGTCCGGGTCCAGCCGCTCCAGCTGCTCCCGCAGGATGCCGATCATGCGCTCGTCGACGGTCAGGTACGGCCGCCACAACCACAGGGTCACCCCGCCGAACAGCGTCGCGGCGTCCATCGCCAGCTCGTCGTCGCCGAGCTGCCGGGCCAGGGTCAGCGCCTCGTCGAGCACGGTGCGGGTGCCCGCCACGTCGCCCGCGGCCCGCCGCGCGACGCCGAGGTCCACCAGCAGGCGGCACCGCCGCGTGGCGGCGCCCGGGCGGGTCGGGTCCAGCGCGCCGAGGGCGGACTCGAGATACCGGGCGGCCTGGTCGTACGCCAGCTGCGCCATCGCCACCTCGGCGGCCCGGGTCGCGTACCGCACCGCGCGCTCCGCGACACCCAGCCGCGAGGCCATCGTGAAGTGGTGCACCAGCCGCCCGAGCAGTTCCGGGTCGTCGGGGCGGTCGAACGCCTCCAGCGCCTCGCCGACCCGCCGGTGCAGCCGCGCCCGCCGCAGGCGGCTCAGCCCGCCGTAGACCGTGTCCCGCACGAGGGCGTGGGAGAACCGGTAGTCCCAGCCCTCCGGTACCTCCAGCAGGACGCTCGCCTCGACCGCCGGCTCGAGGTCCGCCATGACGTCCTGGATCCGGTCCTCGGTGGCCGCCTCCAGCAGGAGCGGGTCCACGTCCCGCCCGATGACCGCAGCGGTCTCCAGCAGCGCGCGGGTGCGCTCGGGCAGCCGTGACAGGCGCCGGGTGATGACGTCGCGCACCCGCTCCGGCACGCCGGTCCCGGCCACCGCCTGCGCGCTGCCCCACCCGCCGGGGTGCTCGCTCTCCAGCAGCCGCAGCAGTTCCTTCAGGTAGAACGGGTTGCCGCCGGTGCGCTCCAGCAGCGCGGCCGCGACCGCGCCGTCGGGCCGGTCCCGGTATCCGGGCGCGAAGCCGGCCGTGTACTCGGCGATGTCGCCGGCGGTCAGCGCGCCCAGCCGCAGTTGTTCGGCGCCGCGCTCGTTGGCCAGCAGCGCCAGCGTCTCGCGCAGGGCCGGACCGGCGTCGGCCGGCTCCGGGCGCAGCGTGGCGAGCACCAGGATCGGCAGCCGGTGCAGCGCCGGCGCCAGGTGCGCCAGCAGCTGCAGCGACGAGGCGTCGGCGACGTGCAGGTCGTCGACGACGATGAGCAGCGCCCGCGTGGCGGCGTGCGTGCGCAGGATGTCGGCCACCGCCTCGTGCAGGTGGAACAGGGCGGTGTCCGGGTCCTCGCCCCGCCGGCGGTGCTCGCCGTGCCCGGTGGGACGGTGCTCGCCGTGCCCGGTGGGACGGTGCTCGCCGTGCCCGGTGGGACGGTGCTCGCCGTGCCCGGTGGGACGGTGCTCGCCGTGCCCGGTGAGGCGGTGCTCGCCTCGGCCGGTGAGGCGGTTCTCGCCCCGGCCGGTCAGCACGTCGAGCAGGTCCCGCACGGCGTCGGTCTCCGGCAGGGCGCGCAGCACCTGCGTCCACGGCCAGAAGGCCGGGGTGGCGCTCGCCTCGACGCACCGGCTCCATGCCACGCCGAGCCCGGACCCGGCGGCGAGCTCGGCGGCGCGCTCGGCCAGCCGGGTCTTGCCCAGGCCCGCGTCGCCCGCGACGAGCAGCACGCCGCCGGACCCGCCCAGGGCCAGTTCGACGCGTTCGGCGACGCGCCGCACCTCGCCGCCGCGCCCGACGAGCGGCTCGGCCGCCTGCTGTCCCCACTGCTGTCCCGCCTGTACGGCCTGCCGGACCGGCCCGGCGGCCTCGGTCGCCGGCCCTGCGACGGTCAGGGTTTCCCGCGCCGGCGGCGGCGCCAGGGACGGGTCGTGGCGCAGGATCGTGGCCTCCAGCGCGCGCAGTTCCGGTCCGGGCGGCAGCCCCAGCTCCTCGTCGAGCAGCACGCGGGCGCGGCGGAACGCGGCCAGGGCGTCCGCCTGCCGGCCCTCGCGGTACAGCGCGAGCATCAGCTGCCCCCACGACCGCTCGCGGAACGGCTGCCGGTCCAGCAGCGCCTGCGCCTCCGCGATCGCCGCACCGTTGCGCCCGGTGCCGAGCCGGACGTCGACCAGGTCCTCCCGTGCGGCGTCGCGCAGCTCGTGCAGGTGGGCCACGGCCGCGGCGGCGAACGCCTCGTCGGCGAGGTCGGCCAGTGCCTCGCCGCGCCACTCGCCGAGCGCCTCGCCCAGCAGCCGCTCGGCCGCGGCCAGGTCACCGCGGCCGAGGGCCTCGCGGGCGGCGTCGGCGCGGGCGGCGAAGCGCACCGCGTCGATCTGCTCGCCGTCGACCGCCAGCAGGTATCCCGGGTCGCGGGTGAGCAGCACCGCCGGCGGCGTGCGCGGCGGCCGGTCGGGCTCCAGGGCGCGCCGCAGCTGCGAGACGTACGCCTGCATGGTGCCGGTCGCGCTCGCCGGTGCCCCGCCGGCCCACAGCCCCTCGACGATCCGGTCGACCGACACCACGCGGCCGGGCTCGAGCAGGAGCATCGCCAGCACCGCGCGCTGCTTGCGGGCGCCGAGGTCGATCGGCTCGTCGCCGGGCGTGCGCGCCTCGAGCGGGCCCAGGATCCGGAAGTCGAGCCGCGTCACCGAGCCACGATATCCGTCCCGCCGGGCCGGCAGATCGGCCGTGCGATCCCCGGACCGGCTCCGGACGGAGGACGCGGCGCACCCGCGGCCGACCCGCGAAGAATGCCTCGGCATTCGCTCGAATTGACCTTCGTCACCTGACGCCATCAGGCATTCCGATGGACGTCATCCTGCCTGAAAGCACCCGTGACAGTCGAAACAATGCTGTGCGGCGCGGTAACCGGGCCGATGCATTTGCCGGCGGAATTCTGGAACAGGCCGTTCGTACTTTCCATTCGCGCTGAAGCCTTCAGTGCGAAAAGGAGAGTCGCATATGGTCCGCTTCGCACCCCTCCGGCGGCGAGTCCGGCTTCCGTCCGCAATCCTCGCCGGCTGCATCGCCGCAGCCGGCCTTTTCGTTCCCTCCGCCGCCGCCGATCCCGGCGGCGACACGATCAGCTCCAACGGCTTCACCGTCGACGCCCTGCCCGACGGCGGCGCGCGGGTGACGTTGCGGCTCGACGAGCCGCTGCCGGTCCGCGACGCCGTGCCGGAGCTCGCTGTCGACGGGCGGGTCATCGGGGCGGCGAAAGAGTCGGCCGACGGGCTGAGTCTCATCGTGGAGACGACCGACGCCACCGTCGCCGGCGCGCAACGCGTCGACGTCGCCTGGAACGGCGTGGTGCCCGGATCCAAGGCGTCGCCGCCGAAGTCCGCCGCCGCCCCGACCACACCCAAGGGCCTGCTCAAGAAGCAGGTGTACGCGGACCCGGCGCAGCCCGGCCCGTTCCAGGTCGAGCGCGTCGACTACGACCTCGGTGACACGGCGACGACGCTGTCCGGCCTGAGCGACCTGCCGGCCGAGCTCCGGGCCGCGGTCTACGCGCCGGCCGGCGCGAAGGGCGCCCGCCCGGTCGTGATCTTCCTGCACGGCCGCCACTCGACCTGCTGGCGCAGTGGACCAGGTCCGCGGGGCACCCCCTCGCCGGCCGGCTGGACATGTCGAACGTCGGGCTGATGGGGCACTCGCGCGGCGGCGAGGGCGTGGTCGAGGCCGCGCTGCTCAACGCCGAACGGCAGCACCCGTACGGCATCAGGGCGGTCCTGCCGCTCGCCCCGGTCGACTTCGGCCGGCCGACGCTGCCGGACGTGCCGATGGCGGTGCTGCTGCCGTACTGCGACGGCGACGTCTCCAACCAGCAGGGGCAGCACTTCTACGACGACACCCGGTACTCGGTGCGGGACGACGTGCTGCGGTCGTCGCTCATGATCATGGGAGCGGACCACAACTTCTTCAACACCGAGTGGACGCCAGGCGTGTCCGTCGCGCCGTCCAGCGACGACTGGTCGCCGGCCAACGACGAGGTGTGCGGCAGTGCCGGCCCGGCCCGGCTGACCGCCGCCGAGCAGCGGGCCGTCGGCACCGCGTACATGGCCGGCTTCTTCCGGCTCGTGCAGGGCGGCGAGACGGTGTTCCTCCCGCTGTTCGACGGCACCAACGGCACGGTGCCGTCGGCGGGCCGGGCCGTCGTGTACGCCCAGGCCCAGCAGCCCGGC
Source organism: Dactylosporangium sp. NPDC051087 (assembly GCF_055586325.1). NCBI lineage: Bacteria > Bacillati > Actinomycetota > Actinomycetes > Micromonosporales > Micromonosporaceae > Dactylosporangium > Dactylosporangium sp. NPDC051087. The sequence continues at coordinate 97,137 of NZ_JBVJIJ010000005.1, read as the reverse complement.
TGGACCTCGCGCCGCTGGAGCGCCCGGCCGGCAACGTCTCGGTCTCCGGCTTCGACCTGGGCGCGTACTGCTACAGCGTGGCCGCGCGGGTGCTCCCGGGGGACACCCCGTGCTCGGCGACCACCGCGACCTCGAAGATCCCGCACTGGACGCCGGCGACGTTCGCCCCGTCGGTGCCGGTCAGCCCGGTCCTGCGGCTGCAGTGGAGCGCGGCGTCGGTGTCGCCGGAGGTACGGGTGGCCCTCGGCCCGGGTGAGTGGAACGTCAAGAAGTACGACGCGCTCACCTTCCGGGTGGCCCGGGACGAGACGGCGGCAGATGACGTCGACCTCGACATCACGCTGGTCGACAAGGCGGGCGGCACCGCGACCGTACGGGTCGGCGACGTCAGCCCGGCGCTCACCCCGTTCCCGGCGTCGGCGAACACGGCCAACGGGATCAGCCGGCTGGGCAAGACCTGGCTGCGCACGGTCCGGCTGCCGATCGCCTCGATGACCGGGGTGGACCTGACCAGCGTCCGCTCGGTGACCGTGCGGCCGGCCACCCCGGCCGGCGGCGCCTACCTGTCGGACATCGCGTTCGACACCCCGGGTGTGGGCGGTGGCGGCGCCACCTCGGCGGTGCGGGCCAGCATCGCCGACACGACGGTGTCCGAAGGCGACGGCCAAGGCACCGCGACGATGCGGCTGTCGCTGAGCGGCAAGCTCAAGGAGGCGGCGACCGTGCAGGTGCAGACGGCGGCGAGCGGGTCCTCGTCGGCCGGGCAGGTGCCCCTGCGGTCGTTCCCCGTCACCATCCCCAAGGGCGCGACGGAGGCGACGATCCAGCTGCCGCTCACCGGCAACACGGTCGTCAACACGGCATCGCTGCGCTACAAGATCACGATCTCGGCACCCACCGGTGTCGTGATCGGTGACGGCTTCGCCTGGCTGACGGTCCTCGACGACGACGCCGTCTGACGCGAAACCCCCGCGGTGGGGCCGGCGCGACCCGTCGTCCCCACCGCACCACCCTGTCGATGCGGCCGCCCTCGGGTCGGCGGTGGACGGCCCATCGTGCAGGTGCCCGCAACGGATCATCGACTCCGGAGCCGGCGCCCGGCCCGCCGCACGTTACCAATGGAAAAACTATCGACATCGGTCAGCGCATCCACTAGCCGCTGCGGTATCCCGGATGTAATGATCTGAAAGTTCATCAATGTGTGATGCATTTGTTCCGGGCGCCGCGATGCTCGAACTGTGGGGGTGTTCGTTGTCCGCAGACCAAGAGGCGGCGAGGAAGGCCGCGGTCGTGCCGATGCACCGGGCGGTGCCGAGGCTCGCGCGCAATCCGCTCGACGCGCTCGTCGGCTTCGCCGAGGAGGCCGGCGGCGAGGTGGTCCGGGTCAACCTGGGTGCGTTCCGGCCCTACCTGATATCCAACCCGGCGCATGTGCAGCACGTCCTGCGCGACAACGCCGCGAACTTCCTGCGTGACGGCAAGGGCATGCTGTGGCGGCCGGTCAAGCGGCTGTTCGGTGAGGGAATTCTCGCCGAGGGGCAGGTGTGGGCCGCGAGCCGCACCACGCTGCAGCCGTTGTTCACCGCGAAGCGCGTCGACGCGCTCGTCGACGGCATGGCGGCCTCGATCGAGGAGTCCGTCGCACGGCTGGACGAGCCCGCTCGGGACGGCCGCGTCATCGACGTCGGCGCCGAGCTGTCGAAGATCGTGTGCGGCGCCATCATGCGGGCCCTCTTCGCCGACAGGCTCAGCGTCCCGGAGGCGCTGCGGATCGTGGCCGCGCAGAACACCATTGCCACCGCGATCGTGTTCCGGCTGCTCGTACCGTTCGTGCCGAACGCGATCCCGATGCCGGGCGATCGGCCGTTCCGCAACGCCGTGCAGGAGATCGACGACGTGCTCCTGCCGATCGTCCGGGCGGCCCGGGCGCGCGGTGACGACGGCACCGACATCATCGCCACGCTGAGCCGTGCCAGCGACGCCGGCGGACGCCCGATCGGTGAGCGGCAGGCCCGCAACGACGCCGTCGCCATGTTCGCCACCACGACCGAAACGACGTTCGGCGTCCTCACGTGGCTGTGGCCGATCCTCGAGGCCCACCCGGACGTGGCCGAGCGGCTCTACGAGGAAGTCGACCGGGTGGTCGGCGGGGGCCCGGTCCGTCGCGCGCACCTGGCCGAGCTGACCTACCTGCGGATGATTCTGGAGGAGCTGCTGCGCCTCTATCCCGTGGGCTGGCTGATTCCCCGCGTCGCCGCCGGGTCTGACGTCGTCGGCGGGACTCGCATCCCCGCGGGTGCCGACATCCTGATCAGCCCGTACATCACCCAGCGCATGTCGCAGTTCTGGGACAGGCCGCAGGAGTTCGACCCGGAGCGGTTCGCCCCGTCGCGGGCCGAGCGGCGCCACCGATACGCCCACTACCCGTTCGGCGGCGGCCCGCACCAGTGCCTCGGGCAGCACCTGTTCTACCTGGAGGCCCAGCTCATCGTCGCAACCATCCTCAGCCGCTTCCGGTTCCGGTTGCACGATCCGGCGATCCCGCAGCCGCAGGTCGCCGCGTCACTGCGCCCCAAGACGAAGGTCGAACTCACCCTGCTCCGCCGCGACCGCGCCGCCGTCTGACGGTATCCAGCGTGGACGTGCCGACGCCGGAGCTCGGTGACGAGCTCGCCGCTGCGGCGCAGCAGGGCCGGATCTGTGCCCTCGCCGCGAGTGGGCAGCGGGACCTGCAGGCCGCCGCGGCGGCATACCCCGACCTGTTCCCGGCGAACCCGTTCGACCCGGCGGTGTTCGGCTCCGTGGCAATGGCGACCGCCTTCGGCGCGCCCTGGTGCACCCGCGCGCAGCTGCGGATCGCCAATCTGACGGCGCTGTGGGTCTTCGCCCTCGACTGGCGCGTCGACTATCTCGCGCGCAGCGGCGCCGACGTCGACCTCGTCGTCGAGCGGTGCCTGTCCGCGGCGGACGGCGCCGAGCCCGACGACGGTGACGCGCTGTCGCGGATGCTCGCCGCGGTGCGCGACGAACTCGCCGCCACGCCGGCGTTCGCGGCGCATCGGCCGGCCTGGCGGGAGGAACTGCGCCGGATGCTCGCCGCGATGCGCCGCGAGTGGGAGTGGAAGTCCACCGGTGCGCGCCCTGACCTCGTGCAGTACCTCGACAACGCCGACAACTTCGGCTCGTCCTGGGTCAACGTCTCGCACTGGCTGTCGGGCGGCGAACCGGACGCGCTCGCCGAGTTGCCCCGGCTCACCTCTGCGGGGCGGGAGGTCCAGCGGGTGCTGCGGCTCGTGAACGACCTGGCGACGCACCGGCGCGACATCGACTGGGGAGACCTCAACGCCTTGCTGCTCGGCGCCGACCGCGACGAGGTCGCCCGGCAGATCGGCACACTCACGCGACAGGCGCTCGGATCGGCTGAGGCGCTTGCCGGCAGCTGCCCGCGGGAGGCGGTGTACCTCAGCCGCCAGATCGGGTTCAGCACCGGCTTCTACCGGTTGACCGACTTCTGGGGTGCGCTGTGAGCGTCGAGGAGGAGGAGGTCGCTTCCGCGGCGAGCGTCGCCGTGCCGTTGGGCGCGCCGGTCGATCGGGAGGTACAAGGCCTGCTCGAAAGCTTGGCGAGGGAGCCTTGGGGGCAGGTGTCCGCCTCGGTCTACGAAACCGCGCAGCTCGTCCGGCTGGCGCCCTGGGTGCGGGGCCAGCCGGATCGGGTGCGGTGGCTGCTCGCCACACAGCGGCCGGACGGCGGTTGGGGTCCTCCCGGCGGTTACGCACTGGTGCCGACGCTGAGCGCGACGGACGCGCTGCTTTCGGCCGGCTCTCGGGAAGCCGCCGAGCGCGGGCTGCGGTTTCTGCGCCGCCTGCTGCGCGAAGCACCGTCCATTCCGGACACTCCCGCGGCCGACCTCATCGTGCCGGCGCTCGTCGAGCGGATCAACGGGAACGCCGCGCAGGCGCTGCCCCTACCCGACGGCATGGACGGCGCCCGGCTGGCGGCGGTGCGGCGGTCGTTCGAGGCCGGTGCGGCGGTGCCGGAGAAGCTCCTGCACGCTTTGGAGGTGCTCGGCGACGCGGCCCGCGGCGCGGCCGGGGTCCGGCCGGTCGGCCCCGGCTCGGTAGGCGCGTCCCCTGCCGCCACCGCCGCCTGGATCGGCGACCAGCGGTCGCCGGCGGCGAGCTCCTACCTCGCCGCGGCCACGCAACCCCACGGCGGTCCCGTCCCTTGCGCCACACCGATCACCGTGTTCGAGCGGGCGTGGGTGCTCGGCGGGCTCGCCCGCGCCGGCGTCCGGTTCACGGCGCCGCCCGGGATGATCGCGAGTCTGACCGCGGACTGGGGTCCGACCGGCACGGCCGCCGGGCCCGGGCTGCCGGCCGACGCCGACACCACGGCGGTGGTGCTGTTCGCACTCGGCGAGCTCGGGCATCACGTGGATCCCGATGTGTTACGGGAATATGACGTCGGTGAATTCTTCTGTACCTGGCCCGGTGAGGACGGCTTTTCGGTCACCACGAATGCGCACGTGCTGGACGCATTCGGCGTGTGCGGCCGGGTGGACGTCACCGATCGGATTTCCTCATGGCTGTGTGCACAGCAGGAACCGGACGGCTCCTGGCGCGACCGATGGCACAGTTCGCCGTACTATGCGACCGCCTGCTGCGTGCTCGCGCTGACCCGTTTCGGCCGCGGCCCGGCGGTCGCCGCAGCGGTCGCGCGCGCCGCCGACTGGGTTGCCGCGACGGGGCGGGGCGGCGGCTCCTGGGGGCACTGGAGCAGCACCCGCGAGGAGACGGCCTACGCGGTCCACGTGCTGCTCATGGCTGGCCGCGCAGCCCGGCCGGACCTCGCCGCCACGGCGCGCTACCTGGCTGGAACGCACCCGGTGGATCCGCCCCTGTGGCACGACAAAGATCTTTACGCGCCACACGCGATCGTGCGGGCCGCGGTGTTGGCCGCACAGCATTTGATCGGTCTGCACCAAATTGACCGCCGCGAGTTGGATCACGCGGCCGGAAGTTGCTAGCGTGCGTCAATGTTCCGGCGCCCGGGGCGCGGCGTCGATGGATGACTGCGCCGGGCGTGTCCGAGAAATGCTCATTGGGACGGTGTAATGGCTTCCCGCAGTTCACGGCTCCGCACCAAAATTACCGCGCTCCTGCTTTCGTTGACCGCGCTCTGGGCGTTCGCGGCGTGGGTGACGCTCCGGGAAGGCGTCAACCTCCTGTGGGTCCAGACCTACAACAGCAGGATCTACGACCCGAGCGAGCCGCTGCTGCTGGAGCTGCAGGTCGAGCGGCGCATGTCGACGGTGTACCTCGGCACGGCCGGGGCCGCCCCGCACGGCGACCTCGACGCCCAGCGCAGCAAGGTCGACGGCCTCGCCACCGAGTTCCGCCGCTCCGCTCAGAGCCGCTGGGCCACGCTGGCCGCCGACGCGGAGCTCGAATCCCGCGTCGCCACCGTGCTGAGCAGCCTGGACCAGCTACGGGCCACCCGCACGGCGATCGACTCACGCACGACCGACCGGGCCGCCTCGGCAAGCGCCTACACCGCGGCGATCGAGTCGATCTTCCAGGTGTACTACTCGCTCGGCAAGCTCGACGACCAGGCGATCGCCGACGACACGGTCACCCTGATCCAGCTCAACCAGGTCCGTGAGCTCGTCTCCCAGGAAGACACGTTGCTGGCCGGGGCGCTCGCCGCGAATCGCTTCACCGACGCCGAATACGGACAGCTCACCCAGCTCGTCGGCGCGCACCGGTTCCTCGCCGGCCAGGTCGCGGCGAAGCTGCCCGCCGCTGACAAGGACCGCTACGACGCGATGGCCGGCGGGGCCGAGTTCACCCGGCTCCGCACGATCGAGGACCAGGTCGTCTCCGGTTCCCGCACCAACCTGCGGCTCTCGGTCGACGCTGCCGACTGGAAGGCGACGACCGAGGCGGCGCAGGCACAGATCCTCGACGTGGTCCTCCGCGGCGGCGAATCGGTCGTGCAGCGGGCCACGCCGGTCGCGGTCGGGGTCGTCGTCCGCATGCTCCTCGCCGCCGGTCTCGGCCTCGTCACCGTCATCGCCTCGATCATCGTGTCGGTCACGACGGCCCGGGCGATGCTGCGCCAGTTGGAGCGGCTGCGGGACGCGGCCCGACGCCTCGCCACGGAGCAACTGCCCGGCGTCGTGGCCCGGCTCAGTCGCGGCGAGGTCGTGGACGTCGCCGCCGAGGCACCGCCACTGGAGTTCGGCAACGACGAGATCGGCCAGGTCGGTCACGCGTTCAACGCCGTGCAGGAAACCGCGATCCGCGTGGCGGTGGAGCAGGCCGAGCTGCGCCGCAGTATTCGCGACGTCTTCCTCAGCATCGCTCGCCGGTCCCAATCGCTCATCCACCGCCAGCTCACCCAGCTCGACGGCATGGAGCGGCGCGAGAGCGACACGGTCAAGCTCGACGACCTGTTCCGGGTCGACCACCTCGCCACCCGGATGCGGCGCAATGCGGAAAACCTCATCGTGCTGGCCGGATCGAGCCCGGGCCGTGTCTGGCGGCGCACCGTTCCGATCGTCGACATCATCCGGGGTGCGATCGCCGAGGTCGAGGACTACGCCCGGGTGACCGTCTACCCGGTCGCCCCGGTCGAACTTGCCGGCCGTGCGGTCAGCGACGCCATCCACCTGGTCGCCGAGCTCGTCGAGAACGCACTGTCGTTCTCGCCGCCGCACACCGAGGTGCACATCAAAGGCCAGGTCGTCGGCACCGGCTACGTCCTGGAGGTCGAGGACCGCGGCCTGGGCATCGGCGCGGAGGAGCTCGCCGAGCTCAACGAACGCATCGCGAGCCATCCGGAGTTCACACTGACGAGCGCCGCGCGGCTGGGCCTGTTCGTGGTGAGCCGCCTGGCCGAACGGCACGGTATCCGGGTGCAGCTCAAGGAGTCGGCCTACGGCGGCACCACGGCCGTCGTGCTGATCCCCAAGAGCCTCCTGCACAGCGTCGAGGCGATCGAGGACGGGGCCGGCGGCACGACGGCGACAAACCACCGCGCCGCGGCGACCCGCGGAGCCAACCACCGGGAGGGAACCGTTGAGCCGTTGCAGGCCAGTGCCCACACCTCCGTCGCGCTCGCCGAGGCGCCGCCCCTGCCCGAACTCGCAGCCCTCCGCCCGGTGACCGCCGCGCAGCCGGACCCGAGGACGGCACCCACCCCCGTCGCCGACAGCTCGTTCACACCCTCCGGGCTGCCGGTCCGGGTGCGGCAGACCAGTATCGCCGCGCCGCTGCGGGACGAGTCGCCCGACCCCCAGCCGTTCGAGCCGGCGATGCCCGCCACCGACCCGGAGCAGGTCCGCAGCCGTATCTCGTCGTACCAGGACGGGACCCGCCGGGGCCGTGCCGACCTTCCACGGCACGCCGCCGACGATTCCGAACAGCCCGAGGCCTGACGTAAGGGGACACCCGTGGTACCGAACAGCACGGCCAACGCCGACCTGACCTGGCTGCTGGACGACTTCGTCACCCGCATCGACCACGCGCGGCACTCGATCGTGCTGTCTGTCGACGGCCTGCTCAAGGCGTCGTCGCGCGCGCTCGGCCAGGACGACGCCGAGCATCTCTGCGCGATCGCGGCGGGCATCCAGAGCCTCGCCCGCGCCGCCGGCAAACGGTTCGACGGCGGCCCGTTGCAGCAGACGATCGTCGAGATGCAGCGATCGTCGCTGCTCGTGACCGCCGCCGGGGACGGTTCATGCCTGGCCGTGCTCGCCAGCGAGGACGCCGATCTGGGCCTCCTCGCCTATGAGATGGCGATGCTGGTGACGCGTACCGGGAAGTACCTCGGCTCGCCGCCCCGGCAAGACGAGCCGGCTGGGGAGGCGTGACGCGATCCGATGACCACCCACGACGAGCCGATGAAGGATCAGTGGATCGACGACCACGCCGGCCCGGTCGTCCGGCCCTACGCGATGACCCGCGGACGAACGCAGCCGAAGCGCGGCACGTTCGACCGCATCGCGCTGGTAACGGCCACAGTGACGACCGCGACGCCCGACGTCGGCATGGAGCCGGAGCACCTGGACATCGTCCGGATGTGCCAGTGGCCGCTGTCGGTGGCAGAGCTGGCCGCACATCTCGACCTGCCGCTCGGGACCGTCCGGGTCATGCTCGGCGACCTGCTCGACCGGCGGCTCGTGCAAGTACGTGAACCCCACCCAGCCGGGACACGTCCCGACACGGACATCATCGAGGCGGCGATCAATGGCCTACGGGCACTCTGACGGCGTTCCCACCGCGATCAAGATTCTGATCGCGGGCGGGTTCGGCGCGGGCAAGACGACGATGGTCGGCGCCGTCAGCGAGACCGGCCCCCTACGCACCGAAGAGGTCCTCACCGAGACCGGTGCGGGCATCGACAGCCTCACAGGTGTGGAGGGCAAGTCCACCACGACGGTGGCGCTCGACTTCGGCCGGATCACCATCAACGAACAGTTGGTGCTGTACCTGTTCGGCACCCCAGGCCAGGACCGCTTCTGGTTCATCTGGGACGAGCTCGCGCTCGGCGCGACCGGCGCGGTGGTCCTCGCCGACACCCGGCGCCTCGCCGACTGCTTCCCGTCCATCGACTACTTCGAGCGACGCGGCACGCCGTTCATCATCGCCGTGAACTGCTTCGAAGGCGCCCGGCAGTACGACCTCGACGAGCTCAACCAGGCCCTGAACCTCGAGTCCGACGTGCCGATCGTCTTATGTGACGCCCGTCAGCGGCAGTCCGGCAAGGACGTCCTCGTCACCTTGCTCCAGCACGTGGCCGGCGCCCGTCCCCCTGTGCCCGCCTGACCTGCCCCGCTATGCTCACTGACACCGGTGCCGGCTGCTCGCGTTCGCCGGCTCGGATCTCAGACCCGGTGTCCGGTGACCTTGGACGCGGGGAACGACCGGAAAGCATCTCGTCACCCACCTGCGGCACGTCGACATCGCCATGCCCGACCTCGACGCGCAGCTCACCTTCTACCGCGACCTGTGGGGCCTCACCGAGGTCGCCGCCGACACCGGTGTGCACTTCCTGGCCGCCGAGGGCTCACCCGAGCAGTACATCCTGCGGCTGCGGCGGGACGAGCTCAAGCGGCTGGACCTGGTGGCGTTCGGCGCGGCCAGCATCGCCGACGTCGACACCCTCGCCGCGAAGCTCATCGCGGAAGGCGTGCGCATCGTCCGCGAACCCGGCCCCCTGGACACCCCCGGCGGCGGGTACGGCGTCCGGTTCTTTGACGTCGACGGGCGGGTCGTCGAGGTGTCGGCGGAGGTCGGCACCCGCACCCACCGCAAGATCGAGGCGCGCGAGTCGATCCCGGTCCGGCTCTCCCACGTGGTGATCAACTCCCCGTCACCCCAGGTCACGGTCGACTGGTACGTCAAGCATCTCGACTTCTGGGTGTCCGACACGCTCTACCTCCGCAAGGGCGAGCAGGCCACGGGCAACGAGCCGCTGGTCGCCCGCACGGTGCGGCTCGCCCGCGCGCTCGACCGCCCGATCGCCTCGGTCGCTGAAGCTGAGGCGCTGCTGAATCTGCCCGTACGACGAGACGTGAGCGCGCCGTAGAGACCGGTTCTGCGGTCGGAACAGTGACCACGTGATGACGTGGTCACTGTTCGTATGGCGGCGGCGAGAAGCTGCCGTTTCAGCCGTTGAGGAGCTGGCGGGCCATGACGATGCGCTGGACCTGGTTGGTGCCCTCGTAGATCTGGGTGATTTTCGCGTCGCGCATCATGCGTTCGAGGGGGAAGTCCTTGGTGTAGCCGTAGCCGCCGAGGAGCTGGACGGCGTCGGTGGTGATCTGCATCGCGGCGTCGGAGGCGAAGCACTTCGCGGCCGCGCCGAAGTAGGTGAGGTCCTTGTCGCCGCGCTCGGACTTGCCGGCGGCGGCGTAGGTGAGCTGGCGGGCGGCCTCGAGCTTCATGCCCATGTCGGCGAGCATGAACTGGATGCCCTGGAAGTCGGCGATGGCCTTGCCGAACTGCTTGCGCTCCTGGACGTAGCCGAGGGCGAAGTCCAGCGCGCCCTGGGCGATGCCGAGGGCCTGGGCGGCGATCGTGACCCGGGTGTGGTCCAGGGTCTTCATGGCGGTGCCGAAGCCGGTGCCCGGCTCGCCGATGATGCGGTCCGCGGGGATGCGGACGTTGTCGAGATACACCTCGCGGGTCGGGGAGCCCTTGATGCCGAGCTTCTTCTCCGGCGCGCCGAAGCTGACGCCGGCGTCGGACTTCTCGACCACGAAGGCGGAGATGCCGCGGGAGCGGGCGGCCGGGTCGGTGACGGCGAACACGGTGTAGTACTCGCTGACGCCGGCGTTGGTGATCCAGCGCTTGACGCCGTTGAGCACCCAGGTGTCGCCGTCGAGGACGGCGCGGGTCTTCATGCCGGCGGCGTCGCTGCCCGCGTCGGGCTCGGACAGGCAGTAGGAGAACATGGCGTCGCCGGAGGCGACCGCCGGGAGGTAGCGCTGCTTGATGGCGGCCGAGCCGGACAGCAGCAGCGGCATGGTGCCGAGCTTGTTGACGGCGGGGATCAGCGACGAGGACGCGCAGGCGCGGGCGACCTCCTCGATGACGATGGCGGTCGCGAGGGCGTCCGCGCCGGCGCCGCCGTATTCCTCGGGGATGTGCGGGGCGTGGAAGTCGGCGGCACGCAGCGCGTCGTAGGAAGCCTGCGGGAACTCGCCCAGCTCGTCGGCCGCGGCGGCGTTCGGCGCGACCTTGCCGTCACAGACAGCGCGCACCGCCTCGCGGATCGCGAGGTGCTCCTCAGGCAGTTGGTAGACCTCGAACACGCCGCCCCCTCGAAGAAATCCCTGAACCGTCGTTCAGGGAGTGAGCATACCGATGAGTAACCAAGGAGCCGAAGGCGCGGTCGCCGGTGAGGGACTACTCTCGCCGGAGCAACGTCGGCAACACCCAGCCCTATACGCCACAAATGTCCGCTATGCGGGTGTTTATGGAAACGGGAAAGAGCGGAGACACAGGCGTGACCATCGCGTACCCGAGCACCCCACCCGTAGTAGCCGCGCCCTCTGGCGCACCACGCCCGCGGCTGACATTCCTCGGCACCGGCTATCTTGGCGCGACCTACGCCATCTGCTTCGCCGAACTGGGCTACGAGGTGCTCGGCTTCGACGTCGACGAGGCGAAGATCGCCAAGCTGGCCGGCGGCGACGTGCCGATCCACGAGCCCGGCCTCGACGAGCTGCTCCGCAAGAACCTGTCGGCCGGCCGGCTGCGCTTCACGACCTCCTGGGAGGAGGTCGCCGAGTTCGGCGACGTGCACTTCATCTGCGTCGGCACCCCGCAGCGCCCCGACGGCATGGCCGCCGACCTCTCCCACGTCGAGAGCGCTGTGACCAATCTCGCGCCGCTGCTCAAGCGCAAGGCGCTGATCGCCGGCAAGTCGACCGTCCCGGTCGGCACCGCCGAGTGGATCGAGCAGCTCGTGCGCCGCCACACCCCGGCCGAGCTGGGCGTCGAGGTCGCTTGGAGCCCCGAGTTCCTGCAGGAGGGCGTCGCCGTCGAGGACGTGCTGCGGCCCAACCGGATCATCTTCGGCGTGAAGAGCGAGTGGGCGACCGGCATGCTCTACGCCGCCCACAAGGGCGTGTTCGACCTGGCGCTCACCGAGGACCGCGAGGTCCCGGTCGTGGTCACCGACTTCGCGACCGCCGAGCTGGTCAAGGTCGCCGCCAACGCGTTCCTCGCCACCAAGATCTCGTTCATCAACGCGATGGCCGAGGTCTGCGAGGCGGCCGGCGCCGACGTGACGCAGCTCGCCCGCTCGATCGGCTATGACGCCCGCATCGGCAACAAGTTCCTGCGCGCCGGCGTCGGCTTCGGCGGCGGCTGCCTGCCCAAGGACATCCGCGCGTTCCAGGCCCGCGCCCAGGAGCTCGGCGTCGGCGAGGCGCTGCGGTTCCTGCACGAGGTCGACCTGATCAACCAGCGCCGCCGGCAGAAGATCGTCCAGCTGTCCGCCGAGCTGCTCGGCCGCGGCTACGGCCCGGCCGGCCCGGACCTGGCCGGCACCCGGATCACCGTCCTCGGCGCCACCTTCAAGCCCAACTCCGACGACGTGCGCGACTCGCCGGCGCTGTCGGTGGTGCGCAAGCTGTCCCGCTCCGGCGCCGACGTCACCGTGTACGACCCGGAGGGCATGGACAACGCCCGTAACGACGTCGACGACGTGACCTACGCCAAGACCCTCACCGACGCCGTGACCGGCGCCGACCTGGTCTGTGTGCTGACGGAGTGGGAAGAGTTCCGCAACACCGACCCCAACTCGCTCAACGAGCTCGTCGCGGCCCGCCGGGTCATCGACGGGCGAAACTGTCTCGACCAGAACGTCTGGGTCGCGGCGGGCTGGGAGTACCGGGGCATGGGCAAGCCGACCGTCGCTTAAACGCCGGAATCTCCCGAACGGGCGCATCGCTTTCGCGACACGTCGAAACAAGGCATTCTTCCCAGTAGGGCGTGAACAGCCGGGGGTGGCCGCACGCGCGGTCACCCCCGGCTGCGGCCCGGGGGGAGGAGTCGCGTGGAGACGTATCCGTGCCCGGCGTGCGGTGGCCCGGCCAGTGAGGCCACCGGATGCCGCGATTGCGGCCGCCCGCACGATCCCGACGCCGCCGCGCTCGCCCTGTTCCAGCGCACCGTCGCGGCGCTGGAACAGAAGAAACGCGACCTGACCGACGACAACCAGAAGCTGCGCCGGCAGCTCGCGCACGCCTCCGCGCAGCGCGACTCGCTGCGCCGCAAGGTCCGCCAGGCGGTCGACCACGAGCAGCAGGCCGGCCGCGCCCGGCGGCCCCGGCTCGGGCGCGGGCCGAAGGTCGAGAGCACCCCGCCGGTCGCCCGGCAGGCCCCGCAGCGCCCGGCGGCGCCGGAGCCGGAGGTGTATTCGCCGCGCGCGCCCCAGACCGTGCCCCATGCGATGCCCCAGGCAGGGGGGACGCGGGCGCCGGAGCGCCCCAGGATCGCGGCCCTGCCGCAGATGCGCCGGCCACCGGGCGGCACCGGCCCGAGCCCCCAGGCCGACGAGCCGGAGGCGACCACCTCCAGCATGCAGGCCTCGGTCCTGGCGCTCGGCGGCCTGCTCCTCGCCGGCGCCGCGATCGTCCTCACCACCGACGCGTTCGGCACCATCGGCACCGTCGGCCGGGTGGTCCTCCTCGCGCTGATCACCGCCGGCGCGCTCGCGCTGCCGCTGATGCTGGTCCGCCGCGGGCTCACCGCCACCGCAGAGACCGTCGCGTCGGTCGCGCTGCTGCTCGTCCTGCTCGACGGCTACGTGCTGCGCTCCGAGGGGCTGCTCGGCGTCGACCGGCTCGAGATCAGCCTGTACATGGGCGTCGTCTGCGCCGCGACCGCCGGCATCGCCGCCGTGTACAGCATGCAGAGCCACCTCATCGCGTCGCGGTACGCCACCCTCCTCGCGCTGCAGCCGGTCCTGCCGCTGCTCGCCTTCGACACGATCCGCGGGCCCGCCGGGTGGTCCCTGGCGCTGTCCGGCGTGGCGTTGATCAACCTCGGTTTCGGCGTCGCCCTCGGCCAGTCCGTGCGCCGCCGCGTCGAGCAGCGTGCGGCGGATCCCGCTGTACAGCCGGATCCGCCGCAGCACGAGCCGCACACCGTGCAGACCGACCGCTTCGCCGACGCGCTGATGCGGGACGCTGCCTGGCTGCTGTTCGCGATCACCTTCGTCGTGGCGCTGCTGTGCGCCGCCGCCGCGCTCGCCACCACCGAGGCCCTCGGCGAGACCGTCCGCGCCGCCGCGGTCACGCTCGTCGCCGCCGCCATCGGCGTCGCCGGGGCCCTGTCCTGGCGGCGCGGCGCCCTGCCCGACATCGCGGCCGGGATCGCCACGGTCGCCGTCATCGCCGCGGTCGCGCGGGTCGGCGCCGTCGCGTTCCCCGGCTCCACGCTGCTCTTTCTCGCCCTCGCCGTGGCGCTCGCCGCGGCCGGCGTGCCGTTCCTGCCGGGCGACGCCCGCCGCGGCCCCCGCTACGCCGTCTCCGTCGCGGTCGCCGCCACCACGCTGCTGCTCGTCGTCACCGTCCTGCCCGCGCTCGCCGCGCCGCTGGAGGCGGCGTGGCCGGTGTGGGAGGCGGACCTCGCGGCGTACCGCGCGGACGTCGACGCCGCCGTCGGCGCCAACGGCTGGCAGTCCGTGCTGGCGGTCCTGCTGCTGACCGCCGCCGGTGTCCTCATGCTCAGCGGCCGCACCGAGCCCGTCGACGTGCCGCTCGGCGGCGCGTCCTGGCCGGGTGCGCGGCTCGGCGGGATGTTCGGCCGGCGGCCCGCCGAGGTCCGCCCGCCGGCGGGCCCGCCGCCCGGACTGTGGCCCGGACCGCTGGGCGGTGCGCAGAGCGGGCCGCCCACCGGCGTCTGGGACGACCCCCGGCCGGAGTCCCCGCCCACCCCCCGGCCCGTCGCCGATGTGGACCGGCCGCGCGAGGCCCGGGACGGCGCGTTCGTCACCGTCCCGCCGCCGGAGCGCTTCCGTCCCGACGTCGCCGTCATCGGCGCCGCCCTGACGCTGCTCATCGCGCCCGCCGCGTTCGGCCTGACCTGGCTGGCGATCCCGGCCCTCGCGGTGTCCGGCGCGGTCATCGCGGGCGCCCTCGCCATGCGGGTCCGCCAGGCCCACACCGCCTGGGTGTGCCTCGGCGCCGCCTTGATCCTCGGCCTCTACGCGGCCGCCGCCAGCCTCGCCCGGCCGTCGGCGACCGCGCTGACGCTGCTGGTCATCGCGGTCGCCGGCGCCGCCATCGCGCTGCTGCCCAGGCCGCACCGCACCGACGCGGAGGGGGAGTACGTCACCCGCCGGGTGTCCGACGCCGGCGCCGGCGGTGCCCTCTTCGCCCTGCCGGGCGCCGCCGCGTCCGGTGCCGCGATCCTCTTCGGCGGCCTGCCCGGCGGCGCGACCGTCGTGCTGGTCATGAGCTTCCTCGCGCTCGCCGTGACGCTGGGGTACGCGGCGATCACGCAGGTCGCCCGGGGCACGCAGAGCCCGCCGCTGCTGATCGGCGCGACCGCCGGTGCCGTCGCGGTCGGCATCGCCGTGCTGCGCGCGGGCGGCGCCACCACGATCGACCTGGTCATCGGCCTGCTCATGGTGATCGCCGCGGCGATGCTGTGGCTGGCGCCGCGGATGGACGACCGGCAGACGTTCGGCATTGAGTTCACCGGCGCCGACGCCGCGGCCGCCGCCGTGACGATCGCCGGGATCGGCGCCGTGGCCAGGGCCGTGTCCCTCGCGTCCGACGGCATCGAGGTCGTGACGCTCGCGCTGCTGGTGTTCGCGGTCGCGGTCGCCGCCCGGACCCTGCCCGACGAGTGGCGCCGCGGCCCGGTCGCCGGCGCCGCCACCGTCGGCGTGTGCACCGGGCTGTACGCCGGCACCATGTCCGTCATCGGTGCCGTCGGGGTGATCCGCGCCGCCGACCCGCCGTGGCGGGCCGTCCTCGACGACCGCTGGCTCGCCAACGCCCAGCAGCTGGCGACGTACGGCTGGCAGGTGCCGATCGCCCTACTGCTGCTCGCCGGGGCCGCCGCGATCGCGCTGCCGCAGCCGTTCGGCGACGACACCGCCTCCGCGGCGGCCGCCCTCGCCGCCATCGGCGCCCCCGTCGGGCTCGGCCTCGGCTGGCAGGCGCCGATGGTCGTCGGCTGGATCGCCGCGACCGGGATCGCCGCCTGGGCCGCGACCGCGAAGAGCTGGCGCGCCGCCTACACCCGGCTCGGCGCCGCCCTGATCGCCGGCATGTTCGCCGCGAGCGCGAGCCTCGTGCGGCCCGGCGCGACCGCCGGCACCCTCGTCGCGCTCGCGATCAGCGGCGTCTTCATCGCCGGGTTCGCGTACTCCACCGCAGCCCGCCGCGGCAACCCGCTCGACGGGCCGCTCACGTTCGTCGGCGGGTGCGGGGTCGCCGCCGCGCTGTTCGCCTTCGCGGGCGCCGCCGCGGCCGCCGCGGGCGGGCTGCACCCGGACCGCGTCAGCACCGTCCTCATCGCCGCCCTCGCGACCAGCGCCGCCGGGCTCGCCGCCGCCGCGACCGGCGCCCAACAGTTCCCCGGGTACCTGCCGTACGTGACCGTCGGCGTCGCGGGCGGCGCGACCACCACCGCCGTCGCGGCCCTGATCGTGGAGCGGGACGGCGCGGTCGTCCACGCCGCCGCCGCGGCGCTGCTCGGGGTCCTCGCCGAGCTGTTGCGGGCCACCTGGCAGCGCAACGTCGAGTGGGTCCCGGCGGCCGGGTTCCGCCCCGACAACACCGGGCCGTCCGCCGGCCGCTGGCGGCAGGTCAGGGCACCCCGCGGCTACACCCTCGGGGTGGCGGCGGCGGCGGGCCTGCCGGCGCTCATCGTCGTCGTGTTCGTCGCGCCACCCGTCTACGCCGCGCTCGTGGGACCGTACAAGTGGATCCAGCAACCGTGGACGGGCACCGCGCAGACCGCGTCGGACCTCGGTGACCTGGCCCGTTTCGCGGGCAGCGGCACCCACGTGCTCGCCGCGACGCTGCTGACGATCGCCGGCGCGCTGATGGCCGTCGGCCTCGGCGGCTCGGGGCAGGCGGTGGCCGGTCGCGCGGTCGCGATCGTCGTGCCCAGCGCCGCGCTGACGATGCTCATCGCTCCGGCCGCGCTGCACGCGCCGTGGCCGTGGCAGCCGACGGCGGCGCTGCTGGTCGCCACGATCGCCGGGCTCGGGCTGGCGCTGACCGTCCCGCCGGAGGCCGACAGCTCCGACGGCCGGATGCTGATCAGCGCCCGGCGGCTCGTCTTCGTCATCGCCGTCCTCGCCGCCGGGGCCGGCGGCGCGGGCAGCCTCGCCACCAAGCAGCAGACCCTGACCTGGCTCGGCGGCTCGATCGTCGTCGGCGCGGTCGCCGGCATCTGGGGCCGCACCCCGAACGGGCGCATGCTCGGCTGGCACGTCGCCGCCTCGACCGCGCAGGGCTTCGCCCTCGCCGCCGGGCTCGCCGCCGGCCTGCCGCTGCGCCAGTGCGCGTTCCCGCTGCTGATCGTCGCGACGCTGCTGCTGGTGCTCGGCGCGGCGCTGCCCCGGCTGCGGCCCAGCAACAGCATCAACCGGGAGGCGATGACCGTCGAGGCCGCGGGCTACGCCGGCGCGGTCGTCGCGGTGCTGCTCACCCTCGGCTCCGCCGCGCACACCGCGGCGGCACTCACCGCACTCGGCGCGGTCCTCGGCCTGTCCGCCGCCCGGAAGGGCCGCAGCGGGCAGCAGCGGGTGATCCTCATCATCGCCGCGTCCGTCGCCGAGCTGATCGCGATCTGGCTGCTGCTCATCACGGTCAAGGTGGCCGTGATCGAGGCGTACACGCTGCCGTTCGCGGTGCTCGCGCTCATCACCGGCCTGCTGGAGATCCGCCGCCGGCCGGAGCTGGGCAGCTGGCTCGCCTACGGCCCGGCGCTCGTCGCGGGCTTCGCGCCGAGCCTCGCCCTGGCGATCGCCAACGAGGACTCCCCGCAGCTGCGCCGGGTCCTGCTGATCCTCGGCGGGGTCATCACCGTCGCGATCGGCGCGGCCCGCCAGCAGAAGGCGCCGGTCGCGGTCGGCTCCGCGGTGACGGTCATCGCCACCGTCAACGAGCTGCTGCGCATCGGCCTGCCCGTCTGGATGCTCCTGCTCCTCTTCGGCGGCACCGGCCTGCTCCTGATCACCCTCGGCGCCACGTACGAGCAGCGCCAGCGCCTCGACCGGCTGCGCGGCGTGTACCGGGGGATGCGCTGAACAGGTAACATCGATGCGCGTGAGTGCGGAGATGGTGTGTGACGAGCGTGACTTCGCCTACACGGTCCATGTGGCGGGCTGCGGCGAGCTGCGCCGCGCCGGCCGGCTGCGGGCCTGGCGCGAGGATGACGGCGGGCTGCTGGTCCTGCTGACGGTCCACGGATCCAGCCTGGAGGACGAGTCCGGGGTCGTCGCCGACCAGGTGCGGCTGCGGTTCATCGGCGAGCGGGTGGACGTCATAGCCGGCGAGCCCGGGGTCGCCTACCTGCGCTCGGTCGGCGGCACCCGGTGGGTCGCCCTGGACCCCCGGGTGCTCGCCGACCGGCTCGGACCCTCCTTCGTCGACGACGCCGGCTAGGCGCCCTCGACCTCCAGCTCGTAGATCCGGGTGGCGGGGTCGGTCGTCTGCGTCGGGGTGGTGACGACGAGGCGCACGTAGCGGGCGGTCACCGGGGTGATCCGGTGGCTGGTGACGCCGTCGGTGTTGGCCGTGACGGTCACCGCGGTCGTCCACGTCGTGCCGTCGCCGCTCACCTGGATGGTGAACGCGCGGGTGTTCAGCGCCTGCGCCTCGCCGCCCGATGAGGCGTGCCGGACCACGAACCGGCGCACCGTCCGGGCGGCGCCGAGGTCGGCCTGCAGGGTGGCGCCGGCGGTGCCGCTGCACCACTTGCTGTTGCCGGTGACGACGCCGTCGGTGGCCTTCGCGGCGGCCTCGGCGGCGACGCAGGGTGCGCTGCCGGTGACGGTCGCGCCGCGGGTGAGGTTCGCGCCCGGGTAGGCGCCGCCCTCGTCGGTGATCGCGATGTCGTCGACGTACCCGCGGAAGACCCCGGTGCCGGTCGGGCGGTCGAAGCCGACGTCGACGCGGGTGACGGTGCGGCCGGCGAGCGCGCCGAGATTGACCCGGACCAGGTTCCACTGGTTGACGACCAGGTGACCGCCCTCGCCCTGGAACTGCGGGTGGGCGCGGACGCCGTACTGGTCCACCGCGCCGGAGTCACGCAGCGCCGAGCCGTCGCTGAACTGCAGGTCGACCCCGACGAACGTGCCGGTCGCCTGCTGCGGGTAGATCCAGTAGGACAGCACGCTGGACGCGCCGAGCGGCAGATCCGTG
Organism: Dactylosporangium sp. NPDC051087; assembly: GCF_055586325.1. Taxonomy (NCBI): domain Bacteria; kingdom Bacillati; phylum Actinomycetota; class Actinomycetes; order Micromonosporales; family Micromonosporaceae; genus Dactylosporangium; species Dactylosporangium sp. NPDC051087. The sequence continues at coordinate 78,227 of NZ_JBVJIJ010000005.1, read as the reverse complement.
GCGAAGATCCGCTGGTAGGAGTAGGACTGGGTGGCGGAGGCGTCGTTGCCGGAGTACATCAGCGCGGAGCTGCCGCTGCGGGCCTGTTCGGCGCGCGGGGACGACTCCATCGCCGTCAGCGCGCAGCAGTAGCCGCCGACGCCGATCGCCGCTCCGGCGCTGTCCAGCCAGGTCGGGGCGGTGTCGCTCGCCTCGAACGGCGCCCGCAGCAGCGGCCAGTCGCGCCCGTCGCCGAGGACCGGCTCCAGGGCCGTGTACCAGCGCACGGCCATCTTCGCGTAGCCGGCGTCGTTCGGGTGCAGCGTGTCGTTGAGGTCCGACGCGGCCAGTGTCGACAGGTCGACGAGTTTGACCCTGGTACCGCGGGAGCTCACGAGACCGGGGATCGTGGCGTTGAAGGCGTTGATCCTGGCCTGGATCGTGGCGTCGAGCGCCGGCACGATCTTCGCGACGAGCACGGTGGCGGTGGGGCGGGCCGCGAGGATCTGGTCGATGAGCGAGCCGAGCCGCTGCGGCGCCGTGCTCACCTGGTAGTTCTGGTTCATGTCGTTGGTGCCGATGTGCAGCAGGACGACATCGGGCTGGTAGGTGGCGAGCCAGCCGTTGACGTCGGCGGCGATCTGCTCGATGCGCCAGCCGGAGTGGCCCTCGTTGTCCGTGTCGGGCAGCGAGCCGGACTGCTGGGAGCCGACGAAGTCGATGTTGTAGCCCGCGTTTCCGACGAGGCGGTTGTACAGCGGTGCCCGGTAGCTGGAGGCGGACGGGCTGCCGGCGCCCCAGGTGATCGAGTCGCCGAGCGGCATGACCTTGATCGGCCGGGTGGTCACGGCGGCCTGTACGGGTGCCGCGACCGCGGCTATGCAACTCACCAGCACGGCGGCGAGCACGAGGATCCGGCGCATGCGGGGACTCCTAGACATTGACGGGTGTGGCGAGTCTGTCGGCGTGATCCGGTTGTGTCAAGAGTTGACAGAACTGATCGGGTAGGGGATCGTCGATGAAAACCGGATGGCGGTCCGGGCCCTGCTCCCCGCTGCCCGGGAGGCCGCCGTGCGCCTGCTCGTCATCCCCGCCCTGGTCCTGGCCGCCGTGGTGGTCGCGCCCGCATCCGCCGAAGCCGCCACCGTGGTGTGCAACCGCTACTGCGACGGCCGCGACGCCGCGCTCGCGCCCGCCGACCGGCAGACGGTCAGCAGCACCCTGTACGGGCGCCGCTTCACCATGCATCTCAACGACACCGACGCGATGGCGTGGGCGAGCGTCGACGGCGGCAAGGCCGGCGACGAGGTCTGGATGGACCGCTCCTTCGACGGCGGTCGCACCTGGGTCGACAGCCGCATCGGCTTCGGCACCGTGCCGGCCGGGGCCACCGGGAGACGGACCGCGCAGTTCAACGTCGACCACTGGGCGGCCAACGGGGTCGGGGCGCTGCGCGCCTGCGGCAAGGCCGGCGACCGGCCCGAGCTGACCTGCACCGCGTGGACCCGCAGCACGTGGAACGCGTGGGACCGGCGGACCGCCGCGGCCACCAACCTCATGATGCAGTACAACCTCGGCACCGGACTGTTCGGCAACAACGACTGGTGGACCTCGGCGAACGCGCTCACCGCCGTCATCGACAACAGCCGGCGCTCGGGGATGGGCAGTTACCGGTACGCCATCGCCAACACCTACGACAAGCAGGTCAACGCGAAGCTCGGGCAGTTCCGCAACGAGTACCTCGACGACACCGGCTGGTGGGCGCTCGCCTGGGTCGCCGCGTACGACGCGACGGGGGACGGCCGCTACCTGAACACCGCGCGGGCCGGCGCCGACCACATGTACGCCTACTGGGACACCCGGTGCGGCGGCGGGGTCTGGTGGAAGACGGACCGGCTGGTGAAGAACGCGATCGAGAACAGCCTGTACATCCAGCTGAACGCGGCGCTGTCGGCACGGATCCCGGGCGACACGGTGTACCGCGGGCGGGCGGTGGCCGGCTGGTCGTGGTTCCAGAGCACCGGGATGCTCAACGGCTCCAACCTCGTCAACGACGGGATCAGCCTGAGCACCTGCCGCAACAACGGATCCGTGACCTGGACGTACAACCAGGGTGTGCTGATGAACGCGCTGGTGCAGCTGAACCGGCTGACGGGAGACGCCGCCGCCCTGGCCACGGCGCGGCGCATCGGCGACGCGATGGTCTCCAGCGGCTACCTCTCGCCCGGCGGGATCCTGCGCGAGCCCAACGAGAGCAACACCTGCTCCGGTGACGGGGTGTCGTTCAAGGGGGCGGCGGTACGCGGCCTGGGCGTGCTGAACTCCGCCGCAGGCGGTGTGTTTTCCGGTTTTCTGCAGCGCAACGCGGACAGCGCCTTCGCTCTCGACCGGGACTCCCTGGACGGATACGGCAGCCACTGGGCCGGGCCGCGGGTCGCCACCAACCACAGCTGCCAGCACAGCGCGGTGGATCTGCTCAATGCCGCTCCGTAGTTTTTGTCTTTGGCTGTGAACCGATCGGGCGGTTCGATCCGATGATGGGGTGTGAGGGTTCGTTCTGATGCTGATCTCCTCGCCCTGACCGCCACCGGCGACAGGGCGGCGTTCGAGGAGTTCTATCGGCGGCACGCCGTCTGGTTGCGATTGCGGCTGCGGTATCGCTGCGCCGACGAGTCGCTCGTGGACGACGTGGTCCAGGAGACGTTCCTGGAGCTGTGGCACGGGGGCGCCGCGCGGTATCGCGACGAGGGCGACGTCGCGGGCTGGCTGTGGCGGATCGGCTCGCGGCGGCTCGTCGACGCGCTGCGCCGCACCAGCGCCCGGGACCGGCTCGGCCGCCTCCTCGCCCGGCTGCGCGGCCGCGACGAGCCCTCCATGCCTTCGGCGGAGGACCAGGTGCTGCTCGGTGTCGAGCACGGCGACATCGCCGGCGCCCTCGCCCGCCTCTCCCCGCAGCTGCGGGCCGTCATCCAGGCCACCGTCCTGGACGGGCTCACCACCGCCGAGGCGGCGGTCCTGCTCGGCATCCCGCCCGGCACGGTCAAGACACGGGCGCTGCGGGCCCGTAAGCAACTGCGGCAGGAGCTGGCATGAGCGGCTGGCATCTCCAGGATTCCGACCTGCACGCATACATCGGCGGCGGGCTCGCCGGGCCGCTGCTCTGGTCGGTGGAGTCGCACCTCGGCGCCTGCGCGGCGTGCCGCGACCGGCTCACCGCCCAGGCCGACCCCGGGCCCGTCGACGACGGCTGGGCCCGGCTCGACGCCTCACTGGACGCGCCGGTGCCGGGGCCGGTCGAGCGGCTCCTGCTGCTGCTCCGCGTGCCCGACCACACCGCCAGGCTGCTCGCCGCGACCCCGGCGCTGCGCCTGTCGTGGCTCGTCGCGATCACCCTGACCCTCGCGATGACGGCCACGATCGCGCGGCTGGCCGATCCGATCGTGTTCCTCGCCGCCGCGCCGCTGCTGCCGCTGCTCGGCGTGGCGGTGTCGTTCGGGCCCGGCATCGACCCCACCTATGAGATGGCGCTCGTCGCGCCGCTCCAGTCCTTCCGGCTGCTCCTGCTGCGCTGCGCCGCCGTCGTCTCCGCCAACACCGTGCTCTGCGCGCTCGCCAGCCTCACGCTGCCCGCCGCAGAGTTCGGCGCCGCCGGCTGGTTCCTGCCGTCGCTCGCGCTGACCGTCCTCACACTGCTGCTCGCCCCGCGGTTCGGGACGGTCCCCGCGGCCGTCGCGGTCGGCGTCGGCTGGACCGCCCTCGTCGGTGCCGCCGCCGGCGCCCTCTTCACCGCCGCGGGCCAGGCCGGCACCGCCCTCGCCGTCGCCGTCGCCGCCGTGCTCCTCGCCCGGCGGGCGGCCACCTTCGACACCACCAGGAGGCTTCGATGAGCCATGAGGCGACCAAGTCCGGCACCACCGTCGCCGTGCACGCCGAAGGACTGACCCTGCGCTATGGGCGCAAGGTCGCCCTCGACGGCGTCACGCTCACCCTCGGCCCCGGCGTCACCGGGCTCCTCGGCCCCAACGGCGCCGGCAAGACCACCCTCCTGCGGATCCTCGCCACCGCCCTCACCCCCGACGCCGGCTCGCTGCGCGTCCTCGGCCACGACCCGCTCACCGGCCCCGGGCGGCTCGCCGTCCGCCGCCGCCTCGGCTATCTGCCACAGGACCCGGGCTTCCACCGCGGCTTCACCGCCTTCGAGTTCGTCGACTACGTCGCGATCCTCAAGGAGCTGACCCACCGCGGCGACCGGCACGCCGAGGTCCGCCGCGTCCTCGCCGCCGTCGGCCTCGACGACCAGCGCCGCACCCGCATCCGCGCCCTGTCCGGCGGCATGCGGCAGCGGGTCGCCCTCGCCGCCGCCCTCGTCGGCGACCCCGACCTGCTCGTCCTCGACGAGCCGACCGTCGGCCTCGACCCGCAGCAGCGGATGCGCTTCCGCGAGCTCTTCGCCGACCTCGGCGAGGACCGCGCCGTGCTGCTGTCCACCCATCAGACCGAGGACGTCATGTCCCTGTGCCGGGAGGTCGTCGTCATCGATCAGGGCACCGTCCGCTTCGCCGGCGCCCCCACCGACCTGGCCGCCCTCGCCGACGGCCGGGTCTGGACCAGCGCCGCCCGCGAGCCCGGCGCCCTCGCCTCCTGGCGCACCGGCACCGGCCTGCACCGCCACGTCGGCGACCCGCCGCCCGGCGCGGAGCTGCTCCAGCCCACCATCGAGGACGGATACCTCATGCTCGTCGACGTCAGCGGTGCGTCATGACGACCACGCTCGCCGCTCCTTCGCCCGCCCAGATGTCGCCGCGCCGGGCCATGACGGCCCTGGCCCGCGTGGAGGCGACCCGCTTCGCCCGGCACCCGCTGACGGTCGCCGCCCTGCTGCTCTTCGTCTCCCCGTGGATCTACGACGCGGTCACCGGCACCACCGACCGCTATCCGGTGCTCCACGACAAGGCCGTCGGCATGCAACTGCTCGGCGTCTTCGTCCTCGGCGGCGGCGCCCTCGTCGTCGCCAACCTCAACGCGCTGCGCGCCCACCGCCACCACACCGACGCGCTCTACTCGGTCCTCGTCCTGCCCGCACAGTGGCGCACCGCGGCGTTCCTGCTCGCCCCGCTGCCCTATGCCGCCGGCGTGCTCGTGCTGGTCGCGGCCCGCATCGGCGTCATCTCCCTGCTGCCCGGCGCGGCCGGCCACGCCGACCCGGCCGAGCTCGTCACGACCCCGCTCCTCGTGATCCTCTTCGCCGCCGCCGGTGTCCTGCTGGCGGCCCTGATCCGGTCCGTCGTCGTCGCGCCCCTGGCGATGTTCGCGTTCGCCGTGGCCGCCTTCACCGTCCTGGTCGCCGCCGCCGACGGCAACGCCGCGGTGCGCCTGCTCCTGCCCGTGATCTTCGGCGACCCACCCTTCGCGCTGCCGTCAGACCTCGTCGACCGCCCGTCGCTGCGCCACCTCGCCTACCTGGCCGGCCTCGCGGCCCTCGCCGCCGTCGCCGCCCTCGCCCGCTCGGGCGCCCGCGGCCGCCCCGTCCTCGCCGCCGCGGTGCTCGCGGTGGCGCTCACCGCGGGCGCCGGCGCCGCCCAGTTCCGCTCCGACGACGCCCTGCACCGCGCCGCCGTCACCGCCACCGAAGACCCGGCGTCCCAGCAGACCTGCCACCGCCGCGGCGACGTCACCTACTGCGCCTTCGACGACTTCACCGCCTGGATTCCCGCCTGGGAGCAGGTGCTGCAAGGCGTCCGCCGCGCCGTCCCCACCGTCTCCGGCCCACCCCTCGCCGTCCGCCAGCGCGTCTGGGCCGCCGGCTACCCGACCGGCAGCTCCGTCACCATCGACCTGACCACCGAGACCGCCCGCAACGCCGACTGGTCGGCCGCCGCGGCCGCCGCCGGCACCCCCGCCGCGATCCCCGTCGCCACCTCCTGGGGCGACGAGACCTCCGAGGCCACCTTCGCCGCCGCCGTCGCCCTGCGCCTGCTGACCGGCAGCGCCTTCCCCACCGACATGGGCGGCGTCTGCGGCGCCCGCGGCGCCCTGCTCATCTGGCTGGTCGGCCAGGCCACCCCGGCCACCGCGAAGGGTCTGCGCCGCCTCGACGACACGAGCTCCGGCGCCCTCTCCTTCATGGACCCCACCACCTTCGCCGGCATCTCCGTCCCCGACCGCGACGCCGCCCCCGCCCTCGCCGTCCTGCGCAATCCCCCCGCCTCGACCGGCGCCGTGCTCACCGCCCACTGGCAGGAGCTGACCGACCCCGCCACTCCGGCGGACCGCTTCGCGGCCCTGCTGGGCGTGCCCATCGCCCCGGAGCCCCCACTCGAGGAGCGCCACGCATGCGCCGCCTGACCCGACCCCCCGCAGCCCGCGGCCCTGCTCCCACGGCGCATCACGCTGCTGTCCATGCGTGCGGTCCCGCCTCCGGCGCACGCCGGTCCGCCTCCGGCGCGCGCCGGTTCGCTCCGGCCGGTCGAGGAAGCGACCTCACATGAGCCGTCTCGCCCTCGTCCCACCGACACTGCGGGCGATCGGTCGTGGCCCGGTCCTCGGCGCGATGGCCACCGGCCTCGTCATCGTCGCCGTCCCCGCGGCGATGACGGTTACACTCAGCCCCGACAACCTCGCCGTGTTGCTCCGGCTGGGCATGGCCTGCGCCGCAGTCGGCCTCGCGTTCCTGTTCGACGACCCCGCGAAACCGACCACCACGACCCTCCCCGCCCCAGCCTGGCACGCCCCCACGATCCGTGCCCTCACCGCCGCCACGGCCATGACCGCGTGGTCCGCCGCCGCGTTCGCCATCACCCTCACCGGCGCGGAGGGCGACATCGGCGCCCGCCTGCCCCTGCGCGCCCTGTCCCTCGAAGCGGCCGCCATCGCCGCCATCGCCATCGCCGCCGCCGTCCTCGCCTGGCGCCTGACCGCACGCGGCCTCGCCAGCCCCGCCGCGGCGCCCGCCTTCCTCGCCGTCTTCGCCGCTCTCGCCTTCGCGCCGCGGCGGTTCGCGGTGTTCGTCAGCGTTGCGAGCCCCGACTGGAACGCCGCCCACCAACGCCTCGCCGCACTGCTCGCCACCTGCCTCGTCGTGGCCGCTGCCGCGGCCGTCCTGCACCCCGCCCGCCGCTCACCCACCAGCCGTCTCACCACCCCACCCACCGACCGCCCCCGCAGCCCTGCCCGCTGAGCGGACCGGCCGCTCCCGCACTCCCGCCCGTGGGCCGACGCGACGTGCGGGCAGCGGTGAACAAGCCAACCGTCCTGCGAGGCGCCCGACCCACCGCCCGACCCACCCGCCCGACCCACCCGCCCGGCCGAGCCGCCGGCCGAGCCGGCCGAGCCGCTGTCGGGCTCGCCGACCCCCACCTCAGCCGGGGCGGGTGCGGGACGACGGGACAACCGGTCGCGGTGCGCCATCGTTCGGCGCTGTCACTCGGCCGGGGTCCGCGACGCCGGCACGCGTTCGCCAAGCTGAGGTGGCGATCATGTCGCGGGTGCCGTCCTGCGAACACGCGACGATCCGCGCCATGGTCCTGCGCGACAGCCGCACCCGACCGCGGGATCTCCCGTCAGGCGGCGGTGACGTGGCCGGCGGAGACCTCCCAGCGGTGGTCGAAGCCGACGTTGCGAGCGAAGTACGCGTCGTGCGTGATCATGACCATGGTGCCGTGGTACGCCCGCAGCGCCTCCTCGACGACGTCGATGGCTTCGAAGTCGAGGTAGTTGGTGGGCTCGTCGAGGAAGAGGATCTGGGCGCCGGTGTTCACGATGACGGCGAGCAGCAGGCGCCGCAGCTCACCGGCGCTGAGGTCGCGCAGGCGGCGGTCCCATTCGTCGGGGCCGAACAGGTGCGCCTCGAGCAGGGTTTCGGCGTCGTCGACGTACACCGGGACCCGGGAACGGAAGAAGCTCAGCACTGTGCGGTCGTCGCCGCGCAGATGGTCGTGGGTCTGGGGGAGGACGGCGACGTCGGCGCCGGTGCTGACGGTGCCCGCGTCGAGGGGGAGCCGGCCGGACAGCGCGCGCAGCAGGATCGTCTTGCCCGCGCCGTTGGCGCCGGTGACCAGGATGCGGCCGCGGACGTCCAGGTCGACGCCGTCGAGGACCCGCCGCGCGCCGAGCTTGACCGTGAGACCGCGGGCGGCCAGGACCGACGCGTCGTCCGGCACCGACGGGAACGCGAGGGTGAGCGGCGGGCGGGTGGCCGGCTCCGCGATCCAGCGTGCGGAGGTCAGCTGGCGGGTCAGCCGGCGCTCGCGGGCCTTGGCCTTCTTGGCGACCTTCTTCGCGTAGCGGCGGATCTTGTCGGAGCCGAGCCCTGACCGTACGGTCTCCTCGACGCCACGGGCCTGGTCCTTGGTGCTGGCGATGTCGGCCTCCAGGCGCCGGCGGAACTTCTCCTGGGCCTCGTGGTCCAGCAGGAGCTTCTGCCAGCGGCGGGTCTTCTCCGCGCGGTAGTTGGTGTAGCCGCCCTCGTACCACTGCGGCGTCGTGTGGATCCCGTCGAGCTCGACGATCCGGGTCACCGTCCGGTCCAGGAACGCCCTGTCGTGCGTGACGACCAGGACGGCGCCGCGGAAGCCCGCGAGGAACCGGCCGAGCCACGCGGTGCCGGCGGCGTCGAGATGGTTCGTCGGCTCGTCGAGGATGAGGACGTCGGGGGTCGCGAGCAGCACCTTGGCGAGCATCAGCCGGGCCTGCTCGCCGCCGCTGACGTCGCGCAGCGGCAGGTCGTCGGGCAGGTGCGCGATGTCGAGCCGCTCCCGCACCTCGGCCCGCCGCTGCGGCGCCGCCCAGCCTTCCAGGGCCAGCCAGCGCTCCTGGACCCGCCCGTACTCGTCGAGGAGCGCGGGCTCGTCCGCCAGCCGCGCCTCGAGCGCGCGCATCCGCCGGGCGAGCCGGTCGGCCTCGCCGTCGCTCAGGAACGCGAGCACCGAAAGATCAGGATGGTGTACCTGCTGAGCGAAGTACCCGATCCTGCGCCCAGGCGCGAGCGCGACATGCCCGCCGGTCGGCTTCTCCGCACCGGTCAGCAGCCGCAGCAGCGTGGTCTTCCCGGCGCCGTTGGGCCCGACGAGCCCGAGCCGGTCACCGGCGTTCAGGGTGAGATCGACGCCCTCGAACAGCAGCTCGGCGTCGTAATGCTTGGACAGGGCGACAGCGCGTAGCAAGGTGGCCTCGCAGCGGGAGTGTGAGCGGACGGGAACACGGCCCGGCCGGTCTCCCGGTCAGGCGTTCGGCACGTCCTGCGCATCACACCCCGCCATCTTCCCCCGGCAGGCCCGACGCCGCCACGGATTTTCCGCCGGTACGGCGAAAGGGCCGCCCCCTCGCAGGTGGCGGCCCTTTCGGCGTGGTTCAGCCGCGGTCGCGCGGCGGTGCGGACCACGGCGACGTCGGCGGCTCGTCGTCGCCCCCGTCCCCTTCCCCGCCCGCGGCCGCCCGCTCGGCGGCGAGCCGGTCGAGCTCCGCCTGCGCGTTGGCCCGCCGCTCCGCCTCACCGCGCGCGAACGCGGCCCGGCGCTCCGCCTGCTCCGCGGCGCTCGGCGCGCCCAGGCGGGTGGTCACGTCGGGGTCGACAGGCCCGATCCGGGTCGTCGCCTGCTGGTCCGCGCCCGGCTCCTGGACGGGGTCGGTGGCCCGCATCGGCATGAACCGGGTCGTCGCCTCGTCGCCGCCGACCATCGGGTGCTCACCGGTCTCGCTCTGCGCCGCGTGCCGGGGCCGCGTCGGACGACCGGGGTGCAGCGCCTCGGTCTCCTCCTCGCGTACGCCCCGCCGCCCGGCACTGAACCCGTCGAACGAGGGCCCCGCCAGGATCGACGTCTCCCGCACCACCTCGGACCGCGCCGCCCGCGACGGCAACGCCCCGCCACCCCCGGCGACCGGCGGCGGTTCGGTGGCGGGCTGGGCGGCACTGGGCCGCCCATACCTGGTCTGCGGAATGTCCGTGGGGGGCGCGACCGATTCGGACGCCGGACGCAGGTTGCCGCCGCCGCCACCGTACGGCGCGGGCGGCGTCGACGGCGCCGTGAACGGCCGGGTCGGCAACTCGTCGCCCGCCTCCTGCGAGACGGCCTGCCCAGCGAGCCCGGCAGGCGCCCCGGACCACGGCGTGTTCCCCGCTGTCGCGTCACCACCGGCCACCCCGGCCGCCCGCAACGGCGGCGCGGAAGCAGGCCCACCGGCAGACGGTGCCGACGCGGGCCCACCTACGGGCGGTGCCGACGCGGGCCCACCTGCGGGCGGCGCGGAGGCGGGGCCACCTGCGGGCGGCGCGGAGGCGGGGCCACCTGCGGGCGGCGCCGAAGCGGGACCCGCGAACTGGGGCGTCGCCGCAGGCTGCCCGAACTGCGCTGCCGGCGGCGCAGACGCAGGCCCACCCGCGGGCGGTGCGGACGCGGGCCCGCTGAACTGCGGCGCCGACGCTGCGGTCGATGCCTGACCGAACTGTGGCGCAGGCGGTGCGGAGGCGGGCCCACCCGCGGGCGGCGCCGACGTGGGTCCACCTGCGGGCGGCGCGGACGCGGGCCCGCTGAACTGCGGCGTCGACGCTGCGGTCGATGCCTGCCCGAACTGCGGCGCAGGCGGTGCGGAGGCGGGCCCACCCGCGGGCGGCGCCGACGTGGGTCCACCTGCGGGCGGCGCGGAGGCGGGCCCGGCGAACTGCGCGGCCGACGGTGCCTGCCCGAACTGCGGCGCGGGCGGTGCAGACGCAGGACCGGCGGGCGGCGCGGACGCGGGCCCGCTGAACTGCGGCGCCGACGGAGCTGACGCGGGCTGCCCGAACTGCGGCGCGGACGCGGGTCCGGCAGGCGGCGCGGACGCGGGGCCGGCGAACTGCGGCGACGCGGGTCCCGGAGCAGGCTGGCCGGCCTGGCCGAACTGCGCGGGCGGCGCCGACGCAGGACCCGACGCGGGCGGCGCGGAGGCCGGTCCGGTCGAAGGCGGCGCGAACGGCGCGGGCGCTGCCAACGGAGCAGGCGGTGCGGACGCGGGCCCGGCTGCCGGGGCGAACGGCGGCGCCGACGCGGGTCCGGAAGCCGGTGGTGCGAACGGTGCCGCCGCGGCCCCGGACGCCGGCGGGAACGGCGGCGCGGACGCGGGCCCGGACGCGGGTGGCGTGGACGCGGGCTGGCCGAACTGCGGCGCGGGTGGCGCCGACGCAGGGCGAGGTGCGCCGGGCGGTGCGAACGGCGGGGCCTGCGCGGCTCCGGCGGCTGCCCTGAACTGGGTCGTCGAGCCCTGACCAGGTGCACCACCGGGCGGATACGGCCCGGGCGGCGTCCCAGGAGCCGCCGGCGCGGGCGGTCCTCCCCGCCCACCGAGCGACGGCGGGAACGGCCCCGGCGGCGGCGTCGGCGCGGCGCCCCCGGAAGCGGCGGGCGGCTGCGCACCGGAGACCGGCGCCGCGGGCGGCTGCGCACCGGAGACCGGCGCCGCGGGGGACTGCCCGCCGAACGCCTGCCCGGCCGGCGGCTGCGCGCCGTATGAAGGTGCGCCTGACGCCGGAGCGGCCGTCGGCTGCGCGCCGTAGGACGGCGCACCAGAGGCGGGTGCCGCGGGCGGCTGGGCGCCGAACGGCTGGCCGGCCGGCGGCTGTGCGGATGCCGGCGCGACAAAAGGCCGAGCGACAGGTGGCTGTCCACCGGGCGGCTGGGGCTGCGCGGTCGAGGGCCGGGGCGCCGCGGGCTGGGCGGCGGTCGAGTCAGGGGTCAGCCACGCGGGGCCCGCGGCGGCACCGCCCGGAGCCGACACCTGTGCCGGACCGCCCTGCTGACCGGGGCGCACGCCGGCCGGTGGCTGAGCGCCGAACTGCCCGGCAGGCCCGCCCCCGGGCTGCCCGGGCGGCGGGAACGACCCGGCGGGCGGGGACGAGACCGGCGGCGTCGCGGCACCGGCCGCGAACGACCCCGGCGCGCCCGAGCCCGGCTTCGTGAAGGGCCCCGGCGGTGAGGAAACGGGCGGTGCGGAGGCCGGCGGTGCGGAGGCCGGGCCGCCGGCGGGAGCGGGCGGCGCAGACGTGGAGCGGGCCGCCGGCACCGGCTGGGTGGCGTCGGTCGGCAGGCCCTGGCTGCCGTACGGGGGAAGGACCGAGGTCGAGCCGCCACCCTGGTAAGGCGGCAGGACCGACGTCGCGCCCGCGGACGGGAACTCGGCGGTCTGCGGGGCGCGGGTGGCGAACTGCGGCGGCGCCGTCGGGCCCTGGCCGAGCGGGAACTCGTGCGGGTCGAGGGGTTCGCCGCCGGTGACGACGACCGGGGTCGCCGCGGGCCAGGCGCGCCAGCGCTTGACGCTCGCGGCGGCGACCAGCAGGGCGAGGCCCAGGACGGCGGTGGTGCCGTTGACGATCGGCAGCTGCAGGTTGATCTCGAGGCCGGCGAGCTTGTAGTCGGCGGGCAGGCCGTCGAGGGCGCCGAGCGGGTCGATGAAGAGGCTCACGTAGAGGCCGAGCAGCGCCAGACCGGCGACGATCGGGCCGACGGGGGAGATGCGCAAGGTGGCGATCAGGCCGATGAGGAGGCCGGCGCCGAGGAGGTATGCGGCGGGTGCGATGAGGTCGACGCTGTCGAAGGCGCCGCGCTCCACCCACTTCGCCACCGTTACGGTGGATTTCTGCTGGCCGAGGGCGATCAGCAGCCACGCGATCGGGGCGATCAACATCCCCGCGATCAGGCTTCCCACGTGTCGCATGGTTCGCACCGTACCGTCTGTCCCATGAAGGAGCACACCGGCCGACCGACCGCCTATTCGAGGGTCACGCTGAGCCGGATCATGACCGCCGTCGACGTGAATCTCTATGGCACGGTCCATGGTGGCGTGATCATGAAGTTCGTCGATGACGTGGCGGGCGCGGCCGCGGCGCGGCACGCGGGCGGGACGGCGGTGACGGCGTCGATCGACGAGATCCTGTTCCTGGAGCCGTTGCGCGTCGGGGATCTCGTCCACGCGTACGCGCAGGTGAACTGGACCGGTTCGACGTCCATGGAGGTCGGGGTCCGGCTCGTCGCGCAGCGGTGGGACGAGGTCGCGGACCCGGTGGTCGTGGCGACCGCGTATCTCGTGTTCGTGGCGGTCGACGCGGACGGCAAGCCGCACCCGGTGCCGCCGGTCGTGCCCGACTCGCCGGAGAACGAGGGGCGGTGGCGGGAGGCGGAGATCCGCCGCGAGCACCGCCTGGCCCGCCGGGAAGCGATCCAGAAGCACCGGCAGAAATAGCGGGGAACACGGCGGCACCGTCCGGACAAGAAGAGGTGTGGACCCGGAAGGCAACCTCTTGATCGCGGATGGTTTCACGGCCCTCTACGACCGGCACGCGCGGACGCTGTACCGCTACTGCGCGCGCCGGGTCGGGCCGGACCTCGCCGAGGACGTCGTCGCGCAGACGTTCCTCATCGCGTACGAGCGCCGCCACACCTACGCGCAGGACCAGCCGCCGCTGCCGTGGCTCTTCGGCATCGCGACGAACGTGCTCAACCGGCACCGCCGCGACGAGGTGCGCGGCTACCGCGCCCTGGCGAGGACGGGCACCGACCCGTTGCTGGTGCCGGCGGCGCAGGAGAGTCACGCGACCCGCGCGGAGGAGCGCGCCGACGCGCACCGCCGGTCGCGGACGGTGGCGCGGGTGTTGGCGAAGCTGCCGCGGCGGCAGCGGGACGTCCTGCTGCTGTTCGCGGTCGCCGAGCTGACCTACGCGGAGATCGCGGAGGCGCTGGACCTGCCGGTCGGCACGGTCCAGTCGGCGCTGCACCGGGCCCGGACCAAGATGCGGAAGGCTCTGGAGGACGAGGACCGATGAGCAACGATGACCTTCAAGCGGTACGGGAGTTCCGCGCCGACCTGGACGAACCGCGCGACGGAGCCCTCGCGCGGGGACGGTGGCAGCTGACCGGTGCCACGACGCCGGCGCCGAGGACGAGGAACAGGGGCTGGGTGCTGGCGACCGCCGGGGCGGCCGTCGCGGTCGCGGTGGTCGTCGGCGGTGCGGCGACCGTCGGCCGGACGGGATCGCAGCCGCGGCAGGAGCAGCAGGTGGCCGGGCCGTCCAGCGCCCAGCCGACCGGGAGCGCCGTGGACCTGCCGGCCGCTCAGGGCACGAGGGCGCCGATGCGTCCGCCGGTGACCGGTAAGGCGGGCGCCAGCCACGCGACGGCGGTCGCGGCGCTGACCCGGCTCGCCCAGCAGCAGTCCGGTGACCCTCTGGTCGTCGGCCCGGGGCAGGTGCTGTACGTCAAGTCGTACAACCTGCAGGAGGGCACCGGGGAGTACCTCCACGAGCTGTGGCTGGACCCGGTGAGCGGGGCAGCGCTGCGGGTCCGGCGGTCCCAGGAACCCACGGACCTCGACCATTCCCTGTCGCAACCGGAGATCGCCGCGGCCGCCGCCGCGGCGGCGGGCAGGCCGGCGGACCTGGACAACATCAACGGCGAGTACGTCCAGGCGTTCCCGTCCGGCGCCGGGCAGGCGCAGGCCCTCGCGAGCAGCTGGTTCCGGTGGGCGGACAAGGCGTACCCGGGCCGGCAGGAGGCGATGGTCTGGAAGCAGGTGTGGGACGTGTTCCACTCCGTCGAGCCGCGGCTCGACACCCAGCAGCGGGCGGCGCTCTATCTGGCGTTGCGGGAGCTGCCCTCGGTGAAGGGCACCACCGCGACCATCGGGGGCAGGCAGTACGACGTCATCTGCGCGGCGGTGGAGGCCTTCGCGGACTGCCGGCTGTTCGACTCGGCGACGGGCCGCTACGCCGGCGACGCGTGGATCGGCGCGGACATGGTGATGACCGCCGACGGGTTCACCTTCGTGGACTTTGCCACACAACCGCGGCCGGCGCCGGGGGTGACCCGCGACCTGACGCAGGAGAAGGGGACTAGCGGTTCATCCACCACACCGAGGCGTTGAGCGCGGTGGCGAACGTGACCCAGGCCCAGTAGGGCACCAGCAGCCCGGCGGCCAGGCGGGACTCCCGGCGGAACATGGCGATGTTCACACCGATCAGCACCCACAGCGCGGCGATGTCGACAAGGGCGAGGCCGCGCAGCCCGGCACCGAAGAACAGCGGCGTCCAGATCGCGTTGAGGGTCAGCTGAGCTGCGAAGACGGTGAGGGCGGCGGTCCATCCGGAGCGCCGCCACACCAGCCAGCCGGAGACGGCGATGCAGATGTACAGCACGGTCCAGACCGGCCCGAACAGCCATGACGGCGGCGCCCACGACGGCTGGCTGAGCGAGTTGTACTCCGCGGCGGTCCCGGCGACGCCGAGCCCTCCGAGCAGGGCGGCGGCCGCCGCGGCGGCACCGAACCCGAGCAGGCCGATCCATTGCGGACGGTGATGGTGCGGCAACGACAGGGTCATACCTGCATCGATTACCCGGTCGTCCGGGACGGAAACACCGGGGCACGGGAGGGAAACACACGAAAATCGGCGATCGGATGTCGGCAGCCCACACTGAGCGATCGTTCGGGCGTGCAGGAAGATGGTCGGATGGCGAAGGAACTGTGGCGACCCCCGGCAGACGTCCGCGAGCGCACCCGGATCGGTGCCTTCCTGCGGTGGCTGTCGAGCGAGCGGGGCCTGGAGTTCGATGACTACCAGCAGCTGTGGCAGTGGTCGGTCGACCACCCGGGCGACTTCTGGCAGGCGATCTGGGACCACTTCGAGGTCGTCGCGCACCAGGCGCCGGCCGCGGCGCTGCCCGACGCGCGAATGCCCGGTGCCGACTGGTTCCCCGGCGCCCGCCTCAACTACGCCGAACACGTGCTGCGGATGCCCGGTGTCGCGGACGACGCCCCGATCGTCATCGCCTATTCGCAGACCCGCGAGCCGGTCACGCTGACCGCCGCCGAGCTGCGCGAGCAGGTCCGCCGGGCGCAGGCCACGCTGCGGCGGCTCGGTGTCACGCAGGGCGACCGGGTCGCGGCGTACGCGCCGAACATCCCCGAGACGTTCGTGCTCATGCTCGCCACCGCCGCCCTCGGCGCGACCTTCTCCAGCTGCGCGCCCGAGTTCGGCACCCGCTCGGTCGTCGACCGGTGGCAGCAGATCGAGCCGAAGGTCCTCGTGGCCGTCGACGGCTACCGCTACGGCGACAAGGCCGTCGACCGTCGCGCCGAGGTGGCCGCGATCCGGGAGGCGCTGCCGTCGCTCGAGGCGTTCATCGAGATCCCGTACCTCAGCGACACCGGTGCCGGTGTGTGGGACGAGACCACACAGGAGCTGACGTTCGCGCCGGTGCCGTTCGGCCATCCGCTCTACGTGCTCTATTCCTCCGGCACCACCGGCCTGCCGAAGCCGATCGTCCACGGCCACGGCGGCATCCTGCTCGAGCACCTCAAGATGCTGGCCCTGCACCACGACCTCGGCCCCGGCGACCGGTTCTTCTGGTTCACCACCACCGGCTGGATGATGTGGAACTACCTGGTGTCCGGCCCGGCCGTCGGCGCCGCGATCGTGCTCGTCGACGGCAACCCCGCCCACCCCGACCTCGGCTGGCTCTGGCGGGTCGCCGCGGAGTCCGGCACCACGTATTTCGGCACGTCGGCGCCGTTCCTGCTGTCCTGCCGCAAGGCCGGGCTGGTGCCGAAGGAGTTCGCGGACCTGTCGGCGCTGCGCGGGGTGGGATCGACCGGCGCACCGCTGCCCCCCGAGGGTTTCGAGTGGGTGTACGACGCGGTCTCCGCCGACGTCCTGATCGCCTCGGCGTCCGGCGGGACCGACGTGTGCACCGCGTTCGTCGGTGGGGTGCCGCTGCTGCCGGTACACGCGGGGGAGATCGCTTGCCGGGCGCTCGGCGCGAAGGTCGAGGCCTACGCGGCTGACGGCACCCCGGTCATCGGTGAGCTCGGCGAGCTGGTCATCACCGCGCCGATGCCGAGCATGCCGGTCGGGTTCTGGGGCGACACCGACGGGTCCCGGTACGCCGACGCGTACTTCGGCACCTATCCCGGCGTGTGGCGGCACGGCGACTGGATCACCATCGACGACACCGGCGCCTGCGTGATCACCGGCCGCTCCGACGCCACCCTCAACCGTGGCGGCGTCCGGCTCGGCACCAGCGAGTTCTACTCCGTCGTGGAGAGCCTGGACGCGGTCACCGACTCGGTCGTCGTGCACCTGGAGGACCCCGAGGGCGGCGCGGGCGAGCTGCTGCTGTTCGTCGTGCTGAATCCCGGCGTGACCCTCGACGACGCGCTGCGCGCCACCGTCGCCCGGGAGCTGCGCACGGCGCTGTCTCCGCGGCACGTCCCCGACCAGGTCTTCCAGGTGGACGCGGTGCCGCGGACACTGTCGGGCAAGAAGCTGGAGGTGCCGGTGAAACGGATCCTCACCGGCACACCCGTCGAGCAGGCCGCTGCCAAGGGAGCCCTGGCCAACCCGGAGTCGCTGCGGTACTTCGAGGCCGTGCGGGCCGCTAGACAGTAGGGCCGACGGTGAGGCCGACCTGCTCGGAGGTGCCGCGGTCGGGCAGCTTCGACAGGTCGGTGTTCACGCTGAGCACCACGCTCGCCCCCGCCGACAGCGGCGCGAGCAGCCAGTCGAGCGGATACGGGTAGACGTCCGCGTCGATGAGCACCCGACCGCCGGTGATCCCCAGCTCGGCGGCCCGGGCGCGGGCGCGCTCCAGCAGCGCGGCGTGCCCGCCGAGCGAGCCGTCGGTGCCGACCAGCGCGCCGGTGCCCGCGGCGACGGGCGCGCCGGGGAAGTGGTCGCCGTGCTGGCGGGCCGAGGCAACGTAGTCCGCCCAGCCGTCCGGGACCTGCCGCATCGGCATGCCCATCGGTGCCAGTCCGAGCGCGAAGCAGTCCCCGGCGCTCGCCGGCAGGCCCGCCTCGATCGCCTTCGCCGACGCGAACTCGACGTCGGTGCCGGCCGCGGTCGGCTCCCCGTAGGCCACCGTGACCCCGGCCGACCAGGCGCCGAGCAGGACGGCCGCGGTCTGCCAGTGCGGCGGCAGCCAGACGCCGGCGGTGTCGCCCGGGCCGAGGCCGCAGCCGTCGACGAGCAGGTTCGCCGTCTTGGCGACCCAGTTGGCGAGCGTCGCGCCGGACAGCTCGATCCGCTCACCGGTGGCGTCGTCGTAGAACGTCAGCAGCGGAAGTGACGGGTCTCGACCGACAATTGCCGCAAAGAGTGAAGGAACTGTATTCCCCATATGTCCGGAAAATCCTCCCATAGCATCTCCAATCGGGTGTAGCTAGCGGCGCGCGATGGGGGTATGGGCAATGCGACGATACCGGCGGCTCAAACTGGTCGCCGTCGGCGGCGTCGCCGTCGCCCTGCTCAGCACCGGCGGTGCCACGGCCGACCCGCGCATCCCGTTCCTGCCGCCGCCGCAGGACCTCGCCGAGCCGATCCAGTGGGCCAACCCGGCCGCCAAGGCGCCCGGCGGCACAGGGGTCGAGCCGCAGGTCACCCGCATCGCGCTGGGCAGCTTCGAGCGGCCCGCCGACGGCGTCGCCGCGCGCACGGGCGGCCCCGAGGGCGCGCCGGTCACCGAGCGGACCCGCAAGTCCCGGACGCTCACCGTCACCCGCCAGTCCACGGCGCCCTTCAGCGCGGTCGGCGTCACCTGGCGGGAGACCGGGAAACTCGGCGGGGTCACCGTCGCCGTCCGGCACCACGTCCCCGGCGGCGAATGGAGCACCTGGCGCACCGTCGACACCGGCGAGGCCGACCGCGACATCGCTCCCGGCTCCGGCCGTCCCGCCCAGCGCGGCGGAGCGGAGCTCGTCTGGACGGGCAAGGCGGACGGCGTACAGCTGGAGCTGACGACGACCGGTGGGCCGACGCCGCACGACATCACCGCCGACCTCATCGACCCGACCGACGCACCCGGCGACACCACGCCGTCCCTTCCTCCGATCACGGAGAGTCAGCCCGTCGGGCTCCGGCCGTTCATGCCCACCATCCAGCGCCGGGCCGCCTGGGGCGCCAACGAGCAGCAGATGGACTGGAAGCCGCAGTACGCCACCTACGTGAAGGCCGTCGCCCTGCACCACACCGCCACCGGCAACGACTACAGCCCGGAGGAGGTGCCGAAGATCTTGCGGTCGATCTACCAGTACCAGACGGTCAGTCGCGGGTGGGGCGACATCGGCTACAACGTGCTGGTCGACCGCTTCGGCCGGCTCTGGGAAGGCCGCTCCGGAGGCCTGTCCCGGCCCGTGGTCGGCGCCCAGGCGGGCGGGTTCAACACCGGCACCGCGGGCATCGCGATGATCGGCGACTACCGCTACGCGAACGTGCCGCAGGTGGTCCAGGAGGCCGCCGCGCAGTACACCGCCTGGAAACTTTCACTGCACCAGGCCATCGACCCGCGCGGCACGGTCGCCCTCACCGGCGGCGGATCCACGTCGAAGTACCCGGCCGGCACGACCGTGACCGTGCCCCGGGTCTTCCCGCACCAGCAGACCAACCCGACCGAGTGCCCGGGCGCCAAGGGCGTCGCCGCGCTGCCCTGGATCCGCGACCGGGCCGGCACGCTGCTCGGCGACCTGGTCAAACCAGAGGTCGTGCGGACGCTGCTGGCCGCGTACCGGCCCAGCGACGGCACCGTCCGCCTGCAGGGCGTCGCCGAACCCATCTTCACCAGCGGCCCGAACGAGATCCCCGTTGCCGCCGACTACAACGGCGACGGCAAGGCCGACGTCGCGACCTGGTCGCCGACGACCGGCAACTGGAGCATGCTGCTGACCGGCGAAGGCAGGAGGACCGTCCAGTGGGGTCTGCCGGGTGATGTGCCGGCACCCGCGGACTACGACGGCGACGGTACCGCTGAACTGGCCGTCTTCAGGCCGGCGACCGGGGTCTGGTACATCAAGGGCATCGGTGAGATCCAGCTCGGCCTGCCGGGCGACGTGCCCGTCCCCGCCGACTACACCGGCGACGGGCGCGCCGAGGCGGCGATCTGGCGCCCGTCGACCGGGCTGTGGGCGATCTACGCACTGCGCGAGTTCAAGGTCGGCGCGCCCGGCCAGGTCGCCGCACCCGCCGACTACGACGGCAACGGCACGATCGACGCCGCGACCTGGGATCCGGCCACCCAGCAGTTCACCGTCGAGGGGCAGGCCGCCGTCAAGTTCGGTGCCGCGGGCGCCCGACCCGTCTCCGCGCAGTACGACGGCGACGGCCGCGCCGACCCGGCGGTCTTCCGCGACGGCCGTTACGAGATCCGCGGTGCGGGCAGTTACGACGTCGGTGCACCGGGCGACATCCCGATGCCGCTGAGCTGAATACTGGAGTTTCCTCGATCGCGAGTCGCGTCGTGGACATCGATCACCCGGGGATCGGGCGTAGGCTTTGCCTGACGTGACGCGTGACGCTCGTTACGCGTGGCAAGCCGTGTTCGAAGGAGACGCCCAGTGACCCCCGGCCGTCCGCCCCGTGTGCTCGTCGACGCCACGAGTGTCCCAGCCGACCGAGGCGGTGTCGGGCGCTACGTTGACGGGCTGCTCGGCGCCCTTGCCGCGCTCGACGCGGACCTCGCCGTGGTCTGCCAGCGCACCGACGCCGAGCGTTACGGACGGTTACTGTCCGGTGCACGGATCATGGCCGCACCGGCCGCCGCGGCCCACCGGCCGGCCCGTCTCGCCTGGGAGCAGACCGGCCTGCCGATGCTCGCCCAGCAGGTCGGCGCCCAGGTGCTGCACTCGCCGTTCTACACGTGCCCGCTGCGCGCCGGCTGCCCCGTCACGGTCACCGTCCACGACGCCACGTTCTTCACCGAGCCGGAGCACTACGACAAGTCCCGCCGCACGTTCTTCCGCTCCGCGATCAAGACGTCGCTGCGCCGCGCCAGCCGGGTCATCGTGCCCAGCAAGGCGACCCGTGACGAGCTGATCCGCCTCCTGGACGCCGACCCGACCCGCATCGACGTCGCCTACCACGGCGTCGACCCCGACGCGTTCCACGCGCCGACCGACGACGAGAAGGCCCGCGTCCGGGCCCGGCTCGGCCTCGGCACGACGGACTACATCGCCTTCCTCGGTGCCAAGGAACCCCGCAAGAACGTGCCCAGCCTCATCCGCGGCTGGATCTCCGCCGTCCGCGACCGGCCCGACCCGCCCGCGCTGGTCATCGCTGGCGGCCAGGGCCACGACGACGAGATCGACGGCGCCCTCGGCGAGGTCCCCAGCCACCTGCGGCTGCTGCGCCCCGGCTACCTGCGGTATGCGGACCTGCCCGGCTTCCTCGGCGGCGCCGTCGTCGCCGCCTACCCCTCCTTCGGCGAGGGCTTCGGCCTGCCGATCCTGGAGGCCATGGCCTGCGGCGCCCCCGTGCTCACCACCCCGCGCCTGTCCCTGCCCGAGGTGGGCGGCGACGCGGTGGCGTATACCGGCCCCGGCACCGACGAGATCGCCCGCGACCTCGCGGCGCTGCTGGACGACCACGAGCGCCGCAGCGCCCTCGCGAAGGCCGGCGCCGCCCGCGCCAAGGAGTTCACCTGGGAGTCCAGCGCCGAGGTCCACCTCGCCGCCTGGGCACGGGCGGCGAGTCCGCGTCTGTAGCTCTCTGTCACCCTCAGGCGATTTTCGTAGTGGACATGACACCGTCGAGTTGCTGGAATGCGTCCCCGACTGGGCATGATGGGGCTGTGTTCTACGCGGTCATCCCAGCAGGAGGCAGTGGCACGCGGCTCTGGCCGCTGTCGCGAGCCGGCCATCCCAAGTTCCTCCACGCGCTCACCGGCACCCCGTTGTCGCTGCTCCAGGCGACGTATGGGCGCCTGAGCGACCTCGCCACCCCGGAGTCCACGTTCGTGGTCACCGGCGTGGCGCACGCGGCGGCGGTGGCCCGGCAACTCCCAGGTCTCCCCGAGGGCAACATCCTCGTCGAGCCCACCCCGCGCGACTCGTGCGCCGCCATCGGCCTCGCCGCGGCGGTCATCGCCCGCCGCGACCCGCACGCCGTCATGGGCGCCTTCGCCGCCGACCAGCTGGTCCGCGACGTCCCGGCCTTCACCGACGTGCTGCGCGCGGCGATCCGCGGCGCCGAGGACGGCCTGCTGATGACCATCGGCATCACCCCGACCCACCCCGAGACCGGCTACGGCTACCTCCACGTGGGCGAGCCCACCGGCTCCGGGGACGTGTGCAAGGTCGCCTCCTTCGAGGAGAAGCCCGCCCTGCCCCTCGCCCAGGCCTACGTCGACTCCGGCGAGTACCTGTGGAACGCCGGCATGTTCGTCTGGCGCGTCGACGTCTTCCTGGACGAGCTCGCCCGCCAGCAGCCCACCCTGCACGACGGCCTGGTCCGCATCGCCGAGTCCTGGGACACCCACGAACGCGAAGAGGTACTCGCCGGCATCTGGCCCGACCTCACCAAGATCTCCGTCGACTTCGGCGTCATGGAGGGCGCGGGCGTCGCCGGCCTGGTCGGCACCGTCCCCGGCAACTTCGGGTGGAACGACGTCGGCGACTTCCACACCCTCGGCGAGCTCCTTGAGACCGACACCGCCGGCAACGTCGTCGTCAACCTCGACCCCGCCAGCCCCACCGGCGTCCTCATGCAGGACGCGGAGCGCGTCGTGGTGGTCCCGCAGTCCGGGCGCCTGGTCGCCGTGGTCGGCGTCAACGACCTGATCGTCGTCGACACCCCCGACGCCCTCCTGGTCTGCCCCCGCTCCCGCGCCCAGGACGTGAAGAAGCTCGTCGACAGCCTGAAGGAACGCGGCTCCGTCGAGCTCCTCTGACCGCCACTCCGCCACTCCGCCACGCCGCGATGATCGGACAGCGGATCCGGTCGCTGCCACAGCCGCATCCGCCGTCCGACCCCCGCGGTTCGCCGCACGCTGACTTCCCGCGCGCGCCGGATTCCGTCGCGTATCGGGTTCTCTTGCCCGCTGAGTCTTATCGCGCGGCGGGCTTCCTCGCGGGCTTTCCTCGCGCGGCGGTTTCCTTGCGCGGCGGTTTCCTCGCGCGGCGGGTCTCTCGCGGGGTGACCCCTTGCACGGCGGGGTCTTTGCGCGGTTGGTTTCTCTCGAGTGGGTCTCTCGCGGGCCCCTTGCACGGCGGGGCCTTTGCGCGGTTGGTTTCTCTCGGGTGGGTCTCTCGCGGGGCCCCTTGCACGGCGGGGTCTTTGCGCGGTTGGTTTCTCTCGAGTGGGTCTCTCGCGGGTGGCCCCTTTGCACGGCGAGGTCGTTGCGCGGCTGGTCTCTCGGGCGGGCCTCTTGCGGGGTGGCCCCTTGCGCGGCGGGTCCTTGTCCGGTGGACCCCTGGCCCGGCGAATCTCTCGCGGGGTGGGTCCCTCGCGGGGCCGGTCCTTTGCGCGGCACGTTTCCTCGGGGCGGTCGGCCTCTTCTGGGTCAGGCGACCAGCACCTCAGCGGCTCCGGCGGGCTGTCCGGGGGCAGGCCGGCCCGATGCCGGCGACTCGGCGCTCGCCGCTTCGGCGGTGCCTGTGGGTGCCGCCCCGGCGGTCAGGCGGTCAGGCTCGGCGGGCCCAGGCCAGTGCCGGGGCGACCAGCACCTCGGTGGCGTCGGCGAGCGGCGCCGGCAGGTCGTCCGGCGCGAACCAGCCCAGCGCCGCCGACTCGGAGCTGACGGTTTCGACAGCGCCGGTGGGGGCGATCGCGGCATACCTGACGTCGTAGTGCAACGCGGGTCCACCGGCACACTTGACGTGGTGGACGTCGAGCCCGATCGGCGCTTCGCTGATCCTCAGCCCGGCGATGCCCGACTCCTCGGTCGCCTCGCGCAGGGCTGCGGCCGCGACGGTCGCGTCCCCGGGCTCGCAGTGCCCGCCGAGCTGGACCCAGCGCTTGATCCTGCCGTGCAGACACAGCAGGACCCGCTCGGCGGTCGAGTCGACGACCAGGGCACTCGCCGTGACATGGGCACCGGGGTGCTCCCGCCACACCGTCGACGGATCCCGCAGCACGAACTCGATGAACCGCCGCCGCGTCTGCTCAGCCTCATCACTCGGAGGCGTCCACTGTGTCAGCACCGCGAGGGCGTCATCGTGCAACGTCGTCATAGTGACGGCAGGCTACCGCGACCGACGACGAGCACACCGAGTGGCATGCCGCCTTCCGGGACGTCGACCCCGGACAGGTCGACCTGATCCACCCCGACCCACGCCGACGCGACCCCGTCAGCGGCCAGCCCGGCCCTGATCCGCTGCACCTCCATGCCCGCCTCCACGGCTCCCCGCAGATCCCCGCCCGGCGCCCAGACCAGCAGCACCCGCTCCGCCGCACCCCCCACATCCGTCGCGGGAGCCCCGAGCGCGCCCGGGCCAGGTCCGGCGCCCGCCGGCGAGTGCGCAATCGAGGAAGACACGGAAACGGCAGCCGGGACCCCAGAGGCTGCGGCCGGGCGCGACGCGGCGGCAAGCCCGCCCCCTGCGCCGTCGGAGGAAAGGTCGCCCCGTGCGACGTCGGCGGAAAGACCGCCCCCTGCGACGGCGGCGGGAAGGACGTGGGCGGGGATCTCGGGGAACGCGATCGCCGGTATGTCGCGGATGCCGGCGGCGGCGCGCAGGCCCTTGGCGACGGCCTCGGCGGTGCCGAGGGAGAACAGGTCGGCGTCCGCGCCGCGGATCAGGTCGGCGGCGCCCGCGCCGTGCCCGTCGCTGCGGATGGGCAGGCCCCGCACGACCGCGACCGGGACCTGGCCGGTCTTGCCCTTCACGAGGTCGGCGGCGGCGGCGAGCTCGTCGATGACGGCCATCTGGGTCAGCTGGAGCTCGTTGCCATACGGGTCGAGGACGCCCCTGTAGTCCGTCATGGCGTCGATGCCGGCGGCGCCGATGGCGACGTCGGTGAGACCCATCCGCCAGGGGCGGCCCATGGTGTCGGTGACGACGACGGCGACCCGCAGGTCGAAGCGCTCGCGGAGCTCGTCACGCAGCCAGCGGGCCGACGCGTCGGGGTCCTTGGGGAGCAGCACGAGCCTGGTCGGCTCCACATTGGACGCGTCGATCCCCGCCGAGGCCAGCACGAAGCCGTGATGCGTCTGCACGATCTGCGTCCCGCCGCGCCGGGCGACCACCCGGGACGTCTCGGCGCGCAGGACCGTCTGGCGGGCCGCCTCGCGGGCGGGCTCCTCGAGCGGCACGTCGACCAGCTGCCCCTCGGACTTGCTGACGATCTTGCTGGTGACGACGAGGATGTCGCCGTCGGCCAGCCACGGCGCGGCCGTCGTGATCAGGGCGGCCAGGTCGTCGCCGGGCCGCACCTCCCCGATCCCGAGCACCGGCCGCACCTCGAACCCAGGCGGCGGCACGCTCACACCGCCACCCGAACTGCCCTCAAGACCGCTCACACCGCCACCCGAGCCGCCCTCAAGACCGCTCACGCCACCGCCCCGAAGGCCGGTCATGCGACGCCCGCCACGGACAGAGCCTCCCGGACGATCGCCGAGGTCGCGGGCACGTCGGTCATCCACAGGGGCCGGGCGCGGACGGTCAGGCCGGGCACCTCGACCCCGGCGTCGGTGTCGTCGACGAGCCAGCCGTCCAGCACGCCGCCGGCCGAGCGGGCGCCGAACAGGCCGCCGACCCCGGCGGGGCTGCACTCGACATCCATCACCGCGAGGCACTTGTCGGCCATGCCGCGCACCGGGGCGGCGCCGATGATGGGGGAGACGCCGACGACCGGGGCGCTGCCGGTGGCGACCGCCTCGCGGACGGCGGGGACGGCCAGGATCGGCGCGATGGAGACGATCGGATTGCTGGGGGCGACCAGCACGACGTCGGCGGCGGCGATGGCGTCGAGGACGCCCGCGGCCGGCTTGGCCGTCTCAGCGCCGACGAACACGAACCGCGACGTCGGGATCTCCGCCCGGTGCCGGATCCACCACTCCTGGAAGTGGATCGCACGGCTCGCGCCGTCGACCTCGACGACGGCGTGCGTCTCGACCCGGTCGTCGCTGGCGGGGAGCATGCGGATGCCGGGCTTCCAGCGGTCGCACAGCGCCTCGGTCACGGCGGACAGCGGATAGCCCGCGTCGAGCATGCGGGTGCGCACCAGGTGGGTCGCGATGTCCTTGTCACCGAGGCCGAACCACGTCGGCTCGGCCCCATAGGCGGCGAGCTCCTCCTTGACGGTCCAGGTCTCGCCGACGCGCCCCCAGCCGCGCTCGGGGTCGGCGCCGCCGCCCAGCGTATACATGACGCTGTCGAGGTCGGGGCAGATCCTCAGCCCGTGCAGCGTCACGTCGTCGCCGACGTTGACCACCGCGGTGACCTCCGCGCCCAACTCCTGCCCCACCGCGCGCACCCCGAGGAGGAAGCGCGCGCCGCCGATCCCACCGGCCAGAACCACGATCCGCATGCCTTCATCCTGCCCCACGGGTACGACAGTTCCCGCGCGCGTCCACGCCACGCGGATTTTCCGTTCGAGAGCTAGGCTGCGAGCGACCGCGTGACCGCTAGATCTTGGGGAGAGCCAGTGAGCACCCAGCCACCCGATCCGACCTCCTCGGCGGCGCCGCACGCGGCATACGCCACCGGACCGGCCACCTCGTCGTTCCAGCCGCAGCCCCAGCACGCGCAGCCCCAGCACGGGCAACCGCACGCACAGCCGCAGCAGCCGCAGCACGCGCCGGCACCGGCCGCGCCGCCGGTCGACGTGAAGAAGGCCCGCTCGCTGACCCTGCCATATCGCGAGCTGGCGGCGTTCGTGCTGCTCGGCGCGGTCGGGGCGTTCCTGCTCGCCGGGTTCATCCTGCTGCTGACCTCGCTGACCAACGGGTTCCTGACCAGTGCCGGCGGCGCGTTCAGCTTGTTCGTCTCCCTGCAGACGATCCTGCTGCCGATCCTCGCGGTGCTGCTGGCCACCCACATCGACCCGGTGGTGCCGAAGGCGAAGCACATCGTGCTCGTCGCGCTCGTCGAATACGGGGTCGCGGCGCTGTTCGGCCTGGTCCTGCTCCTCGCCAGCCTCATCGGCGACCTGGGCACCGAGTCCGCCGTCCGCGCCAGCACGGCGCTCGCGATCTTCCTGACCCGTCTCGCCGGTCTGGCACTGCTGGGTCTCGGCCTGTTCCTGGTGATCCGGGTGTATCTCGGTGCCTACGCACCCCCGAAGCCCGCCCCGGGCGTATACGGGCAGCCGGCGTATCCCTACGGTCAGCAGCAGTACCCGCAGCAGCAGTATGCGCAGCACCCCGGCTACCAGCAGCAGACGGGTTCGTTCCCGCAGCAGGGGTACCAGCAGCAGCCCGGCCAGCAGCAGCCGCCGACGGGTGGCTGGAGCAACCCGGCGACCACCGGCGCGGGTCAGGTCGTCCCCGGCGCGCAGCAGCCGTATGGCACGCAGCCGGTCGGATACCCGCCCGCCGCCCAGGCCTCCGGCGCGCCGGCCTCCGGTGCCCCGGCCTACCAGCAGCAGGCGTATGGCCAGCCGACCACCGGCGCCCCCGCGTTCAACGCCCAGGCCGCCCCCGCGCAGAACCCACAGGCGACGGGCGCTCCCGCGTTCACCGCCCCGGCCTACACCCCGCAGCCCGCGGCGGCGGAGCAGGCCGAGCCGGTCTCCGCGGCGCCCGCCTCGACGCCGCCGCTGAGCTCGCCGTTCGCGACCTACACGGCACCCTCGGCGCAGCCCGTCTCGGCGCCGCCGGTCACGCCGCCGGTCTCCTCACCGCCGGCCGACGGCGGAGCGACGCCGTCGGGTGGGTTCGCGTCGGCGGGCTGGCCGGGCGGGGTCTCGACCCACCCGACCTCCGGTGCCGCCACCGGTGCGCCCCAGCAGGCGGCGGAGGACACGAGCGACGGCGCCGCCTCCCCGTTCGGCAAGACCGGCACGTTCCCGGCGGCCGAGACCACGGGTGACACCCAGCCGGCCCCCGTCAGCATCGCGAAGGCCGACGCCGACCCGGCCCCGGCCGCCGCGCAGTCGACCGACGCGGAGGTCACCGGGTCCAGCACTGTGGCGGACCCGGACGCGACCGCGGCGTACACCCCGGCCGCCGCGCAGACGGCTGACTCCGAGGTCACCGGCACCAGCGCCGTTGCGGACCCGGACGCGACCGCCGCGTTCACCCCGGCCGCCGCGCACCAGGCGGACGCCGACGTCACCGAGGCCCACGCCCCGGCGCAGGGCGGCACCGGGGACGCGCCCGCCGCCGACCCGGACGCCACCACGGCGTTCACGGCACCGGCCGCCGACCACGGGGACGACGACGACACCCAGCGGACCCAGGTGATCCCGCCAAAGCAGTAGAGCCGGAGCAGTAGAGCCGGAGCAGCAGAGCAGCGGTAACGCACGAACACGGGCGCCCGTCGGACGACGGGCGCCCGTTGCATCGAAGGACGCGAGAAGGACGCGAGAAAAGACGCGAGAAAGACACGAGAGGAGAAAACGCAAGGAGAAGACGAAGGAAGCGAAGACGCAAGGAGAACAGTCACATCGGGTGTGAGGGCGCATCCGCCGAGCGGCGGCATACGCTGCAAAGCGTGACGTCTGTAGTCAGTGGTACCGAGAGCAACGCCATGCGCCGTGCGCTGCGCCGTGCGGCGGACGGCCGCGCCCTCGACGTGACCGAGGCCGCCGTGCTCCTGACCGCCCGCGACCAGGCGCTCGACGACCTCCTGGGCATCGCCGGCACGGTCCGCGACGCGGGGCTGGCCGCCGCGGGCAGGCCGGGCGTCGTCACGTACTCCAGGAAGGTCTTCATCCCGCTGACCCGCCTGTGCCGCGACCGCTGCCACTACTGCACGTTCGCGACGGTCCCGCACCGCCTGCCCAGTGAGTACCTCGAGATCGACGAGGTCCTCGCCATCGCGCGGGAGGGGGCGGCGCAGGGCTGCAAGGAGGCCCTGTTCACCCTCGGCGACCGTCCCGAGGACCGCTGGGAGCAGGCCAAGCGCTGGCTCGACGAGCGCGGCTACGACTCGACGCTCGACTATCTGCGCGCCTGCGCGATCGCGGTGCTGGAGGAGACCGGCCTGCTGCCGCACCTCAACCCGGGCGTGCTGTCGTGGGCGGAGCTGCAGCGGCTCAAGCCGGTCGCGCCGAGCATGGGCATGATGCTGGAGACGACCGCCACCAGGCTGTGGTCGGAGCCGGGCGGCGCCCACTACGGCTCGCCGGACAAGGAGCCCGCGGTCCGTCTGCGGGTCCTTGACGACGCGGGCCGGGTCGGGGTGCCGTTCACGACGGGCATCCTCATCGGCATCGGCGAGACGATCGAGGAGCGCGCCGAGGCGCTGTTCGCGATCCGCAGGACGATGCGGGAGTACGGCCACATCCAGGAGGTCATCGTCCAGAACTTCCGCGCCAAGCCGGACACGGCGATGCGCGGCATGCCCGACGCCGAGCTGCACGAGCTGGCCGCGACGGTCGCCGTGGCGCGGCTGGTGCTGGGCCCGAAGGCCAGGATCCAGGCCCCGCCCAACCTCATCGACGAGGAGCACGGCCTGCTGCTGCGGGCCGGCATCGACGACTGGGGCGGCGTCTCCCCGGTCACCCCGGACCACGTCAACCCCGAGCGCCCCTGGCCGGCGATTCAGGATCTGTCCGAAAAATCCAAGCAGCACGGTTTCGAGCTCAAGGAACGCCTCACGATCTACCCGGAGTACGCGGTGAAGGGGGCCCCCTGGCTCGACCCGCGGCTGGCGGAGCACGTGAACGCTCTCATGGATCCGGGGACCGGGCTGGCCAAGGAGGACACGAAGCCGACCGGCCGGAAGTGGCAGGAGCCGGACGGCGGCATCCAGAGCTCCGGCCGCACCGACCTGCACGAGGCCATCGACACCGAGGGCCGCACCGACGACCGCCGCGGCGACTTCGACTCCGTCTACGGCGACTGGCAAGAGGTCGCGACCAGAGTGAAGACGGCCACGCAGACCACAATGGACAGTGATGTCCACAGTGGACTCAAGAGGGCCGAGTCGGACCCCGGGAGCCTGCTGCTGCCGCAGTACGAGCACGAGGCCCTCGCACTGTTCAACGTGGACGGTGAGGGCCTGGAAGTGCTGGCCCGCATCGCCGACGGCCTGCGCCGCGAAGCGGTCGGCGACGACATCACGTACGTCGTCAACCGGAACATCAACTTCTCCAATGTCTGCTACGTCGGGTGCCGCTTCTGCGCGTTCGCCCAGCGGGAGCGCGACGCCGACGCCTACCGCCTCTCCTACGAGGAGGTCGCCGACCGGGCCGAGGAGGCCTGGCACGCCGGTGCCGGCGAGGTCTGCATGCAGGGCGGCATCGACCCGAAGCTGCCCGTCGGCGCGTACGCCGAGCTGGTCCGCGCGATCAAGGCCAGGGTCCCGGGCATGCACGTGCACGCGTTCAGCCCGATGGAGGTCGTGACGGCCGCCTCGAAGGCCGGCGTGTCGATCCGTGACTGGCTCAGCCAGCTCAAGGAGGCCGGGCTGGACACGATCCCGGGCACCGCCGCGGAGATCCTCGACGACGAGGTCCGGTGGGTCCTCACCAAGGGCAAGCTGCCGACGTCGGCCTGGGTCGAGGTGGTGACCACCGCGCACGAGCTCGGCATTCGTTCGAGCTCGACCATGATGTACGGCCACGTCGACCACCCCGGTCACTGGCTCGGCCACTTCCGGGTGCTCGCCGGCATCCAGGACCGCACGGGCGGCTTCACGGAGTTCGTGGCGCTGCCGTTCGTGCACCACAGCGCGCCGATCTACCTCGCCGGCATCGCCCGCCCGGGCCCGACGTGGCGCGACAACCGGGCCGTCCACGCGATGGCCAGGATCCTGCTCCACCGGAGGATCGACAACATCCAGTGCTCCTGGGTGAAGCTCGGCGACGAGGGCACGGTCGCCATGCTCAACGGCGGCGCCAACGACATCGGCGGCACCCTGATGGAGGAGACCATCTCCAGAATGGCCGGCTCCGAGCACGGCTCCGCCCGCACCAGGGAGGAGCTGGAGGCGATCGGCAGGGCGGCCGGCCGTCCGGTCCGGCAGCGGACCACCACCTACGGGCGGGTGACCCGCTAGAGCGGCAGCGCTCCGGTGGTGGGCACCATCGCCAGGACGGCGACAAGGCCGCCCAGCACCGCGATCCGCAGCAGCCGCCGGCGGGGCCAGACGACCGCCAGGATCAGCGCGACGCCGGCGACCTTGAACGGGTGCGTGCGGACCTGGACGACGGGCCAGCCCACGCTCGGCAGGATGAGACGGACGGGCCCGATCACCTGTCTTCGCTCGACCGGGCGGGTGTCCGCCTGCTGGTTGGCGTCGCCCTTGACGGTGAACGTGCCGTCCTCCGCCTGGGCGACCACCCGGTGGGTGACGAGCCCGCGCGGGTCGGAATAGGTGACGATCTCGTAGATGGCGAGGGTGGTCGCCTGGGGATCGACGAGGATCACGTCGCCGGTGTGCATGGCGGGCGCCATCGACTCGGACGTGACCACATAAGGTTTCCAGCCCAGGCCGATGATCCCGACCGTGAAAAGCACGGCGGTCGCCGCGGCACCGAGCAGCAGCCGCCTGATCACGACGATATCCCAGGACACGCGCAGCACTCGTGGTTTCCCCGCACATCGGCCCATTTCGGCCGGCGATCGGGCCGGTTGAGCAAACTCGCCGAGAGTCTTCCGGCGCGTCCGGCGTGTCGCCCGTTACCTCCGGCGGGGCTTGCTCGGTATGGGTACGGCACGGGGTGCAAGCGATCGCCCGAGCGGGCCTATTTATCAGGTTCGGCTTGACGACGCACGCATTACACGCGTGTAATTTCACGGGGGATGTTCGGGGGGATGACCGAAAGCTGGTCATCTTTCGGACATAAAGAACACCGCGCCGAGGAACAGCAACCTTGTAGGACATGCGCCTTCCGCGTGGGGGGTTGCGCCGGCATCGCCGCCGGCGCGCAAGAAGGAGGCACGCTGATGGACGGCCGACCAGTCGTGGCCGACCTGCTGGGTAACGCTCCGGAGTGGCAAGAACGCGCTTTGTGCTCGCAGACCGACCCGGAGGCATTCTTCCCGGAGAAGGGTGGGTCTACCCGCGAGGCCAAGCGCATCTGCTCGCGCTGTGAGGTGCGGGCGGACTGCCTTGAATACGCGCTGGGGCACGACGAGCGCTTCGGGATTTGGGGTGGGCTCTCGGAACGGGAGCGTCGCAAGCTCAAACGACGCGCTGCCTAGCAGGTCGCAGGTTTGTGAGGGGTTCCGGCCGGAAGGCCGGGACCCCTTATGCGTCTGGTGGGATGACCCGCAGGTGGCCGCGCCGTCCCTGCTGGTGCGGATGGTTGGAAGGATCCTCCTTGTGCGGCGCCGGCCGCGCGGCCTCGCGGACCGCCTCGGCGAGCGCGACCAGATCGTCGTTGGACGGCGGCGGGGGACCGTATTCACCCTCGTGCCGGACCAGGTCCCAGCCCCGCGGCGCGGTCAGTCCCCGGGCATGCGATTCGCACAGGTCATAGGAGTGCGGTTCGGCGAATGCGGCGAGCGGACCGACAACTGCGGTCGATTCGGCATAAATGTACGTCAACGTCGCAACGGGCTGACGCGGGCAACCGTTGCGCGAGCATCGACGTGGGGTCCTCACGGCCGAACCGTATCGCCCCGTGGGCCCGAGCCCAACCCCGAAGCCTTCCGACACGCCGTGGTGACGACGCCGACACGCCCGTCCGGTTGACGAGCGGCCCTCCGGAGTGGCAAGGATGATCGCTCGGTGGCGCCGCACCACGCCCGTGGCGGGTGTGGCGCTACGCTGGCAGCGTGGCGAGCCCCGATCGACGACGCAGCGGACCGGGACGGCGCGGCCGCGACCGGCACGGCCGGGGGTTGCGCGGCCGGCTGGTGCCCGCCTCCCTGCCGATGTCCCGCACCCGCGCGGAGATGTTCGACGATCTCGTCCTGGACTCCGTCGAGCAGCTGGAGCAGCGCTTCGCCAACGAGCTGGCCGGCGTCGAGTTCGCCGTCGAGGACGTCCCCCCGGACCTCAACGTCTATGACTCCGACGTCCTGGAGGACGGCGAGGTGCCCCTGGCCAGGCTGCTGCCGGGCCGCCCGGGCCGGCACGGCGTGCCGCCGCGCATCGTGCTCTACCGCCGCCCGCTGGAGTTCCGGGCCGCCGACCACGACGACCTCGCCGACCTGGTGCACGACGTGATCCTGGAGCAGGTGGCCAATCTTCTCGGGGTCGCTCCGGAGGATCTGGAGCCGTAGCGCCTCACCCACCGAGCACCCGCGCCATCAGCGCGGCCCGCCGCGACGGCCGCCCGGTCCTGGACTCCGACGCGTCGGCGCCGGTCATCACCCGAAGGCTGGTGTTGACGCCCAGCCACCGCAACGGCTCGGGCTCCCAGCGCGGCGAGCGGTGCCCCACCCAGGGCAGGCCGATCAGCGGCGAGTCGACCTTCATGATCAGGTCGGCGAGGGTACGACCGGCGAGGTTGGACGTCCCCACCCCGTCACCCACGTAGCCGCCCGCCCACGCCAGCCCCGTGACGGGGTCGAGCCCGACGGACGCCATCCAGTCCCGCGCGATCCCCAGCGGCCCGCCCCACGCGTGGGCGATCTCGCAGGAGCCGAGCGCCGGGAAGAGCTCGACCAGGACCCGCCGCAGCTCCGCGAACACCCGCGGCGACGCGTCGAACGACGGCGCGACCGCCGACCCGAAGTGGTAGGGCGCGCCCCGCCCCCCGAACGCGAGCCGGTCGTCGGCCGTGCGCTGCCCGTAGATGATGAGGTGCCGGTGATCGGAGAACGTCTCCCGGTGCGCGAGTCCGGCCGAGGCCCAGAACGACCCGGGCAACGGCTCCGTCGCGATCATCAGCGAGTAGACCGGCGCGATCGCCCGCCGCATGCCCGGCAGCCGAGGGGTGAAGCCCTCGGTGGCCCGCACCACGATCGGCGCCCGCACCGTCCCGTGTGGAGTGTCGGCGCGCCCGGCGGTGATCGACGAGACCGGCGTCCGCTCGAAGATCCGCACCCCGAGCCGCTCGACAGTGGCCGCCAGCCCCCGCACCAGCTTCGCCGGCTGGATCGCCGCGCAGTGCGGCGTGTAGGTCCCGCCGAGGACGTTCGTCGCGCCGACCCGCTCGAAGGCCTCCTCGGAGGACAGCAGCCGCAGGTCGACGCCGAGCTCCTGCGCTTCGGCGACCTCGTGCCGCGCCCGCTCCAGCTGTACCGCCGACCGGGCGAGGACGACGGTGCCGCCCTTGGTGTAGTCGCAGTCGATGCCTTCCGCCGCCGCGACCCGCCCGACCTCGTCCACTGTGGACTCCATCGCGGCGTTGAGCGCGA
Organism: Dactylosporangium sp. NPDC051087; assembly: GCF_055586325.1. NCBI lineage: Bacteria > Bacillati > Actinomycetota > Actinomycetes > Micromonosporales > Micromonosporaceae > Dactylosporangium > Dactylosporangium sp. NPDC051087. The sequence goes on along the minus strand of NZ_JBVJIJ010000005.1, from coordinate 44,100 downwards.
GCGCGGCGGCCAGGCCGTGCGTGCGGGCGAGCGCCGGCACAGACTTCGGGAACAGCGCCGAGCACCAGCCGCCGTTGCGGCCGCTGGCCCCGAATCCCGCGGTCTCGGCCTCCAGCACCACGATCCGCAGCGACGGGTCGGCCTTCGCGAGGTAGTACGCCGTCCACAGTCCCGTGTATCCGGCGCCGACGATCACCACGTCGGCGTCGTCGTCGCCGGACAACGGGGCGCGCGGCGGGACCGCACCGAGCGCGGACATCCAGAAACTCATGCTTCCTCCTCGCACTCGATGGGTTCGCCGCGTTCAACGCGAAACGGCACTACCCCCGTCCACGGCTCGAACCCCGCGTCCTCGGGGGAAGTGCTCGGCGGGCCGTCGCTCACCTTCACCGACACTTCGTCCAAGGTCAGGGCGAGCACCAGGGTGGCGGCCAGCTCCTTGCGTGACGGCGGACGGACGAGCGCCCAGCGGCCGGGCATGATGTGCTCGCTGATCGCGAACAGCGCCGGGACCTTGTCCTCGACGACCGTGCACGAGCCGAGGACCATCACCGACCGGTAGTGCATCGAGGTCTCGAACGCGCTGCGGGCCAGCACCAGGCCGTCCAGCAGCGTGACGGTGAAGCAGCACGGCGCGCCGCCGGCGAGGGTGCGGAAGAGCCGGCTGCCGGTGGAGCCGTGGAAGAGCACCGTCGAGCCGGCCCGGCCGTACGCGACGGGGATCGCGTACGGCTGTCCATCGTGGACGATCGAGAGATGGCCGACCGTCCCCGCGTCGAGGATGCCGTGCAGCACCTCGACGTCGTCGACCTGGAGCTCGGGGAGCCGGCGGACCCGTGTCCGGGCCGTGCCCGGGCCCTGCTCTAGAGGCGCGCCCATGCCTCGGTCAGCACCGAACGCAGGACCTGCTCGATCTCGATGAAGTGGCTCTCGTCGCAGATCAGCGGCGGCGCCAGCTGGATCACCGGGTCGCCCCGGTCATCGGCGCGGCAGTAGAGCCCGGCGTCGAAGAGCGCCTTGGACAGGAAGCCGCGCAGCAGCGCCTCGGACTCCTCCTCGTTGAAGGTCTCCTTGGTCTCCTTGTCCTTCACCAGCTCGATGCCGAAGAAGTACCCGTCGCCGCGCACGTCGCCGACGATCGGCAGGTCGTACAGGCGCTCCAGGTAGGACCGGAAGAGCGGCGAGTTGGTCCGCACGTGCGCGTTGAGGTCCTCGCGCTCGAAGATGTCGAGGTTCGCGAGGGCCACCGCGGAGCCGACGGGGTGACCGCCGTAGGTGATGCCGTGGGCGAACCAGTTGGACCCTTCCAGGAACGGCTCCGCGAGACGCTCCGAGGCGAGCATCGCGCCGAGCGGCACGTAGCCCGAGGTGAGGCCCTTCGCGACGGTGATGATGTCGGGCTGGTAGCCGAAGCGGGTGGCGCCGAAGTACTCGCCGAGCCGGCCGAACGCGCAGATGACCTCGTCGGACACGAGCAGCACGTCATACCGGTCGCAGATCTCGCGGACCCGCTGGAAGTAGCCGGCCGGCGGCGGGAAGCAGCCGCCGGCGTTCTGCACCGGCTCCAGGTAGACCGCGGCGACGGTCTCCGGGCCCTCGAACTCGATCGCCTCGGCGATGCGGTCCGCGGCCCAGATCCCGAACTGCTCCTCCGTCATCGACTGGTCGGGGCGGCGGTAGAAGTTGGTGTTCGGCACCCGGAACGAGCCCGGGACGAGGGGCTCGAACTCCTGCTTGAGCACGGGGATGCCGGTGATCGACAGGGCGCCCATCGACGTGCCGTGATAGGCGATCGAGCGGGACAGCACCTTGGTCTTCATCGGCTTGCCGGTGCGCTTGAAGTAGGACCGGGCCAGCTTCCACGCGCTCTCGACGGCCTCGGAGCCGCCGGTGGTGAAGAAGACCCGGTTCAGGTCGCCGGGGGTCAGGTCGGCGAGCCGGTCGGCCAGCTCGATCGCCTTCGGGTGCCCGTAGGACCACAGAGGGAAGTACGCCAGCTCGGAGGCCTGCTTGGCGGCGGCGTCGGCGAGTTCCTGCCGGCCGTGGCCGGTCTGCACCACGAACAGCCCGGCGAGGCCGTCGAGATACCGCTTGCCGTTGCTGTCGTAGATGTACGGGCCGTCGCCGCGGACGATCACCGGCACCGGGGCGTCGGCGTAGGCCGACAGCCTGGTGAAGTGCATCCACAGGTGGTCACGGGCGGCCTGGTCCAGGCGGGCGGCGTCGGGCTGCTGGTCGGTCATCTGGTCCCCCACGCATAGGTCTGCTTGGCGAGCTTGAGATAGACGAAGGTCTCCGTGGCGGTGACCCCGGGGATGCATCGGATCGCGTCGTTGAGCAGGTTGAGCAGGTGCTCGTCGTCGGTGCACACCAGCTCGACGAGCAGGTCGTAGCCGCCGGCGCAGATCACCACGTAGTCGATCTCCGGCACCGCGGCCAGGGCCTTGGCCACCGGCCGCAGGTCACCCTCGACCTTGAGGCCGATCATGACCTGGCGGGCGAAGCCGAGGGTCAGCGGATCGGTGACGGCCACGATCTGCATGACGCCGGTGTCCAGCAGCCGCTGCACGCGCTGCCGGACCGCCGCCTCGGACAGGCCCACGACCTTGGCCAAGGCGGCATAGGACATGCGACCATCGCGCTGCAGCTGCTCGATGATCCGCTTGTTGACGTCGTCGAGGACGGGCTCGGTCACGTGTGGATTCTTGCCCAAGGGGCCGCTGTTGGCAACTAATTCCATAGCCTGGAAACGAGAGATCTGCGGATTCGTGATCCCCCTGGAACCAGTGCTCGTTCGGAGCCGTATTTCGCTGGGATGACGACCGTAACCTCACTTTGACCATATGGCGCTTTTCGTTGTGCGGCCCGATCGTGACGACGGAATCCCTTGTCAGTGATGGCACCGCGTGTCAGGATCGGTCGTCGGATACCGCCCCCCAAGGTTCCGGCCCGAGATCCGTAGGAGCCCTCGTGCGAAATCCCTCTCGCCCGCCGCTCTCGCCCGAAGCGGCCGCCGTCCTCAACGCCACCGGCCTGTCGCGCCGGACCCTGATGCGAGGCCTGTTCGCCGGTGGAGCGTTCATCGCGACGGGCGGCGCCCTCGCCGCGTGCGGCACGAAGCCCGCGAAGAAGACCGAGGCGGAGAAGGCGGCGTGCACCGCCACCGACGTCTCCGCGACCGAGAAGAAGCTCAACTTCTCCAACTGGCCCCTGTATGTCGACGTCGACGAGAAGGACGAGAAGAAGCGGCCCACCCTCGACGCGTTCGCCGCGAAGACCGGCATCGCCGTCACGTACAACGAAGACGTCAACGACAACAACGAGTTCTTCGGCAAGGTGCGCAACCAGCTGCAGGCCTGCCAGTCGATCGACCGGGACATCATGGTCCTCACCGACTGGATGGCCTCGCGCGTCGTCGGGCTCGGCTGGGTCCAGGCGTTCGACAACACCAAGACGCCGAACTTCACCAAGAACGCCCTCGCCACCCTGAAGAACCGGGCGTGGGACAAGGACATGAAGTTCGCCGCGCCGTGGCAGTCCGGCCTGACCGGCATCGCCTACAACGCGAAGGCGACCAAAGAGGTCCGCACCATCGACGAGCTGCTCACCCGCGCCGACCTCAAGGGCAAGGTCGCCGTGCTGTCGGAGATGCGCGACACCGTCGGGCTGATCCTCATGTCGCAGGGCAAGGACCCCGGCACGGTCACCGACGCCGAGTTCGACGCCGCGCTGGAGAAGCTGAAGAAGGCCGTCGACTCCGGCCAGATCCGCAAGTTCACCGGCAACGACTACAAGGAAGACCTCAACAAGGGCGACATCGCCGCCTGCATCGCGTGGTCCGGTGACGTGATCCAGCTCAGCGCCGAGAACGAGGACGTCAAGTTCGTCACGCCCGAGTCGGGCCTGATGCTGTGGTCGGACAACATCCTGATCCCGTCGACGGCCACCCACAAGGGCAACGTCGAGCAGCTCATCGACTACTACTACGACCCGGCGGTCGCGGCGGAGCTGGCGGCCTACGTCAACTACATCTGCCCGGTGCAGGGCGCGCAGGACGAGATGCAGAAGCTCGACCCGGACCTGGCCAGCAACCCGCTGATCTTCCCGGACGCCGCCACCCTCGCCAAGACCAAGAGCTTCAAGGCCCTGACCGAGGACGAGGACAAGAAGTTCTCGGCGAAGTTCGAAGCGATCTCGGGGGCCTGATACATGTCCGAGCAGCGACACGGCAACAGCGGTGCCGACCTCGACCTGGTCGGCGTGACGAAGTCGTTCGGCGCCTTCACCGCCGTCGACGATCTCAGCCTGACGGTGCCCCAGGGCTCGTTCTTCGCCCTGCTCGGCGCCTCCGGTTGCGGCAAGACCACGACCCTGCGGATGATCGCCGGGCTCGAGGAGCCGACGACCGGCCGTATCCTGCTCGGCGACCAGGACGTGACCCGGCTGCGGCCCTACAAGCGTCCCGTCAACACGGTGTTCCAGAGCTACGCGCTCTTCCCGCACCTGAGCATCACCGACAACGTCGCGTTCGGCCTGCGCCGGCGCGGCGTCAAAGGCGTCGCCGACCAGGTGGAGCGGATGCTCCGCCTGGTCGACCTCGACGGCTTCGGCAAGCGCAAGCCGTCGCAGCTGTCCGGCGGGCAGCAGCAGCGGGTCGCGCTCGCCCGGGCCCTGATCAACCAGCCGCAGGTGCTGCTGCTCGACGAGCCGCTCGGCGCGCTGGACCTGAAGCTGCGCCGGCAGATGCAGGTCGAGCTCAAGCGGATCCAGACCGAGGTCGGCATCACCTTCGTGCACGTGACCCATGACCAGGAGGAGGCCATGACGATGGCCGACACGGTCGCCGTCATGAACGCCGGGAAGATCGAGCAGCTCGGCAGCCCTGTGGAGATGTACGACTTCCCCGGGACCGCCTTCGTCGCCAACTTCCTCGGCCAGTCCAACCTCTTCGCCGGCACCGTCACCGGCCGCTCCGGCGACGACATCCTCGTCGAGTCGCACGACGCCCGGTTCTCGCTGCCCGCGACCCGGGCCCGCGCGGCCGACGGCTCGGTGTGGCTCGGCGTACGGCCCGAGAAGATGCACCTGGCGACCGGCCTGGACAAGGTGCCGGCCGGGCACCAGTCGGTCACCGGGATCGTCACCGACTCCTCGTACGTCGGGGTCAGCACCCAGTACCTGGTGAAACCCGCCTGGGGCGACGAGCTCACCGTCTTCGTGCCCAACTCCGGGGTCGCCGCGCCGCTCGCGGTCGCCTCCGAGGTGACCGTGCACTGGCGGCCTGAGCACGCGTTCCTGCTGTCGCGTCCCGAAGGGCAGACGGTGGCGCCGGTCGTCGACGCCGAGGCCCTCGCATGAGCGGCCAGCGGAGCGTCTCGGGCCGCTCGTCGTGTGACAGTTCTGGCTCAGGCCGACGCCGGAGCGCAGCGGAGGTGGCGGCGTGAGCGGCCAGCGGAGCGTCTCGGGCCGCTCATCGTGTGACAGGTTGAGCTCAGGCCGACGCCGGAGCGCAGCGGAGGTGGCGGCGTGAGCGCGCTGGGGCACGTTTCGTCCACCGGTACACCGGCGAAACTCGAGAAACCGAGGAAGCGCTGGCTGCCGTATCTGCTGCTGCTGCCCGGCGGCCTGTGGCTGATCCTGTTCTTCGCGGTGCCGGCGATCCAGCTCTTCGCGACCAGCCTCTACGACCCGACGGGGTCGCTCGAAGAGGGCTACGCGATGACCTGGCAGTTCAGCAACTACGTCGACGCCGCGAGTGAATACCTGCCGCACTTCATGCGCTCGCTCGGCTACGCGGCCCTCACCACCGTCATCTGCCTGCTGCTGGGCTACCCGCTGGCGTACGCGATCGCGCTCAAGGGCGGGCGGTGGAAGAACCTGCTGCTCATCTGCGTCATCGCCCCGTTCTTCACCAGCTTCCTGATCCGCACCCTGGCCTGGAAGGTCATCCTGTCGGACAACGGCTGGCTGGTGACCACCCTCAACACGCTGCACGTGCCGCTGCCCGACGGCCGGCTCCTCGCCACCACCCCCGCCGTCATCGCCGGTCTCGTCTACAACTTCCTGCCGTTCATGGTGCTGCCGCTGTACGCCAGCCTGGAGAAGCTCGACCCGCGACTGCTGGAGGCGGCCGGCGACCTCTACGCCCGGCCGGTCGCCCGCTTCACGCGGGTCGCGCTGCCGCTGTCGATGCCCGGCGTCGTCGCCGGCACGCTGCTCACGTTCATCCCCGCCACCGGCGACTACATCAACGCGCAGCTGCTCGGCACCAACCGGCAGTACATGATCGGCAACGTCATCCAGTCGAAGTTCCTCAGGGTCGGCGACTACCCGAACGCCGCCGCGCTGTCGTTCACGCTCATGGCCGCGATCCTGGTCCTGGTCTTCGTCTACGTGCGGCGCGCGGGAACGGATGAGGTGCTCTGATGCTGCATCGCCTACGCCGCTCCGTCGCCGACCACTGGGTCATGGCGATCGGCCTGCTCGTGCTGTTCTACCTGTTCGTCCCGATCGGGGTCGTCGCCGCCATGTCGTTCCGCGACGCCGGCCGCAACGCGCCCTACTCGCTGGAGAACTACAAGTTCACCTGGGCGCACTGGGCCGACCCGTTCGGCACCGCCGGCATCGGCGACGCCTTCTGGCTCAGCATCGTCATCGCGGCGCTCGCCACGCTCGGCGCCGTCATCCTCGGCACGCTGATGTCCTTCGCCCTGGCCCGCCACACGTTCCGCGGCCGGGCCGCGACCAACACCCTGATCTTCCTGCCGATGGCGACGCCCGAGATCGTCATGGGCTCCTCGCTGCTGGCGCTGTTCGTCGCCTCCGGCGTGCAGCTCGGCTTCTGGACGATCGTCATCGCGCACATCATGTTCTGCCTGTCCTTCGTGGTCGTCACCGTCAAGGCCCGCCTCGCCGGCCTCGACCCGCGGCTGCAGGAGGCGGCGATGGACCTCTACGCCAACGAGGTGCAGACCTTCCTGCGGGTCACGCTGCCGCTGGTGATGCCCGGCATCGTGGCGGCGGCACTGCTGTCGTTCTCGCTGTCCTTCGACGACTTCATCGTCACCAACTTCAACTCCGGCAGCACCGTCACGTTCCCGATGTTCGTCTGGGGCGCCTCCCAGCGGGGCATCCCGCCGCAGATCAACGTGATCGGCACCGGCATGTTCGTCATCTCCTTCCTGGTCGTGCTGATCGGCCAGATCCCCAACATGCGTCGGCGAAAGGCGTAGGACATGCGACTGCTCATCGTCGGCGCCGGTGGCGTCGGCTCCGCCGCCGTGCGCATCGCCGCCCGCCGGGACTTCTTCGAAAGCTGCGTCGTCGCCGACTACTCCCTGGAGCGCGCGCGGGCCGCCGTCATGGACGCCCGCTTCGTCCCGGCGCAGATCGACGCCTCGTCCGCCGGGGCGGTGCGGGCCCTCTGCGAGGAGCACCGCATCACGCACGTGCTCAACGCCGTCGACCCGCGCTTCGTCATGCCGATCTTCGAGGGTGCGTTCGCCGCCGGCGCGCACTACCTCGACATGGCCATGTCCCTGTCCTCGCCGAATCCCGACCGGCCTTATGAGGCGACGGGCGTCAAGCTCGGCGACGAGCAGTTCGCCGCCGCCGGGCAGTGGGAGGCCGCGGACCGGCTCGCCCTCGTCGGCATCGGCGTCGAGCCCGGCCTGTCCGACGTCTTCGCCCGGTACGCCGCCGACGAGCTCTTCAGCGAGGTCCACGAGGTCGGCGTCCGCGACGGCGCGAACCTCGTCGTCGACGGCTACGACTTCGCGCCCTCGTTCTCCATCTGGACCACGATCGAGGAGTGCCTGAACCCGCCGGTGGTCTGGGAGCGGGACCGCGGCTGGTTCACCACGGCGCCGTTCTCCGAGCCCGAGGTGTTCGACTTCCCGGAGGGCATCGGGCCCGTCGAGTGCGTCAACGTCGAGCACGAAGAGGTCCTGCTCATCCCGCGCTGGGTCGACTGCCGCCGGGTCACGTTCAAGTACGGCCTCGGCGACGAGTTCATCGACGTGCTCAAGACCCTGCACAAGCTCGGCCTCGACTCGACCCGCAAGATCCGGGTCGGCGGCGTGGAGGTCGCGCCCCGGGACGTGGTCGCGGCCTGCCTGCCGGATCCCGCCGGGCTCGGCGACCGCATGCACGGCAAGACCTGCGCCGGCACCTTGGTGACCGGTCTGGGCAAGGACGGCGCTCCGAGAAGTACGTACCTCTACCACGTCGTCGACAACGCCTGGTCGATGGCCGAGTACGGCTCCCAGGCGGTGGTGTGGCAGACGGCGATCAACCCCGTGGTCGCCCTGGAGCTCCTCGCGTCCGGCGCGTGGCAAGGCCGCGGCGTCCTCGGGCCCGAGGCGATGCCGCCGAAGCCGTTCCTGGAGTTGCTCACCGCATACGGCTCGCCGTGGGGTATGCAGGAAAAATGACGCGATATGGTCCGATGTACGGACCGGACATCACGTTCCTCGGCGTGCCGCCCTGCGACCTGGCGGACCTGCCACCCGCGGACGTGGTGATCATCGGGGCGCCGTTCGACGGCGGGACCTCGCACCGGCCGGGGACCCGCTTCGGGCCGGGCGCGATCCGCCAGGCCTGCTACCTCGCGCACGACGGCTCCCGCCCGTCCCTCGCCCTGCGGGTCGATCCGCTGCGGGATCTGCGGGTGTACGACGCCGGCGACGTCGAGATGTTCTCCGGCGACGCGGCCGGCTCGGTCCGGAAGCTGGAGGACGCGGTCGCCTCGGTCGCGGCCGCCGGCGCGATCCCGGTGGTCCTCGGCGGCGACCACACGATCGCCTGGCCCGACGCCACCGGCGTGGCCCGGCACCTCGGCTACGGCCGCGTCTCCCTGGTCCACTTCGACGCGCACGCCGACACCGGCGACACCGAGTTCGGCTCCCTCGTCGGGCACGGCCAGCCGATGCGCCGGCTCATCGAGTCCGGCGCGGTGCGCGGCGACCGCTTCCTGCAGCTTGGCCTGCGCGGGTACTGGCCGGGCCCGGCCACCCTGGACTGGATGGCGCAGCAGCGGATGCGCTCCTACGAGATGACGGAGATCGTCGCCCGTGGTCTCGACGAGTGCCTCACCGAGGCGTTCACGATCGCGACCGACGACTGCGACGGCGTCTTCCTGTCCGTCGACGTCGACGTCGTCGACCCCGGCATGGCCCCCGGCACCGGCACCCCCGAGCCTGGCGGCCTCACCTCCCGGCAGCTCCTGGACGCGGTCCGGCGCTGCTGCTACGAGCTGCCGATCGCCGGCGTCGACGTGGTCGAGGTGTCGCCACCGTACGACCACGCCGAGATCACCGCGTACCTCGCCAACCGCGTCGTGCTCGAAGCCCTGTCCGCCATCGCCCGGCGCCGGCGCGGCGACCCCTGGGACCCCCGCCAGCCCCTACTGCAGGGCCGCTAGCTCGTCCTCGGTCAGCAGCCGTGACCGGATGAGGAAGCGGACGCCCTCCGGGGCCTCCAGGGAGAAGCCGCTGCCGCGTCCGGGGACGACGTCGACGGTGAGATGGGTGTGCTTCCACAGCTCGAACTGCGACCTCGACATCCAGAACGTGATCGGCTCCTCGACGCCGTCGATGCGCAGCGACTCCAGCAGCACGTCCGACGAGCCGGTGCGGAACTCGCCCTCGACGTAACACATGGGCGAGCTGCCGTCGCAGCAGCCGCCGGACTGGTGGAACATCAGCGGGCCGTGGGTGCCCCGCAGCGACCGCATGAGCTCGGCCGCCGCGGGGGTGACGTCTACCCGGGACATGTCTAGAAGAACCCGAGCTTGTTCGGCGAGTAGCTCACCAGGAGGTTCTTCGTCTGCTGGTAGTGCTCCAGCATCATCTTGTGGTTCTCCCGGCCGATGCCGGACTGCTTGTAGCCGCCGAACGCGGCGTGCGCCGGGTAGGCGTGGTAGCAGTTGGTCCACACGCGCCCGGCCTGGATGGCGCGGCCCGCGCGGTAGGCGGTGTTCGCGTCGCGGGTCCAGACGCCGGCGCCCAGGCCGTACAGCGTGTCATTGGCGATCTTGATGGCGTCGGCGAAGTCGGCGAACGAGGTCACCGACACCACCGGGCCGAAGATCTCCTCCTGGAAGATCCGCATCGCGTTGTCGCCCTCGAAGACGGTGGGCTGCACGTAGTACCCGCCGCTGAGCTCGCCGCCGAGGTCGGCGCGCTCGCCGCCGATGAGGACCTTCGCGCCCTCCTGCCGGCCGATGTCGAGGTACGAGAGGATCTTCTCCAGCTGGTCGTTGGACGCCTGCGCGCCGATCATGGTGTCGGTGTCCAGCGGGTGCCCCTGCTTGATCGCCTTCACCCGGTCGACGGCGGCGCTCATGAAGTCCGCGTAGTGCCCCTGCTGGACGAGCCCGCGCGACGGGCAGGTGCAGACCTCGCCCTGGTTGAGCGCGAACATCGCGAAGCCCTCCAGGGCCTTGTCGAAGAACGCATCGTCGGCGCTGCTCACGTCGTCGAAGAAGATGTTCGGCGACTTCCCGCCGAGCTCCAGGGTGACCGGTTTGATGTTCTCGCTGGCGTACTGCATGATCAGCCGCCCGGTCGTGGTCTCGCCGGTGAAGGCGACCTTCGCGACCCGCGGGCTGCTGGCCAGGGGCTTGCCGGCCTCGACGCCGAAGCCGTTGACGATGTTGACCACGCCAGGCGGGAGCAGGTCGGCGATCAGGCCCATGAGGACGTGGATCGAGGCGGGGGTCTGCTCGGCGGGCTTGAGCACGACCGCGTTGCCGGCGGCGAGGGCCGGCGCGAGCTTCCACGTCGCCATCAGGATCGGGAAGTTCCACGGGATGATCTGCGCGACCACGCCGAGCGGCTCGTGGAAGTGATACGCGACGGTGTCGTCGTCGATCTCGCCGAGGCTGCCCTCCTGGGCCCGGATGGCGCCGGCGAAGTAGCGGAAGTGGTCGATCGCCAGGGGGATGTCGGCGGCGAGGGTCTCCCGGACCGGCTTGCCGTTCTCCCAGGTCTCGGCGACGGCGAGCAGCTCCAGGTTCGCCTCCATGCGGTCGGCGATCCGGTTGAGGATGTTGGCGCGGTCGGCGACCGAGGTGCGGCCCCAGGCGTCGGCGGCGCCGTGCGCGGCGTCGAGGGCGGCCTCGACGTCCTCGGCGGTGCCCCGGGCGATCTCGCAGAAGACCTGGCCGGTGACGGGGGAGGGGTTCTCGAAGTACTGACCGCGGGCGGGCTTGACGTACTCGCCGCCGATCCAGTGGTCGTAGCGGGGCTGGAACGTCACCAGGGCCCCGTCCTGGCCGGGTGCTGCGTAACGGGTCATGCCCGGACGTTAGTTACGGGGACGTTGCAACCACGTTGCGTCGATCGGCGCGTACTCGTCGCCGAGCTGCCGGATCCGGTCCAGCGCCATCGCCGCTCTCGGCGACCCGGCCGGCAGGACCGCCGCCAGGGCCTCCCACATCCACAGGTCGTCCGCGCCCCAGCTGGACCGGGTCCAGTCGTCGAGCAGCACCGGGTCCGCCGACGCGCGGACGGCGGCGCGGAGCTGGCCCTCGACGAGCCGCCGCAGCCGCACGATCCCCGGGGCGTCGGAGCCGGGCAGGAGCGGGCCGCCGTACGCCCGCATCGCCGCCGCGACGTCGCCCCGGCGCAGCAGCTGCACCACGTCCTGGAAGTCCGCGGTCACCGGCGCTTCCAGCCGGTAGGGGCGCGAGGACAGCAGCGGGCCGAGGATCCGCCGCAGCCGGGACAGCTCCGCCCGCAGCGTCACCGGGTTGAGCAGGTCGTCACCGTAGAGCTCCAGGCCGAGCTGGTCGCCGGTCAGCCCCTCCGGGTGCTGCAGCAGCAGGACCAGCAGCTCGCTGTGCCGCCGGCCGAGCTTCGAGGTGCGGCCCGCGGCCTGCAGCACGCCCTCGTCCCGCCCGAGAGCGGCGAAGCGCCCCGACCGCGCCGCCGGCAGCGTGGGCAGGTGCGCCGCCAGGTGCGCCTCGGCGGCGCGGGCGGTGGCCTGCACCAGGGCGAGGCTGTGCGGGTTGGCCAGGTGGTCGCCGCCGGTCACGTCGACGGCGCCGAGCAGCAGCCCGGTGCGCGGGTCGTGGATCGGCGCGGCGGAGCACGTCCACGGCTGCGCGGCCCGGCTGAAGTGCTCGGTCGCGAAGATCTGCACCGCGTGGTCGACGGCGACGGCGGTGCCGGGCGCGTTGGTGCCGGCGTGCGCCTCGTCCCAGTGCGCGCCGGCGACGAAGTTCATCGCCTCCGCCTTGCGCATGACCGCGCTGTGCCCCTCGACCCACAGCAGCCGGCCCTGCGCGTCGCAGATCGCCATCAGGTGGTCGCCGTCCTCGGCGATGCTGCCGAGCAGGTCGCGGAAGAGCGGCAGGGTGTGCCGCAGCGGATGGCTCGCCCGGTATTCCTCCAGGGAGTCCAGGTCGACCGGCGCCGCGGCGTCGGGGTCCAGCCGGGCCGCCGCGCTGCGCCGCCACGACTCGGCGACCACGCTGCGCACGTCACCGACGGTGCCCCCGCCGGCCAGGAACGCGTCGTGGGCGGCACCCATCTGCCGGGTCCGCTCGCGCGGGTCGGCGCCCGCACGCAGGGCCAGCCAGGGATTCCGCATCGCCCCATAGTGACCCGGGTCACGCGTGATCCGCCAGTGCCCCTTTCGGTGAGGGGCACCGGCGGACCGTCTAGAAGGCCGACTCCACGATGTCCAGCGCCCGGCCGAGGGTTGCGTCGTCCATGACCAGCGGCGGCAGGAAGCGGATCACGTTGCCGTAGGTGCCGCAGGTCAGCAGCAGCAGGCCGGCCTCGTGCGCCGCCCTCTGGACCGCCGCGGTCCGCGCCGCGTCCGGCGCCGGGCCGGACGGGCCCGAGGAGCCCGGCACGACGAGCTCCAGGGCGAGCATGGCGCCCCGCCCGCGGACCTCGCCGATCTCCGGGTGCGCGGCGGCGAGGGATTCCAGGCGCGGCCGCATGACCGACTCGATCCGTCGCGCCGCGGCGGGCAGGTCCAGCTCCCGCATCGTCTCGATCGAGGCCAGGGCCGCCGCGCAGGCGATGGGGTTGCCACCGTACGTGCCGCCGAGGCCGCCGGCGTGCACGGCGTCCATGACCTCGGCCCGGCCGGTCACCGCCGCGAGGGGCAGGCCGCCGGCGATGCCCTTCGCCGTGGTGACGAGGTCCGGCTCGACCCCTTCATGCGTGGAGGCGAACCACTCGCCGGTGCGGCAGAAGCCGGTCTGGATCTCGTCGGCGACGAACAGCGCCCCGCTGGACCGCGCCCACGCGGCCAGCGCGGGCAGGAACCCCGCCGCCGGGACGATGAAGCCGCCCTCGCCCTGGACCGGCTCGATGAGCACGGCGGCGACCTGGTCCGCGCCGACCTGCTTCTCGATCATGCCGATCGCCAGGGCCGCCGCGTCGGGGCCGGAGAGCCCGTCGCGCAGCGGGTAGGACATCGGCACCCGGTAGATCTCCCCGGCGAACGGGCCGAAGCCGTGCTTGTAGGGCATCGCCTTCGCGGTCAGCGCCATCGTGAGGTTGGTGCGGCCGTGGTACGCGTGGTCGAACACCACCACGGCCTGCCGCCCGGTCGCGTGCCGGGCGATCTTCACCGCGTTCTCCACCGCCTCGGCGCCGGAGTTGAACAGCGCGGAGCGTTTCTCGAACGAGCCCGGGGTCAGCGCGTTGAGCTGCTCGCACACCGCGACGTAGCCCTCATACGGCGCGATCATGAAGCAGGTGTGGGTGAAGCGCTCGACCTGCCGCCGCACCGCCTCGACCACCTTCGGCGACGCGTTGCCGACGTTGGTGACGGCGATGCCGGCGGCCATGTCGATCCACTCGCGACCGTCCACGTCGGACAGCGTGCCGCCCGACGCGTGGTCCACGTAGGACGAGATCATGCTGCTGACGCCGCGGGCGACCGCAGCGGTCCTGCGCTGGTGGATGTCCTCGGAGGTCGTCATCTACAGCTCGATGTTGTGCATGACGTGCTTGATGCGGGTGTAGTCCTCCAGCCCGTACATGGACAGGTCCTTGCCGTAGCCGGAGGACTTGAAGCCGCCGTGCGGCATCTCCGCGACGATCGGGATGTGGGCGTTGACCCACACGCAGCCGAAGTCGAGGCGGCGGGTCATCCGCATCGCCCGGCCGTGGTCCTTCGTCCAGACGGAGGAGGACAGCCCGTACTCCACGCCGTTGGCCCAGCGGACGGCCTCGTCCTCGTCGGTGAAGCGCTGCACGGTGATGACCGGCCCGAAGACCTCGTCCTGGATGATCTCGTCGTCCTGGCGCAGGCCGGACACGACGGTGGGGGAGTAGAAGTACCCCTTGTCGCCGACCCGCGCGCCGCCGGCGTTCAGCTTCGCGTGGTCCGGCAGCCGGTCCAGGAACCCGGCCACCCGGGCCAGCTGGTTGGCGTTGTTGAGCGGGCCGTAGAGCACGTCCTCGTCGTCAGGCGCGCCGGTCTTCGTCGCGGCGGCCTGCTCGGCGATCGCGGCCACGAAGTCGTCGTAGATGCCGGGGCCGGCGAGCACCCGGGTGGCGGCGGTGCAGTCCTGGCCGGCGTTGAAGTAGCCGGCGACCGCGATCGCCTCGGCGGCCGCTTCCAGGTCGGCGTCGTCGAAGACCACGACCGGCGCCTTGCCGCCGAGCTCCAGATGGGTGCGCTTGAGCATGGGCGCGGCGGCGCCCGCCACCTCGCGGCCCGCGCGGACCGACCCGGTGATCGACACGAACTGCGGCACGGGGTGCGACACCAGGGCGCGGCCGGTGTCCCGGTCGCCGGTGACGACGTTGAGCACGCCCGGCGGCAGGAACTCCGCGGCCAGCTCGGCCAGCAGCAGCGACGACACCGGGGTGGTGTCCGAAGGCTTGAGCACGACGGTGTTGCCGGCGGCGAGGGCCGGCGCGATCTTCCAGATGGCCATCATCAGCGGGTAGTTCCACGGGGTCACCTGCGCGCAGACGCCGATCGGCTCGCGCCGGACGTAGCTGGTGTGGCCCTTCATGTACTCCCCGGCGGACTTGCCCTCAAGCACCCGGGCGGCGCCGGCGAAGAACCGGACCTGGTCGACCGCGGGCGGCAGCTCGTCGCTGGTGGTCAGCGCCCGGGGCTTGCCCGTGTTCTGGCATTCGGCGTCGATGAGCTCGGCCGCGCGGTCCTCCATCGCGTCGGCGAGCTTCAGCAGTGCGCGCTGCCGCTCTGCGGGCGTGGCGTCGCGCCACGTCTCGAACGCCTTGCTGGCCGCCTTCACCGCGCGGTCGACGTCGGCCTCGCCCGAGACGGGTGCTGCGGCGAACACCTCGCCGGTCGACGGGTCGATCAGGTCCGAGTAACGGCCGTCGGCGGGCTCCACGTGGGCGCCGTCGATGAAGTTCTGCAGTTGCTTGGTCATGTCCACTCCTTTGAGTGCCGGCAGCCACATCCTTCCACCGATTCCGCAGTGCACAACCCCTTGAGCAACTGTTTCCGCGTCGTGAACGGCGGTGCGGCGGCGTAGGCTGGCGGTTGTGACCCCGTTCTTCATTGCAGGCCGACCGGCGACCGGCGACGAGGTTGTCGAGATCCGCCATCCGTTCGACGGCCGCGTCGTCGGCACCACCTCCAACGCCACCCCCGAGCAGGTGGAGGAGGCCGTCGCCGCGGCGGCGGCCGTGCGGGCCGAGGCCGCCGCCCTGCCGGCGAGCGTCCGCGCCACGGCGCTGGACCACGTGAGCGCCCGGCTCAAGGAGCGCGCCGAGGAGATCGCCCAGCTGATCACCGGGGAGAACGGCAAGCCCCTCAAGTGGTCCCGAGGCGAGGTCGGCCGGGCGGTGTCCACGTTCCGCTGGGCCGCCGAGGAGGCCCGCCGCTTCTCCGGTGCCGTGCAGCGCCTCGACACCGACCCCGCCGCGACTGGCAGGACGGCACTGGTCAAGCGGGTGCCGAAGGGCGCGGTGCTCGGCATCGCGCCGTTCAACTTCCCGCTCAACCTGGTCGCCCACAAGGTCGCCCCGGCGATCGCGGTCGGCGCGCCGATCGTGCTGAAGCCCGCCCCGGCGACCCCGCTCAGCGCGCTGCTGCTCGGCGAGATCCTCGCCGAGACCGACCTGCCCGCGGGCATGTGGTCGGTCCTGCCGATCCCCAACGACCGCGCGCCGGCCCTCGTCGCCGACCCGCGCCTGCCGGTGGTGTCCTTCACCGGCTCCGGCCCGGTCGGCTGGCAGATCCGCGAGGCGGTGCCGCGCAAGCACGTCACCCTGGAGCTCGGCGGCAACGCCGCCGTCCTCGTCTGCGAGGACTGGGACGACCTGGACTGGGCCGCGACCCGCGTCGCCACGTTCTCCAACTACCAGGCCGGGCAGAGCTGCATCGCCGTGCAGCGGGTCTACGTCCACGACCGGCACTTCGACGCGCTCACCGACAAGCTCGTCGCGGCGGTCGAGGCGCAGGTGACCGGCTCGCCGTGGGAGGACGCGACCGACGTCGGCCCGCTGATCACCGAGGCCGCCGCGCAGCGGGTCGAGTCCTGGGTCGGCGAGGCCGTCGCGGCCGGCGCGAAGGTGCTGACCGGCGGCACCCGCGACGGCGCCGCCTACACCCCGACCGTCCTGACCGGGGTGCCCCGCGACGCGAAGGTCGTGTGCGAGGAGGTCTTCGGCCCCGTTCTGGTGCTGGAGCGGGTCGCCTCCGACGAGGCGGGGCTCGCCGCGGTCAACGACTCGCAGTTCGGCCTGCAGGCCGGCGTCTTCACCCGCCGCCTCGACCGCGCCTTCGAGGCGCACCGCGTCCTCGACGTCGGCGGCATCGTGATCGGTGACGTCCCCAGCTACCGCGCCGACCAGATGCCCTACGGCGGCGCCAAGGCCAGCGGCGTCGGCCGGGAGGGCCTGGCCAGCGCCATGGCCGACTACACCGAGGAGCGGGTCATGGTGCTGACGGGTCTGCAGCTGTAGGCGCCGGAGAGCCCGGCGGCCTGGCCTCCGTCTCGTGCAGGCGCTGGTCCCAGACGTCGGGCTCCAGGAAGATGAAGCACTCGTCGTCGAGGTCCTCGCGGATGCGGGTCTCGGCGCTGTCGATCGCCTCCGCCACCCGCGCCACGGTCTCGCCGGGGGCGAAGGCGACCTTGGCCGCGATCAGCAGCTGGTCCGGGCCCAGGTGCATGGTCCGCAGGTGGATCATGCGCTCGACCAGCGGCTCGGCCTCGATCGCGGTCTCGATCCGGCGCAGCGTCTCCTGGTCGGCGGACTCGCCGATCAGCAGGCTGCGCATCCGCGTCGACAGGGTGATCGAGATGATGACCAGCAGGATGCCGATGGCGATGGTGCCGACGGCGTCCCAGCGCCCGTCGCCGGTGACCACGGCGAGGGTGATCCCGACCGTGGCGAAGAACAGACCGGTCAGTGCCCCGAAGTCCTCGGCGAGCACCACCGGCAGCTCCGGCGACCGGGTCGTCCGGATGAAGCGCAGCCACGGCAGCCCGCGCCGCTCCGGCTGCGCCTCGTGCACGGCCGTGCGCAGCGAGAAGCCCTCCAGCACGATCGACACCCCGAGCACCGCGAAGGCCCAGACCGGCGACTCGACCGGCTCCGGGGAGTGCAGCTTCTCCCATCCCTCGAACAGGGCGAAGACGCCGCCGACGAGGAAGATGACGAGCGTCACCAGGAAGCCGTAGAAGTAGCGGAAGCGCTGGTAGCCGAAGGGGTGCAGGGGCGAGGCGACCCGCTTGGCCCGCCGCCCGCCGATGAGCAGCAGCAGCTGGTTGGCGGTGTCGGCGACCGAGTGCACGGCCTCCGCCAGCAGCGCCGAGGACCCCGTGAAGAGGAACGCGACGAACTTGCTGACCGCGATGCCGAGGTTGGCGGCGAGCGCGGCGATGATCGCCCTCATGGAGTTACCTTCCTCGGCCACGACCATGCTGTTACCACACCCGTGACGTGAACTAACACCGGCAACTGCCGACTGACCGGTACGCGGATCGTCGCCGCACTAGGCTTCGACATAGGACAGCGACCACGACAGGAGCGCGGACTGTGATCGACCTGAGCCGGATCGTCAAGGCCTACGACGTGCGGGGGACGGTGCCCGACCAGCTCAACGAGCCGGTCGCGGAGGCGCTCGGCCGCGCGTTCGTGCAGACGCTGCGTAACCGCGGGGAGTTCGCGGAGCGCGTGGTGACCGCGCACGACATGCGCGAGTCGGGTCCGGCCCTCGCGGCCGCGTTCGCCGCCGGGGTCCAGGCCGAGGGCGCCGACGTCGTCGAGTCGGGGCTGGGCTCCACCGACCTGCTGTACTTCGCGTCCGGCACGCTCGACCTGCCCGGTGCCATGTTCACCGCCAGCCACAATCCCGCGCAGTACAACGGCATCAAGCTCTGCAAGAAGGGCGCGAAGCCGGTCGGTCAGGACTCGGGTCTCGCCGAGATCCGCGAGCGCGCGCAGGCGATCCTGGAGGGCCGCGGCGAGGCGCCGTCCGGCGGGCGGGTCGGCGGGATCGAGCAGCGCGGCATGCTTCCGGGCTATGCGGCCTACCTGCGCGGCCTGGTCGACCTGAGCGGCATCCGGCCGCTGACCGTGGTCGTCGACGCGGGCAACGGCATGGGCGGCTACACGGTGCCGGCCGTGCTCGGCGAGGGCCTGCCGCTGACGATCGTCCCGCTGTACTTCGAGCTGGACGGCTCGTTCCCCAACCACGAGGCCAACCCCCTCGAGCCGGCCAACCTGGTCGACCTGCAGGCGAAGGTCCGGCAGACCGGCGCCGACCTGGGCCTGGCCTTCGACGGCGACGCCGACCGCTGCTTCGTCGTCGACGAGCGCGGCGAGGCCGTCTCACCCTCGACGATCACGTCGATGGTCGCGGTGCGGGAGCTGGCGAAGGCCCCGGGCGCCACGATCATCCACAACCTCATCACCTCCCGGGCCGTGCCGGAGATCGTGCGCGAGCACGGCGGCGTCCCGGTCCGCACCCGCGTCGGGCACTCGTTCATCAAGGCCGAGATGGCCACGACGGGCGCGGTGTTCGGCGGCGAGCACTCGGCGCACTACTACTTCCGCGACTTCTGGGGCGCCGACACCGGCATGCTCGCCGCGATGCACACCCTCGCGATGCTCGGCGGCCAGGCGGCCCCGCTCTCGGCGCTGACCAAGGACTACGTCCGTTACGCGGACTCCGGGGAGATCAACTCGACGGTCGCCGACCCGGCCGCGAAGCTGGCCGAGATCCAGGCGGCGTATCCGGTCCCGGTCGACCACCTCGACGGGATCACGCTGGACTTTCCCGACGGCAGCTGGGTCAGTGTCCGCCCGTCCAACACGGAGCCGCTGCTGCGGCTTAACGTTGAGGCGCCGACCGCCGAGCGGATGGCGGCGCTGCGCGATGAAATGCTTGCCGTCATCCGCCGCTGATGATTGCTGCCTGAAGGAGTTGGAAGAGACGTGTCCGTCGACCCCGCCCTGCTTTCCATCCTGCGCTGCCCGGACGAGCACCACGCCGAGCTGACCCTCGACGAGGAGGCGCAGACGCTGACCTGCACGCAATGCGGGCGGATCTTCGAGATCCGGGACGGCATCCCGGTGCTCCTGCTCGACGAGGCCCGCTCCCCCGAGGGGAGTGCCGAGTGAACCCCCTGGAGGGCACCGCGGGCGTCCGCGGGCACCGCGAGATCGACCTGTCGCTGCTCGACGACGCCGCCGCCCTGGAGCGCAACGACCCGGGCGGCATGCTGCGCGCCACCGCGTCCGCCGGTGCGCAGGTGCGCGAGTCGGCGGCCCTGGCGGCGGAGACCGACCTGAGCGCCCTGGCCGACGAGGGGCGCCCGCGGGCGGTCGTCGTCGCCGGGGTCGGCACCGCCGCCCGCACGGGCGACATCCTGGAGACGGTGGCGGGCCCGCGCTGCCCGGTGCCCGTGCTCGCGCACCGCAGCGCCGGCATCCCCGGCTGGGTCGGCGCGGCCGACGTCGTCATCGCCGTGTCCGCGTCGGGCCGCTCCCCGGAGGCCCTCGCGGCCGCCGAGGCCGCCGGTCGGCGCGGCGCCCGGCTCGTCGCGATCGGCGCCCCCGACACGCAGCTGCACGCGCTCGCGGACCGCTTCCGCGCGCCGTTCATCCCGGTGCCGCGCCGCGCACCGGCCCGGGCCAGCCTGTGGGGCCTCGCCGTGCCGGTGCTCCTCGCCGGCCGGCAGCTCGGCCTGGTCAAGGTCAACGAGGCGGACTTCGCGGAGACCGCCGCGCGCCTGGACGCAGAGGCCGACCGCTGCCGCATGACCCTGGAGTCGTTCGTCAACCCGGGCAAGAGCCTCGCGCTCGACCTGGCGCTGTCCGTGCCGATCGTCTGGGGCTCCTCGCCCCTGGCCAACGTCGCGGCCCGGCGCTTCGGCGACACCCTCGCCGCCAACGCCCGCTACCCGGCAGTCGCCGGCGCTCTCGGCGAGGCGGGCCGCGGCCGGGTCGGCCTGCTCGACGGTGTCTACGGCGGGCTCGCCGAGGCCGGCCGGGACATCTTCGCCGACCCCGGCGACGAGGACGAGTCGGTCACCCGCCTGCGGCTGGTCCTGCTCCGCGACGGCGGCCTCGCCGAGGACGAGGAGGAGGCCGACGGCGAGCCGTCCGTGGTGGAGGAGAAGCGCGCCGAGGCCGTCCAGCAGCTCGCCGAGCGCCGCGGCGTGCGGGTCAGCCTCATCACCGCCGAGGGCGGCTCGGCCCTGGAGCGACTTGCGTCTCTCGTCGCGGTGCCGGACTTCGCTTCGATCTATCTTGGACTCGCACACGGCTTCGATCCGATGGCCGTGCCCGCGGTCTCGGAGATGAAGGAGCTGGTCAGTCCATGAGCACTGAGGGTGGTACGAAGGCCGTCGTCGCGGCACTGTTTGCGAACCTCGGCATCGCTGTCACCAAGTTCGTGGCGTTCCTGCTCACCGGGTCGTCGTCGATGCTGGCCGAGTCCATCCACTCCGTCGCCGACTCCGGCAACCAGGGGCTGCTGCTCTTCGGCGGCCGGCAGGCCAAGCGGCGGGCCGACGCCGAGCACCCGTTCGGCTACGGCCGGGAGCGCTACGTCTACGCGTTCGTCGTCGCGGTCGTGCTGTTCTTCGTCGGCGGCATCTTCGCGCTGTACGAGGCCTGGCACAAGATCGGCCACCCCGAGCCGATCGACAAGTGGCAGTGGGTGCCGGTCACGGTGCTCGTCGCCGCGATCGTCATGGAGAGCCTCTCCTTCCGCACCGCGATCGTCGAAACGAAGAAGGTCAAGGGCGCCGACGTCACCTGGTGGCAGTTCATCCGCCGGGCGAAGCAGCCGGAGCTGCCCGTCATCCTGCTCGAGGACCTCGCCGCCCTGGTCGGTCTGGTCCTCGCCCTGTTCGGCGTCAGCCTGACCCTGATCACCGGCGACGGCATCTGGGACGGCATCGGCACCGCCGCGATCGGCATCCTGCTCATCGTGGTCGCCGCGATCCTCGCGGTGGAGATGAAGGGACTGCTCGTCGGCGAGGCGGCCTCCCCGGAGCAGATCGCGCAGATCCGGGCCGCGATCGTCGCCGGGCCCGAGGTCGAGTCGCTGATCCACATGCGGACCGTCCACCTCGGCCCCGACGAGCTCCTCGTCGCGGCGAAGATCGCGGTGCGGCACGACGAGACCGCCGGCGAGGTGGCCCGCGGCATCGACGCCGCCGAGTCCAGGATCCGGGCGGCCGTCCCGATCGCCAGGATCATCTACCTGGAGCCAGACATCTACCAGGCGGGGAAGCCGGCCAAGACCGACCTGCCGGACACCGCGGAGGCGCACTGACGTGGAGCTGCTCGACAGCCCGATCCGCAGGTACGCGTGGGGGTCGCAGACCGCGATCGCCACGCTGCAGGGGCGTCCCGCGCCGACGGCCGAGCCGGAGGCGGAGCTGTGGATGGGCGCGCACCCGGCGAGCCCGTCCCGCCTCGCCGTGAGCGGCACACCGCTGACGGACGCGATCGCCGCGGACCCGACCGGCCTGCTCGGCGCGTCCGGCGTCGAGCGCTTCGGCCCCCGGCTGCCGTTCCTGCTGAAGATCCTCGCGGCGGCGCAGCCGCTGTCGCTGCAGGCACACCCGACCCTGGCGCAGGCCAGGGCGGCGCACGCGGCCGGCCATCCGTCCTACGTGGACGCCTGGCACAAGCCGGAGATGCTGGTGGCGCTCACCGACTTCGACGCGCTGTGCGGCTTCCGCGACCCGGCGGTCGCCGCCGGGGAGCTCGCCGCGCTCGGCGTCGACGGGCTGGAGGAGACGGTCGGCGCGCTGCGCCAGGACGACCCGGCCGCCGCCCTGCACGACGCGGTGCGCGGCCTGCTCGGCAAGCCGGACCCGCGGCTGGTGGACGAGGTCGTGGCGGCCTGTGCCGGCCGCCCCGGCCCGGCGTACGAGCTGGCCGGAGAGCTCGCGGCGCAGTATCCGGGCGACGCCGGTGTCATCGTCGCGATGCTGCTCAACCGGGTGCGGCTGCATCCGGGCGAGGCGGTCTGGATGCCGGCCGGAAATCTGCACGCCTACCTGCGCGGCGTCGGCGTGGAGATCATGGCCGCGTCCGACAACGTGCTGCGCGGCGGCCTCACCCCGAAGCACGTCGACGTCGACGAGCTGCTGCGGGTGCTGCGCTTCGAGGTGCTCGACGACCCGGTCACCAGGGCCACGCAGCTGGCGCCCGGCCTGGTCACGTGGCCGGTGCCGGTCGGTGACTTCACCCTGCACCGGGCGGTCCTGGACGCCGGCACGCAGGCGGTCCGGCTGCCCGGCGGCGGGCCGCGGATCGTGCTCTGCGTGCGCGGCGGCGTGCGGGTCGACGACGGCGTGCTGCCGGTCACCCTCGAGGCAGGGCAGGCAGCGTTCGCGCCGGCGACCCGCGGCGAGATCGCCGTGAGCGGCGAGGGCGACGTTTTCCAGGCCGCGACCCCGTAAAACCGCAACCCAAAAGGCGGCGAGTTGTCCGGATTCGTCTTGACATCGCGAGTGCGCAGGGTAATGTTCTGACTACGCAGGGTTTGGCACTGAGTCCGAGCCTCACGCGGGGGAACCAAACCGGGGGGAAGCACGGGGCGGTGAGAGCAATCTCGCCGCCCCGTGCGCTGTCCAAAGGCCAGTGAACATCCCTAGTGCGCTGCCGCGTACCGTTAGAGTCGCGCCGCCTTTGGGCCCTCGACCGCGCCTTTGATCAGCACGCCGATCAACGCGGACCGCGACAGGCCCAGACCCAGATCCGGCCCACAGACCAGGAGACTGCATGACCAGCACGCTGCCGCCGCGGACCGACCAGGCGAGCCGTCCGAAGACCGTCGCCGAGGGCGACTTCAAGGTGGCTGACCTTTCCCTGGCGGCCTTCGGGCGCAAGGAGATCCAGCTCGCCGAGCACGAGATGCCCGGTCTGATGGCGATCCGCCGTGAGTTCGCCGCGTCGCAGCCTCTGCGGGGCGCGCGGATCACCGGCTCGCTGCACATGACGATCCAGACCGCGGTGCTGATCGAGACCCTCGCCGCGCTCGGCGCGCAGGTGCGCTGGGCCAGCTGCAACATCTTCTCCACCCAGGACCACGCGGCCGCGGCCATCGCGGTCGGCCCCGAGGGCACCCCGGAGAACCCGTCCGGCGTCCCGGTCTACGCCTGGAAGGGCGAGACCCTGGAGGAGTACTGGTGGTGCACCGAGCAGGTCCTGCTGTGGCCGGACGGCGAGGCGCCCAACATGATCCTCGACGACGGCGGTGACGCCACCCTGCTCGTGCACAAGGGCGCCGAGTTCGAGGGCATCGGCGCGGTTCCCGCCGTCGACACCGCCGACTCGGAGGAGTACGCGGTCATCCTCCAGCTGCTGCACACCTCGCTCGCCGAGGACAAGGGCCGCTGGAGCAAGGTCGCCGCCGGCATCAAGGGCGTGACCGAGGAGACCACCACCGGCGTGCACCGGCTCTACGAGATGCACCAGCAGGGCAAGCTGCTCTTCCCGGCGATCAACGTCAACGACTCGGTCACCAAGTCGAAGTTCGACAACAAGTACGGCTGCCGCCACTCGCTCATCGACGGCATCAACCGGGCCACCGACGTGCTGATCGGCGGCAAGGTCGCGGTCGTGTTCGGCTACGGCGACGTGGGCAAGGGCTGCGCGGAGTCGCTGCGCGGCCAGGGCGCCCGGGTCATCGTGACCGAGGTCGACCCGATCTGCGCGCTGCAGGCCGCGATGGACGGCTACCAGGTCGCCACGATCGAGGACGTCGTCTCCACGGCCGACATCTTCATCACCGCGACGGGCTGCCTCGACGTCCTGACCGCCGACCACATGGCGCAGATGAAGCACCAGGCGATCGTCGGCAACATCGGCCACTTCGACAACGAGATCGACATGGCCGGCCTGGCCAAGCGGTCCGACGTCACGCGGATCAACATCAAGCCGCAGGTCGACGAGTGGAAGTTCGACGACGGCCACTCGATCATCGTGCTGTCGGAGGGCCGCCTGCTCAACCTGGGCAACGCGACCGGCCACCCGAGCTTCGTGATGTCCAACAGCTTCGCCAACCAGGTCATCGCGCAGATCGAGCTGTTCACCAAGCTCGAGGAGTACCCGGTCGGCGTCTACACGCTGCCCAAGCACCTCGACGAGAAGGTCGCCCGGCTGCACCTGGACGCCCTCGGCGTCAAGCTCACCGAGCTGACCAAGAAGCAGGCCGAGTACCTCGGCATCCCGGTGGAGGGTCCCTACAAGTCGGACCACTACCGCTACTGATCCCAGTGCGGAGGAAGGGCCCGGTCGCCACGGCGGCCGGGCCCTTCGCCGTCGTGCGGGTTCTACAACTTGTAGAACCCCCGCAGAGGCCGGTAAGGTAACGCTGACCTAAGTAAGGTTCGGCTAACCTGCGGAGCCCCGAATGACCGCCATCTACCTGATCGGCCTTCGCGAAGGGCTTGAGATCACGCTGGTGGTCTCGATCCTTGTCGCGTTCCTGGTCAAGAGTGATCGTAAGCACCTGCTGAAGCACGTCTGGGCGGGAGTGGCCGCCGCCGTGCTGCTCTCCGTCGGCTTCGCCGCCCTCCTCGAGGCGGGCGCCGCGAAGCTGAGCTTCGAGCAGCAGGAACTCTTCGAGGCGTGCGCCTCGTTCGCCGCCGTCATCTTCGTCACCTGGATGATCTTCTGGATGCGCCGCATGGCCCGGCGGATGGCCGCCGAACTGCGCGGCCGGCTCGAAGAGGCGATCCAGGTCGGCGCCTGGGCCATCGCCGGCATGGCCTTCCTCGCGGTGGTCCGCGAGGGCCTGGAGACCTCGATCCTGTTCTACGCGGCGGCGCAGGGCACCAAGGACTCCGCCGAGCCCCTGATCGGCATCACCCTCGGCCTGCTCACCTCGGTCGTGCTCGGCTGGCTGCTCTACGCCAGCGCCGTGCGCATCAACCTGACCCGCTTCTTCACCTGGACCGGCGCGCTGCTCGTGCTCGTCGCCGCCGGGATCTTCAAGTACGGGGTGCACGACCTGCAGGAGAGCGGCGTCCTGCCGGGCATCAACTCGCACGCCTACGACGTGACCGGGGCGCTGCCGCCGGACGCGTGGTACGCCGAGCTGCTCCGCGGCATGTTCAACATCACGCCGCAGCCGACCGTGCTGGAGACGGTCGCCTGGCTCGGCTACGGCGTGCCCGTCCTGATCCTGTTCCTGCTGCCCCTGCTCAGGACCCCGAAGCCGGCGCCGGAGCCGGTCAGCACCTCCGCATAGCCCCAGCACCCACCCCCTTTTCGTAGGAGCACCATGCGTAAATCAACGTTGATGGCGGTGAGCGCCGGCGCGGCCGCCGCGCTGACGCTCACCGGCTGCGGTGGCGACAAGAAGGACGACGGCGCACCGGGTGCGGCCGGCAACGGCAAGATCGCCGTCACCGCGACCGACACCGAGTGCAAGGTCGAGAAGACCGAGGTCGCCTCCGGCCCGGTGACGTTCGCGATCAGCAACAAGGGCGCCAAGGTCACCGAGTTCTACGTCTACGCCGGCGGCGACCGGATCATGGGCGAGGTCGAGAACGTGGCGCCCGGCCTGAGCCGTGAGCTCATCGTCGAGCTGCCGGCCGGCACCTACGAGACGGCCTGCAAGCCCGGCATGATCGGCAAGGGCATCCGGGGCGGGTTCAAGGCCACCGGCGACGCCAAGCCGCTCACCGACGACGCGAAGCTCGCCCAGGCGACGCAGGACTACCAGCGCTACGTGAAGAGCCAGACCGGCGCGCTGATCGACAAGACCACCGAGTTCGTCAACGCGGTCAAGGCCGGCGACATCGAGAAGGCCAAGGCGCTGTTCCCGGTCGCCCGCACGTACTGGGAGCGCATCGAGCCCGTCGCGGAGAGCTTCGGCGACCTCGACCCGGCCATCGACGCCCGCGAGGCGGACCTCGAAGAGGGCCAGGAGTGGACCGGCTTCCACAAGATCGAGAAGGACCTCTGGGTCGCCAAGGACGTCAGCAAGTCCGGCGAGACCGCCGACAAGCTGCTCGCCGACGTCAAGACGATCGTCGAGAAGGCCAACACGGTCCAGCTGTCCCCGCTGAACCTCGCCAACGGCGCCAAGGAGCTGCTCGACGAGGTCGCCACCGGCAAGATCACCGGCGAGGAGGACACCTTCTCGCACACCGACCTGTGGGACTTCGCGGCCAACCTCGAAGGCTCCCGCGCCGCGATCGCCGCGCTCCGCCCGGTCATCGAGGAGAAGGACGCCGCCCTCGCCAAGACGCTCGAGGAGAAGTTCACCGCGGCCCAGGCCGAGCTCGACAAGTACCGCAGCGGCGACGGCTGGAAGCTGCACAACGAGCTGTCCGAGGCCGACCTGAAGGCCCTCGCCGACTCGATCAACGCCCTCGCGGAGCCGATCAGCAAGGTCGCCCCGCTGGTCGCCACGAAGTAGCACTTCCTAGACCGGCAGAAAAGCCAGACCGGCGGAACGTCGGACCGACAGAGAGAAGGACGAGCGATGGATCGCCGCAAGATGCTCGGGCTCACCGGCGCGGGTGTCGTCGGCGCCGCGGCCGGGGGCGTGGCAGGCATGACGCTGATCGACGGCGCCACGCATCCCGCCCTGGCCGCGGACGCGGGCGCGGCGATCCCGTTCTACGGCGAGCACCAGGCCGGCATCGTCACGCCGGCCCAGGACCGCCTGCACTTCGTCGCCTTCGACGTCATCACGAACAAGAAGGCGGAGCTCGTCGAGCTGCTGGAGAAGTGGACCATGGCGGCCGCGCGGATGACCGCCGGCCGCGACGCCGGCAGCATCGGCGCGGTCGGCGGCGCCCCGGAGGCCGCCCCCGACGACACGGGCGAGGCGATCGGCCTGCCGCCGTCCGGCCTCACGCTCACGATCGGGTTCGGGCCGACGCTGTTTCGCACCGCCGACGGCAAGGACCGCTTCGGCATCGCCGACCGGCGGCCCGCGGCGCTCGCCGACCTGCCCCGCTTCGCCAAGGACACGCTCAAGCCGGAGATCTCCGGCGGTGACATCTGCGTCCAGGCGTGCGCGCACGACCCGCAGGTCGCCGTCCACGCGGTGCGCAACCTCGCCCGTATCGGCTTCGGGGTGGTCAGCGTGCGTTGGACGCAGCTGGGCTTCGGGCGGACGTCCTCGACGTCCCGCGGGCAGGTCACCGCGCGGAACCTGTTCGGCTTCAAGGACGGCACCGCCAACCTGAAGGCCGAGGACACCCAGCTGCTGCAGGAGCAGCTGTGGGTGCAGCCGGGTGACGGCGCGGAGTGGATGACCGGCGGCTCGTACGTCGTCACCCGCAAGATCCGTATGCTCATCGAGACGTGGGACCGCACCTCGCTCGGCGAGCAGGAGGCGATCATCGGGCGGAACAAGGGTGAGGGGGCGCCGCTCGGCGGGGCGAAGGAGTTCGACGAGCCGCGGTTCGCCGCGACCGGCGCCGACGGTGCGCCGCTCATCGCCGCGGACGCGCACGTGCGCCTGTCGCACCCGGACGCCAACGACGGCGCGCGGCTGCTGCGCCGCGGATACAACTTCGTCGACGGGTCGGACGGGCTCGGCCGGCTCGACGCCGGGCTGTTCTTCATCGCGTACCAGCGCGACCCGCGCCGCCAGTTCGTGCCCGTGCAGACCCGGCTCGCGCGCCAGGACAGCCTCAACGAGTACATCCGCCATGTGTCAAGTGGTTTGTTCGCCTGCCCTCCGGGCATCCGTGCCGCTGACGACCACTGGGGTCGGGCGCTCTTCGCGTAGATTCGACACATTTGAAGGCGTGTTTCTCGGATATTTCGGGCGCGAGTCAGCAAGATCTACTTTCACCATCTGTAACTTCAGGGCTTCGGAACGTCCATTTCATCGAGCAAATGGTCTGTCAACAGTCCGCATAACGGGACAGTTACGAATCTCTACATCCTCTATGCAGGTAGCCCAGCGCGTCGTTTCCTTTAGGCACCACAACGCAGCCTGGTTGGCCCACGGTCGTGCCCGCGACCGCGGACTCCATCGTGGCCAGGGCTGTTGTTCCTGACTGGAGGAGACATGCGCACGAGATCGAAGGGGCTCACCAGCCTCATTGCGGTCACGGCGGCTTCGCTGCTCACGTTGACCGCCTGCGGTGGCGGGAGTGAGAGCAACAAGGAGACGCCGACGTCCAACGCCGGCTACGCCGACTGCGAGAAGAGCCCGAACACCTGCAACAGCGGCAACACCAAGCCGGGCGGTGAATACATCTTCGGCCTCGAGCAGAGCTTCACCAGCTGGAACATCAACACCGAAGAGGGCAACACGCTCGTCGCGTCGCAGGCCCTGTCGGGTGTCCTCCCGCAGGTCTTCAAGTCCGACCCGGGCGGCACGCTGCAGCTCAACACCGACCTGATGGTCTCGGCCGAGCTCACCAACCAGAACCCGCAGACCGTGGTCTACAAGATCAAGTCTGACGCGGTCTGGAGCGACGGCACCGCCATCAGCGCCGACGACTTCATCATGGGCTGGAAGTGGAACTCCGGTAAGAAGGAGCACTGCACGGAGTGCACGCCGGCCAGCACGTCCGGCTGGGACATCGTCAAGAGCGTCGTCGGCTCCGACAACGGCAAGACCGTGACCCTCACCTTCGAGGACGGCAAGACCTACGCCGACTGGAAGGGCAACTACTCCACCGACGGTCTCTACCCGTCGCACCTCGCGACCAAGCAGGGCTTCGACCTCAGCAAGCCCGAGGGCATCAACAGCGCCTCCAACTGGTTCAGCGAGACCGTGCCCACCTGGTCCGGCGGCCCGCTCATCATCGACGCCTTCAACAAGGACCAGTCGCTGGTGCTGAAGAAGAACGACAAGTGGTACGGCAAGGTCAAGCCGTCCCTGGACAAGGTCATCTTCAAGTTCATCATCGACCAGGGCAGCGTCATCCCGGCCCTGAAGAACAAGGAGATCACCGGCATGTCCCCGCAGCCGAACGCTGCGCTGGTGAACGGTGCCGCTGAGACCCCGGGCGTGATCTACCGCATCGGTCACGGGTACCAGTGGGAGCACATCGACCTCAACCTGAAGAACAAGTACCTGGCCGACACCGCGCTGCGCCAGGCCATCTTCACCGCCATCAACGTCAAGTCGGTCATCGACAAGACCTACGGCGTGTTCGACAAGGCCGCGAAGCCGCTCGGCAGCCACAACTTCTTCCCCGGCGACCCGAACTACAAGGACGTCGTGACCCCGACGGGCCAGGGCTCCGGTGACATCGAGAAGGCCAAGAAGATCCTGACCGACGCCGGTTACAAGATCGAGGGCGGCAAGCTCATCACCAAGGCCGGCGAGCCCGTCCCGGCGCTGCGCTTCCGGCACACCAAGGGCAACCAGCTGCGTGCCACCACCGCCGAGCTGGTCCAGGCGGCGCTGAAGAACATCGGTGTCGAGATCAAGATCGAGGTCACCGAGACGCTGGGCAAGACGCTCTCGACCGCCGACTACGACATGATCATCTTCGCCTGGGTCGGCAGCCCGCTCTACCAGGGCTCGGCCGAGCAGAACTGGGTCACCGGCAACGGCGGCAACTACGGCAGCTACTCCAACGCCGAGGTCGACAAGCTGACCAACGAGGGTGCCCGTTCGCTGGACCCGAAGAAGGCCGCTGACCTGATCAACCAGGGCAACGAGATCGTGGCGAAGGACGCCTATGTCCTCCCGATCGCGCAGAAGCCGACGCTGACGTTCACGTACTCGGACTACGTCAACATCCGCGACAACGCGACGCAGTGGAGCCCGACGTACAACATCCAGGAGTGGGGCCAGAAAGCGGCCTGACGCACCGGATCTACGGGGACCCCGGACGCCGCGCGCGTCCGGGGTCCTCCCGCACCTGCCAATAAGCGGAGGAAACTCATGATCGCCTATGCGGTGCGCCGGCTCCTGATCGGAATTCCGGTGCTCATAGCCGCCTCGATATTCGTGTTCGTCATTGCCTCGTTCTCAGGCAACCCCATCGACGACATGGAAGCGCGGAACCCACCGGTCCCGCTCGAGACCAGACAGCTCGAGGCCAAACGGCTCGGGCTCGACAAGTCCCTTCCGGAGCGGTACGTCAACTGGCTGGGCAACCTCGTCCTGCACGGCGACTTCGGGCAGTCCACCGAGAAGTCCCTGCACATCGGCGAGCAGCTCGGTGACCGGCTGTGGGTCACGCTGCGGCTGGTCTTCGTGGCCATGCTGCTGGCGGTCCTCCTCGCCGTGATCTCCGGCGTGCTGAGCGCCGTCAGGCAATACAGCAAAGTGGACTACGGGTTCACCTTCGTCGGCTTCCTCGCGCTGTCGATCCCGTCGTTCTGGCTCGCGCTGCTGCTCAAGGAGGCCGGCGTCGCGTACAACCAGAGCACCGGCTCGCAGGTCTTCTACACACTCGGCGACCAGGACTACAACCACGACACCTTCGACACGTGGGGCAAGATCACCGACATCGCGGGCCATATGGTGCTACCCACCATCTCGCTGACGCTGATCACGTACGCGGCCTGGAGCCGGTACCAGCGCAGCGCGATGCTGGAGGTCCTCAACAGCGACTACGTGCGGCTGGCCCGGTCCAAGGGGCTGCGCAGCCGGCAGGTCATGATCCGGCACGCCCTGCGCACCGCGCTGATCCCCCTCGCCACCATCACGGCCGTCGACATCGGCGGGATCTTCGGCGGCGCGGTGATCACCGAGACCGTCTTCAACTGGTCCGGCATGGGGACCTACCTGCTGGAATCCGTCACCCGGCGGGACGTCAACTCACTGCTCGGCTGGCTGCTCGTCTCCGGCATCGTGGTGATCGTCTTCAACATCATCGCCGACCTGCTCTACGCCGTGCTGGACCCGAGGATCCGCTATGAGTAACTCACTGGTCACCAAGGCTCCCGAGGCCGCCCCCGTCCTCACCACCCGCCAGCGCAGCCAGGCGGAGCTGGTCCTGCGCCGCTTCCTGCGGCACAAGCTCGCCGTCGGCAGCCTCGTGCTGTTCCTGATCATCGTCCTGTTCGCGTTCGTCGGCCCGATGTTCTGGAAGTACGACTACTCCTACATCGACGGGCCGAGCTTCTCCCCGCCGTCCGCGGAGTACCCCCTCGGCACCGACCAGGCCGGCCACGACCTGCTCGGGCAGAGCATGCGCGGCACCCAGCAGTCGCTGAAGATCTCGCTGCTCGTCGCGCTGATCGCCACCACCTTCGGCGCGCTGTGGGGCGCGATCGCCGGCTTCTACCGCGGCTGGGCCGACGGCCTGCTCATGCGGCTCGCCGACGTGGTGCTCACGCTGCCGAGCATCGCCATCGCCGTGACGCTGTCGGTCAACATCTCCGGCGGCGCCAGCTGGTGGGGCCTCGCCTTGGTGCTGTCGTTCCTCGCCTGGGCCGGCATCTCCCGGGTCGTCCGCGGCGTCGTGCTCTCCCTGCGCGAGCAGGAGTTCGTCGAGGCGGCCAAGGCGATGGGCGCCAGCGACATGCGCATCATCGTGCGGCACCTGCTGCCCAATGCGCTCGGCTCGATCATCGTGGCGGCGACCGTCACGATCGCGACCACGATCCTGGCCGAGACCGCGCTGTCCTTCATCGGCTTCGGCGTGCAGCGCCCGGACACCTCCCTGGGCCTGCTCATCAACGACGCCAAGCTCTCCGTGCAGGACCAGCCGTGGCTGTTCTACTTCCCCGGCCTGTTCATCATCCTCATCGCGCTGACCGTCAACTTCATCGGTGACGGCCTGCGCGACGCGTTCGACCCCCGACAGACACTGGTGCGCCGATGACCTCCATCGAACTGAACACCCGCCCCACCGCGACCGACACCGTCCTGGAGGTGGACAACCTCAGCGTCTCGTTCCCCACCGAGGACGGCCTCGTCAAGGCGGTCCGCGGGGTGTCGTACTCGCTGCGGCGCGGCGAGACGCTCGGCATCGTCGGCGAGTCGGGCTCCGGCAAGTCGGTCACGTCGCTCGCGCTCATGGGCCTGCTGCCCGCCTCCGCGAAGATCACCGGCTCGGCCCGCTTCCGCGGCGAGGAGCTGCTGGGCAAGAACGACCGCGAGATGAGCAAGATCCGCGGCAAGAACCTGGCGATGATCTTCCAGGACCCGCTGACCTCGCTCAACCCGGTGTACAGCATCGGCAAGCAGATCGCCGAGGCCGTCCTGGTGCACCACGACGTCAGCAAGCGCACCGCCTGGGACCGGGCGGTGGAGCTGCTGAAGGTCGTCGGCATCCCGTTCCCGGAGCAGCGGGTCAACAACTACCCGCACGAGATGTCCGGCGGTATGCGCCAGCGGGTCGTCATCGCCATCGCCATGGCCAACAACCCCGAGGTGATGATCGCCGACGAGCCGACGACCGCGCTCGACGTCACCGTCCAGGCGCAGGTCCTGGAGGCCCTCGAAGCCGCCCGCACGGAGATCGGCGCCGCGCTCGTGCTGATCACGCACGACCTGGGCGTCATCGCCGGGCACGCCGACCGGGTCTGCGTCATGTACGCCGGCAAGCTCGTCGAGTCGGGCACCGTCGACGACATCTTCTACCGGCCGCGGATGCCCTACGCCCTCGGCCTGCTCGGCAGCCTGCCCCGCGTCGACGAGGGCCGCGACGCCCGGCTCACCCCGATCGTCGGGACGCCGCCGTCGCTGCTCAACCTGCCGCCGGGCTGCCCGTTCCGGCCCCGCTGCCCCATGGCCCAGGACATCTGCGACGAGGTCGAGCCCGACCTGACCGCGGTCGAGGCCGGTGGCCAGCACATCGCCGCCTGCCACTTCAGCAACCAGCTCGTCGACACGCAGGCCACCGACGTCTTCGCGGTGACCTCGATCGACGTCGACACCGAAGAGGTCGCGGTCGCCGACACGGAGCTTGCCGCCGACACGCCCGAGGAAACCCCATGACGACGATCGACACCACGAAGCCGGCCGCCACAGGGACGGTCATCTCCGCGCGCAACCTGGTCAAGCACTTCCCGGTCCGCTCGCGGGGTATCCTGCGCCGGCGGGTCGGCGAGGTGCACGCCGTCTGCGACGTCTCCTTCGACATCGGCGCCACCGAGACCCTCGGCCTCGTCGGCGAGTCGGGGTGCGGCAAGTCGACGACGGCCCGGCTGCTGCTCAACCTCATCAAGCCGACCAGCGGCGAGATCCACTACAAGGGCAAGGACCTGGCGCAGCTGTCCCGGTCGCAGATGCGGCCGCTGCGCCGCGACCTGCAGATCGTGTTCCAGGACCCGTTCGCGTCGCTCGACCCGCGCATGACCGTCTTCGAGATCATCGCCGAGCCGTTGCGGATCCACGGCCTGTTCGCGGGCGGCCGGGGCGCCGACAGCGGCGCGGCGAAAGTGCGCGAGCTGATGTCGACGGTCGGGCTCAACTCCGAGCACGGCAACCGCTACCCGCACGAGTTCTCCGGCGGTCAGCGCCAGCGCATCGGCATCGCCCGGGCCCTGGCGCTGCGGCCGAAGGTGCTGGTCCTCGACGAGCCGGTGTCGGCGCTGGACGTGTCCATCCAGGCCGGCGTCATCAACCTGCTCGAGGACCTGCAGCACGAGCTGGGGCTGTCCTACCTGTTCGTCTCGCACGACCTGTCCGTGGTCCGGCACATCGCGCACCGCGTCGCGGTGATGTACCTGGGCCGCATCGTGGAGACGGCGACCGTCGAGGACCTCTTCACGAAGGCGTCGCACCCCTACACGCAGGCGCTGATCTCGGCGATCCCGCTGCCCGACCCGCGCAAGGAGCGGGTCCGCAAGCGGATCCTGCTCACCGGCGACGTGCCGAGCCCGGTCAACCCGCCCAGCGGCTGCCGGTTCCGGACCCGGTGCCCGAAGTTCGCGGCCGACCTCAGCGAGGGCGAGCGCGAGCTGTGCAAGAACGAGGTCCCGGCGCTGACCGACCGCGGTCAGGGGCACCGCAGCGCGTGCCACTACGCCGAGGCGGTCAAGCTGGTCTGACGCCCGGTCTGCGTCTCGCGGTGTCAGTACGGCACCGCGGGGCGCAGCGGGTCGTGGGGGGACTGCCGCTCGAACGGCCCGGTCAACTGCGGCCCGGCGGCCGCGGGCAGGTCCGGCCACACGCTCGCCGCCGCCGTCCGCGCCTTGACCAGCTGGGCGGTCGCCCTGCGGTTGCGCTCGGCGATGACGGCGGCCAGATACGCCCAGCCCGGCGCCTCCGGCGGCGGTGGCGGGGTCGTGCACTTCGCGACCTCGCGGGCCAGGGCCCGGCCGAGCGCCGTGCGGGACGGCTCGGTGATCTCCCGGTTGCGGGCGAGGAAGTGCCGGACCGCCAGAGCCAGGCTGTCGTCGAGGCCGGTCAGGTCGAGCCGGGTCGCCCAGGAGCGCAGCGGCGGCGGCATCGCCGGCACCCAGCCCCAGCTCGCCGGGGTCCGCTCGTGGATGACGATCGTGCCGGCGGCCCAGTCGCCGAGGCGCTTGCCGTCGCGGCCGATCAGCATGGTGCTGAGGCTCGCGACCCAGGTCGCCACCGGCAGCAGCAGGCCGGGCCACTCCAGGGCCAGGCCGAGCAGCGCCCGGGTGAACGCGTGCCGGAAGCGGACGGGACCGCCGTCGTCACGGACCACGCGCAGCCCCATCGCGGCCTTGCCGGGGGTGCGGCCGCGCAGGACGGTCTCGAAGAACGCCGGATAGCCCAGCGCCGTGACCACCAGCATGACGGTGAAGATGGCCTGGCCGAGCCCGTCGTCGAAGAGCCCGGCGGACATCGCCGCGCGGCGGACGAACGACGCCAGCATGAACAGCACCATGAACAGCAGGACCTGCCCGAACATGTCGATGATGAGGGCGACCGCCCGCGAACCGAGCCGGGCGACCCGCACGTCGAGCTCGACGGCCTCACCGCTGACGAGACGGTCTCCCGGGCCGTCCTGGACCATGGCGGCGCCCGGGGGCTGTCGCGAGGGCGTGGCGGTGCTCATGGGGCACAGTGTCCTACAGGGATGCCGCCCCGGTGCACCCGCGCGGGGCCCCGGCAGGGCACCGGGCGTCTACGCTGCCGTCGTGGACCTGGACGCGTACGTCGCCGAGCACTCCGCCGAGTGGCGGCGGCTGGACCAGCTGACCCGCCGCCGGCGGGTGACGGCCGCGGAGGCCGACGAGCTGGTCGCGCTCTACCAGCGCGCCGCCACGCACCTGTCGGTCGTGCGCAGCCGGTCGCCCGACCCGGCGCTGGTCGCCCGCCTGTCCGGGCTGGTCCTGGCGGCCCGCAACGCGATCACCGGCGCGCCCGCGTTCTCCTGGTCGACCGTGGGCCGGTTCTTCACGGCGACCTTCCCGCTGGCCGTCTACCGGGCCTGGCCGTGGTGGTCGGCCGTGGCGACGTCGTTCAGCGTCCTCACGTTCGCGATCATGGCCTACGTCGTGGCCCATCCCGAGGTCGCGAACCTGTTCATGGACGACGCGGCGATCACGAACATGGTCCAGAGCGACTTCGTCGGCTACTACAGCGAGTTCCAGTCGCAGAACTCGACGCTGCGCGTCTGGACCAACAACGCGGTGCTGACCGCGGAGTTTCTGGCCGGTGGCGTGCTGCTCATGCCGGTGCTGGTCGTGCTGTTCTACAACGCGTTCAACGTCGGCCTGTCCGGCGGCGTGATGATCGCCTACGGCCGCGGCGACGACTTCTTCGGCATGATCATCCCGCACGGCATGCTGGAGCTGACCGCGGTCTTCGTCGGCGCCGGCGTCGGGCTGCGGATCGGCTGGGCGTGGATCGCGCCCGGTCCGCTGCGCACCCGCGGCAGGGCGCTGGTGGAGGCGGCCCGGGAGGGGATGCTGGTCGCCCTCGGTCTCGTGGTGGTGCTGCTGGTCAGCGGCCTGCTGGAGGGCTATCTCACGCCGTCGTCGCTGCCGATGCTGCTCAAGGACCTGATCGGCGTCGTCGTGTGGGTGGCGTTCCTCGTGTACGTGGTGGTCCTCGGCCGGGCGGCGGAACGCGCCGGCGTGTCGACGGACCTGCCGGAGGAGCTCACGGAGGCGCGGGTCCCCGTCGCCTAAGACGTGTTTGGTCAGTGAGGTCGGAGCGAGGCGAGGTTCCAGGCGGCGTCTGGGCCCGCCGCAGCCCGGCATCCACTGACCAAACACGCCTTTAGAGCCTGCCGCTGGTCTTGAGCGCGAGGTAGTGGTCGGTGACCTTGGACGCGAACACGTCGGCCGGGGCGTCGACGACCTCCACGCCGTGCCGGCGCAGCACGGCGCTGACCCGCTCCCGCTCGGCGAGCGTCCGCTGGGCGGAGGCGGCCGCGTAGACCTCGGCCGGGCCCGCGCCCGGGCCGAGCTGCGCCATCCGGCTCAGCTCGGGGTCGTGCACCGCGGCGACGACGACCCTGTGCCTGGCGGCGAGCTGCGGCAGGACCGGCAGCAGGCCGTCGCCGAGCGCGCCGGGCTCCAGCGCGGTGAACAGCACCACGAGGGCCCGCTTCCGCTCGCGGCGCAGGACCTCGCCGGCGACGAGGCCGAAGTCGGTCTCGACCAGCGCCGGCTGGAGCGGGGCCATGGCGGTGACGAGACGCCATAGCAGGGTGCTCTTGTCGACGTTGGTCACCGACGCGCGGACCGCGGTGTCCACGGCGAGCAGGTCGACCCGGTCGTCCGCGCGGGCGGCGACGGAGGCGAGCAGCAGCGCGGCGTCCATGGCGGCGTCGAGCCGCGGCTCGTCGCCGATGCGGGCGGCCGACGTCCGGCCCGTGTCCAGGACGCAGACGAGCCGCCGGTCGCGCTCCGGCCGCCAGGTGCGCACGACCACGTCGGAGCGGCGGGCGCTGCCGCGCCAGTCGATCGAGCGCACGTCGTCGCCGATCACGTACTCGCGCAGCGTGTCGAACTCGGTGCCCTGGCCGCGCCCCCGGGTCACCACCGCCCCGTCCAGGACCCGCAGCCTGGCGACCTTCTCCGGCAGGAACCGCCGCGACGCGAATGCCGGGTAGACCCGTAGGCGCCACGACGGGGTCATGGCGTCCGCGGTGTGGCGGCGGGTCTGCCGGTACGCGAGCCGCAACGGACCGTAGGAGCGCAGCGTCACCCGGACGGCGGGCCGGTCGCCGCGCCGGGTCGGGGTCAGCGTCGTCGTGAGCCTGACCGCCCGCCCCGGCTCGATCCTGACGTCCTGCTCGGTGGGGAAGGCGCCGGCGGACGGCACCCACGCGTCCCGGACCCGTCCGTCGAACGGCCGGTCGGAGCCGTTGCGGACGGTCAGCTCGATGGTGCCCGAGTCGCCGAGCCACAGCGAGCTCTTCCCGGAGCGGGACAGCGTGATCGCCTTCGGCGGCGCCGCGGCGAGCGCGTCCGCGACGCACCCGGCGGCGACGGTGATGAGCAGGACCGCCGCGCCGAGCCACAGCCCGGCGCGGCCGAGCTGGTCACCGGCGGCGACACCGGCGAGGGCGAGCAGGACCGTGCCACCGACGACGACCGCCGCCGGCCGCCAGGTGATCACGCGCGCGCTCCCTCGGCGGCGCCCATGTCCGCAGGGGTCATCGGGGCGCCGGCACGGTCGCCAGGACCGAGTCGAGCACGGCGTCGGCGGTGACGCCCTCCAGCTCCGCCTCGGCCCGCAGCCGCACCCGGTGCCGCAGCGTCGGCCGGGCGAGGGCCTTCACGTCGTCCGGGGTGACGTAGTCGCGGCCGGTCAGCCACGCCCAGGCCTTCGACGCGGCGAGCAGTGCCGTCGCGCCGCGCGGCGAGGCGCCGAGCTCCAGCGACGGCGACACCCGGGTCGCGCGGCACAGGTCGACCACATAGGCGAGGACCCCGTCGGCGACCGCGACCCGCTGCACCGCGGCGCGCCCGGCGGCGAGGTCGGCCGCGGTCGCGACGGCGGTGACCCCGGCGTCCCGCAGCCGCCGCGGGTCGAAGCCCCGGTGGTGGGCGCGGAGCACCCCGAGCTCCTCCTCGCGGGTCGGCAGCGGCACGGTCAGCTTCAGCAGGAACCGGTCGAGCTGCGCCTCCGGCAACGGGTAGGTGCCCTCGTACTCGATCGGGTTCTGCGTCGCGGCGACGAGGAACGGGTCCGGCAGGAGGCGGGCCCGGCCCTCGACGGACACCTGCCGCTCCTCCATGACCTCCAGCAGCGACGCCTGGGTCTTCGGCGGGGTCCGGTTGATCTCGTCGGCGAGCAGCAGGTTGGTGAAGACCGGCCCCTCCCGGAACTCGAACTCGGCGGTGCGCGCGTCGAAGACCAGCGACCCGGTGACGTCGCCGGGCATCAGGTCGGGCGTGAACTGGACGCGTTTCGTGTCCAGGTCCAGCGCCGCGGCGATGGTGCGCACGAGCAGCGTCTTCGCCACGCCCGGCACCCCTTCCAGCAGGACGTGCCCGCGGGCCAGGAGGGCGATCACCATACCGGACACCACGGCGTCCTGACCGACGACGACCTTGCCGACCTCGGCGCGCAACCGGCCGAGCGCGTCACGGGCCTGCCGCGGGTCGCCGACCGGCCCGGGTTTTGCCAGCGGGATGGCGGTGTCGGTCACCGTCGGGCTCCTTTACGAGAAATCGGGTTGTTCGGCGACGACGGCCTCGGCGACCGCCTGCGTCAGCGCCTCCAGCCGGACGGCCGTGGCGACCAGCGCCCCGTCGTCCTTGGGCGGGGGACCGAAGAGCGTCTCGTCGACCGCGTCGGAGGGCCAGCCGCTCCACGCGGCGACCGTGGTCACGACCGCCGCCCGGTCGGTGCCGGGCTTTAGGCGCAGCAGCCGGGTCAGCCTGACCGACGCCGCGTCCCGCAGCATCGCCAGGGCTTCGCCGCGGGCCCTGGCCCGATGGTAGAGCCGGCCGCGCCCGGCGACCGTCTCACCGGCGCGGACCACGACCGGCAGCGGCTCGGCGACCGGCCCGCCCAACCGGCGGGCTCTGGCCAGGGCGTACAGCAGGAACGCGACGGCGAGGAGCGCGGCGGCGACGTAGGTCCACGCCGGGAACGCGTTCCACAGCGAGCTCGGCGGCTCGCCGGAGCCGGCGCCCTGCTGCTGCTCGTCGTCCTGCGAGGTGCTGGGGGCGTCGCCGGACCCGGTGGCGGTGCCGCTGGGCAGGTCCTGGTCGGGGGTCGGGCCGGCGGTCGGGCCGGCCGTGGGCGCCCGGGTCGGCGACGGCCCCCCGGAGGCCCGGGCCTGCTCCGGCTGCTTCGGCGGCGCCTCACGGTGGTGCAGGTCGACCCAGACGAGCCGCGGCCTGGTGGTCAGCAGGCCTACGGCGAGCGCCGCGTTGCCGGCCTCGCCGATGCGGTCGTTGCGGAACGGGTCGGCGGAGCCGGCGAGCGTCATGGTGGTGAAGCCCCGGCTGAACACGACCAGCGAGCCGTCGTAGCAGCGGGCGACCTCGTCCTCGGCGGCGGCGTCCACCGGCCCGTAGCGCGTCCGGTGGACCCCGGCCGGGCCGGCCTCGGCCGCCGGCTGGTAGTCGCAGCCCGGGGCGCTCACCGAGCCGGCGAAGGCGCGCCGGCCGACGGTGAGCGGCAGCCGGCCGCGCAGCAGCGTCTGACGGTCCGGCTCGACGGCCACGACCTGGGTCGTGCCCGGCAGCAGCGCGAGCTGCCGCAGGTATTCGGTGTGGACCAGCTGCGGGGTGGTGAGCAGGATCGTGACGTCGCCGCGGTACTGCGGCAGGAACGCGTCGGCGGTGCTGCCGACCCGGGTGACCGTCACGCCGGCGGCGCGCACGCGATCGGCGAGGACGCTCGCGCCGATGTCCGCGGTGCTCGTCGGCGACAGGTACGCGGAGTCCTCCTCGTCGGGCTGTTCCCACTGGTACAGCACCAGCCCGGTGATCAGGACGAGCACCACGACGACCGGTGGGACCACGAGCCGCAGCCAGCGCCGCTGTTTCATGCGTCGACCTCCGCCGCGTACCGCCGCATCAGGGTGTCGTGCTCGGCGGTGGCGGGGACCTGGCCGTACCAGATGTCGGAGAAGATCCCGGTCGCGCCGCGCAGCGCGGGCTCGACCGCCGGCGCCACCGCCGACGCGGCGCGCGCGACCTCGGTGACGGTCATGCCCGGCAGTACCTCGACCTCGCGCCGGTCGGCCAGCCCTCGGACGATCGCCCTGAGCCGCTCGCGGACCGCCTCGGCGTAGCGGCCCTCGGCGGCGAGCCGGTCGGCGAGGGTCGCGAACACCTTGGCGGGCAGGTCGGGCAGCGCGTCGCCGCCCTCCGGCTCGGCGGTCGCCTCGGGTGCGGACGCCTCGGCTGCCCGCTCCGCCGTGTCCGGCTCCGTCTTGTCCTTCCGGCGGCGCCAGGGCAGGCGCAGCCGCAGCCGGGGGAAGCGGCGCGGGACCCAGCGGGGGTAGAGGTAGTGCAGCATGCCGCCGGCGACCGCCAGCACCAGCAGGAGGAACACCAGCAGCGGCAGCCCGATCGCCGAGGACAGTGCTTCGAGGAACTCTGCCCAGTCGCGGGTCACCGCTGCACCGCGCCGAGCACGGCGGTGTGGGCCAGGTCGACGGGGCGGCCGAGCCGGCGGGAGCGGCCGACCGCGATGTCCAGGCCCTCGACCCGCATCCGGGTCTCCAGGTAGAGCACCGCGTCGACGCAGGCGAGCGCGGCGTAGACGACGGTGTTCGCCAGGACCCACACCACCGCGGTCACGATCTGGGTGGCCGTGGACCCGGCCGGCACGAAGACGTCCAGCAGGGCGGCGGTGCCCAGGCCGATGGCCACCCGGATCGCCGCCCAGCCGCCGTAGCCGCCGAGCCGGATCGCCACACCGCGCAGCCCGACCGGCGCCAGGGTCAGCGAGCGTGCCAGCGCCGGCCCGGGGGAGACGCGGTCGACGACGAGCGCGGGCGCCGCCAGGCCGATCGCGCCGAAGAAGTAGATCCAGGGCAGCGCGACGATGGCGCTCGGCAGCAGGATCAGGCCGACGAGCAGCGCCAGGCCGATCAGCGCCGGCGCCCGGCGGGCCCACTGGCGCAGCAGGTCCCGGGCCGGCGCGGCGGTGCCGAGGAGCGCGGGCCCGACGGCCGCGCCGGTCAGCCCGCCGAGCAGCGCCAG
The DNA here is from genome assembly GCF_055586325.1 of Dactylosporangium sp. NPDC051087. Lineage (NCBI taxonomy): Bacteria > Bacillati > Actinomycetota > Actinomycetes > Micromonosporales > Micromonosporaceae > Dactylosporangium > Dactylosporangium sp. NPDC051087. Next base: position 2,689 of record NZ_JBVJIJ010000005.1, on the reverse strand, counting down.
CACGACACCCTCGGTGGTCAGGCCGCAGCAGAAGACCAGCCACCACAGCCCGGTGTCCGTGTCGGCGTCGAACAGGTCGGTGGTGCCCTGCACGCCGGCGGCGGAGCGCACCGGGAACAGCACGGCCTGCTCGCACACGGCCAGCACGAACGCGGCGATCAGGAGCAATCGGGCATTCGCCCGCAGCAGCAGCACCGCCGCGTCTAGCAGCTCACCGAACGTGAGCGGACGCAGAGGGATCACAGGGATCACGGGGCCGGACTGCTCCACGCGGACACCGTAGTCGGCGACCGCGAACCGGGCCGCCCTGCCTGCCCGGATGGCCCGAAACTGACCAAGATCGGGCATCGGGTTCCCATCTTCGGGCGTCGAGGTGAAATATTGGACCGCATGAGAGCCCGTGTCCTGGTGGTCGACGACGACCCCGCCCTTGCCGAGATGCTCGGCATCGTCCTGCGCAGCGAAGGCTTCCTCCCGTCCTTCGTCGCGGACGGCGAGCGTGCACTCGGCGCGTTCCGGGACAGTCGGCCCGACATCGTCCTGCTCGACCTGATGCTGCCGGGCATGAGCGGCATCGACGTGTGTCGGTCCATCCGCGCCGAGTCCGGCGTGCCGATCGTGATGCTCACCGCCAAGAGCGACACGGTCGACGTGGTGCTCGGCCTCGAGTCCGGCGCCGACGACTACGTCATGAAGCCGTTCAAGCCCAAGGAGCTGGTCGCGCGCATGCGGGCCCGGCTGCGCCGCGGTGAGGACGTCGCCCCCGAGCTGCTGACCATCGGCCCGCCCGGCAACCAGATCACCATCGACGTGCCGGCGCACACCGTCATGCGCGACGGCGAGGAGGTCAAGCTGACTCCGCTCGAGTTCGACCTGCTGGTGGCCCTGGCTCGCAAGCCGCGCCAGGTGTTCACCCGCGAGGTGCTGCTCGAGCAGGTCTGGGGCTACCGGCACGCCGCCGACACCCGCCTGGTCAACGTGCACGTCCAGCGCCTGCGCGCCAAGATCGAGCCCGACCCGGAGAAGCCGGAGATCATCCTCACCGTCCGCGGTGTGGGCTACAAGGCCGGCACGGGCTGAGCGGTCAGGTCCCACCCGTGGTGCGTATCGACCCGATCGTCGTGCAGGTCCGCCGCTTCAGCCGCTTCCGGCCGAAGCGGCTGATCCCGCACACCGTCAGCCGGCGGCTGCGGCGCTTCTACGCGGCGGCCCGCCGGCAGTGGCGCCGGTCGCTGCAGTTCCGCGTCGTCGGCATCACGCTGCTGCTCTCGGCGATCCTGGTCACCGCCTTCGGCTACACCGTCGCGTCCCTGATCAGCCAGGGCGTGATGCGCACCAAGGTCAACTCGTCGAAGGAGCAGATCGAGCGCGGCGCCGAGGAGGCGGCCAGGGACCTGGAGGGCTACACCCAGGCCGACGACCCCGGGCTGCCCGGCAAGATGCGGATCGTCGCGACGAACCTGTCCAGCTCGATGGACGTGCCCTACTCCGAGGTCATCATCGTGCGGCGCAACTCGACGCGCGGGGAGGCCTCGCCGGACCCCGGCGCGTCGTCGGTGATGCAGCTGGAGTCGATGCGCAAACTTCGCGGGTCGGTCCTCGGCAGCCGGTCCGGGACGTATCAGCAGATCGAGACCCTCGACGTCGGGCAGGGACCGACCCGCTTCCTGGTCCTCGGCACCCCGATCGTCACCGGCGGCGAGCCGCTGGAGCTGTATTACCTGCTGCCGCTGAAGGACGAGAACGATCTGGTCGAGTTCGTCGCGCTGGTGGTGACGGCGACCGGCATCGCGCTCGTGGCGCTGCTCGCGCTGATCGCGGCGACCATGACCCGGCTCGTGGTCATGCCCGTGCGGGTCGCCGCCCGCACCGCCCAGCGCCTGTCCGCCGGCCTGCTCGACCAGCGCATGCAGGTCAAGGGCGAGGACGACCTGGCCCGGCTGGCCGCGGCGTTCAACCAGATGGCGGCCAACCTGCAGCGGCAGATCGTCCGTCTGGAGGAGATGTCGCGCCTGCAGCGGCGCTTCACCTCCGACGTGTCGCACGAGCTGCGCACCCCGCTCACGACGGTTCGGATGGCCGCGGACCTGCTGTTCGCCTCCCGCGACGACTTCGACCCGGCGGCGGCGCGCAGCGCGGAGCTGCTGCAGGCCGAGCTGGACCGCTTCGAGGACCTGCTCACCGACCTGCTGGAGATCAGCAGGTTCGACGCCGGCTTCGCCGCCCTGGACGCCGAGCCGACCGACCTCGCGCCGATCGTCCGCCGGGTCGCCGAGCGGCTCGAGTCGCTCGCCGAGCGCTGCGGCGTACCGTTGCGGGTCGACGCCCCGGAGGACGGCGCGATCGCCGAGGTCGACCCGCGGCGCGTCGAGCGGGTGCTGCGCAACCTGCTCGGCAACGCGATCGAGCACGGCGAGGGCAAGCCCGTGGTGGTGACCCTCGCCATGGACGACGCCGCCGTGGCGGTGACCGTGCGCGACCACGGGGTCGGGCTCAAGACCGGCGAGGAGAAGCTCGTGTTCAACCGCTTCTGGCGGGCCGACCCGTCCAGGGCGAGGCAGACCGGCGGCACCGGGCTCGGGCTGTCGATCAGCCTGGAGGACGCCCGGCTGCACGGCGGCTGGCTGGAGGCCTGGGGCGCGCCCGGCAAGGGCGCCCAGTTCCGCCTGACGCTGCCGGTGCGCTCCGG